>JAPLGT010000168.1:0-72151 GCA_026390035.1 Chloroflexota bacterium
GCCGGATCGGGTAAAACAGGTGAAGCCAGCCAGCGGCGCATGATCCCCATAAAAATCTTGATATAAGAACGGATTTTGAGTTTCATCGAGCCTCTGTCACCATTGGAAATAAGCTATCTCAACACTTTCATATTACCATTAATGATCTGCTTTAATGTATGGGTGTTTAGCAAGCCGGTCACGAAGATGCGCTCTTACCCCAACTGCCGGCAATCTTTCTCCGCAAGTCAGCATGAAAATAATTTCATATTGAGTGGTGAAGTATTTACGCCCGTATTTGGTGCAAGTGTAAAACCTTAAAAGTGATGGAAAAAACTTATCTCGATGACTATGCTGGGGAATTTACCTTGCTAATTGCCAGTCATCGCCTTATACTAAAAACATGGATTCAGCTCACATTTATCAACAGATCGTAGAATCGATTCGCAATGATATCTTGTCCGGTGCGTTAAAGCCTGGGACGGCTTTACCGTCCATGCGTAAAATGACTGAACAATGGAACTGCACTACCGGTACCATTATGCGCGCTTACCAGGAACTGGCTCGCCTCGGGCTTGTGGTCAGCCATGTGGGCCAGGGAACGAAGGTGGTGGACCAACTGTCGGAACAGAATCAGACCCCTTTGCGGCGGGCGGCGCTGTTCAACCGAACAGAAGCTTTTCTGTTGGAAACTATGACTGCTGGTTATACACCTGACGAAGTCGAGCAATCTCTGCGAGTAGCTCTTGATCGTTGGCGGATTTTTTCCAGTGAACCGGAGCAGACTACGCTTGAAGTTTTACGATTTGTTGGCAGCCATGATCCAGCAATGACATTGATCGCTGCGCATTACCATGAAATGACCGCCGGCTATAGCCTGCAGTTATCCTTCACAGGTAGCCTGGGTGGACTGATCGCCCTGGCCGAGAAAAAAGCTGATCTGGCGGGCTGTCATTTGTGGGATGAGAATACTGATACTTACAATGAGTCTTTTGTGCACAAGTTATTGCCAGGGCAAAAGGTAGCCTTGCTCTGCCTGGCACATCGCCGCGTGGGGCTGATCCTTGCACCTGGCAACCCACTCAAGGTGAGCGGATTGAAAGATCTGACGCAGCCGGGAATCCGTTTTGTGAACAGGCAGCAAGGTTCTGGAACCCGAGTCTGGTTGGATGCGCAGCTTCATCGTGCTGGCATTGAGCCAGGCAGCATTTCTGGGTATCAGGATGAAAAAATGACCCATTCTGAAGTGGCGCGTGCCATCAGTAAGGGTCAAGTGGATGTGGGGCTTGGTGTGGAAACGGCTGCTTTGTCTTTCGGCCTCGATTTTATATTACTGGCAACCGAACGATACGACCTGGTTATCCCTTCTGAGAAATGGGAATTAGAATCAGTCCAGGCGCTCAAATGCTGGTTGGAAACGGATCAGGCAAAAACAGCTATAAACAATTTGGGCGGTTACGAAACAACCGCGACCGGTGCTGTCAGGTGGGTTTCCTGAGTTTTCGGGAGACCATGCCGCGCAGTAACCATCTCGGCCAGGATGGATAAGGCGATTTCATCCGGCAGGATGGCGCCAAGATGAATCCCAATAGGCGCGCGCAAGCGTTCCAACTGTTCATCGGTGACGCCCAATTCCCTGAGAGCGGCAAAGCGCTGGTGAATTTTTTTGCGCGTACCCAACACTCCCACATAACGCGCCGGGCTGGCCAGAGCCACTGCCAGGGCAGGGTTATCCAGCTTTTCATCGTGGCTGAGTACAGCGATATATGTACCTTCATCCGGGCGCAGTTTTTCCAGAGCGGTGGATGGCCATTCGGTGATCAATTCATCCACGTGTGGAAATCGCTCGCGGGTGGCAAAGGCCTCGCGCGGGTCGATCACGATCGTATGATAGCCCATTGCCTTGGCCAATGTAACCAGCGGGATGGCAATGTGTACTGCCCCGACCACCACCATGCGCGCGGCCGGCGCAAACACATCCACGAATACATCCATTTGATGGTTCGCGACTTCAAGAGAAGTCCAGGTTGTTTCCTGGATGGCGATTTGATTTTGCATCCAGTCACAGACCAGCGCATCGGCCTCGGCGCTGCCCAGGCTGCCGAGCTTACGCCCGTCCGGCCAGAGCATCAGTTTTTTCCCCAGCGTAGGACCAGCAATCACCGTTGCCACCGCGGCAAGCTGATTTTCTTCCAGACAGGTTTTCAGGGCCGGGTAAATTTCACGCCAGGCTGGCGAATCCAATGTCTCTACAAACACATCCAAAGTACCACCGCAGCTCAGCCCCACTTCCCAGGGCGTATCTTCGCTGGGAACGCCATAATGCAGCAATTTTGGCTGGCCGATTTTCATGACCGCCTGGGCCTCTTCGTAGACAACCCCTTCGATACAGCCGCCCGTTACCGAACCGGCGATTTCTTGGGCGGCACCGCTCCCTTCCTTGGCATGTAGTGCGGTCATGGCCATCTTGGCACCCAGCGGACGCAGGGATGATCCATCTCGTTTGACATTTGTCGCAATGGCAACTGCCTTGCCTTCTTTGCGCCAGGCTTCAATTTCCACAAAAACTTCACGCATGTTGACCTCGCTTGTCTAATATGACTCGTTTCAGTAAACTGCCGGCCTCTTTGGGATTGTGGTGGCAGTGAATGTTTACTTTCAAATCTTTTATCGCCGGGATCGACCGGATTGCCAGTTCGATAAGATGCGCGGCATCGAAATCCGTGAGCATCTGTGCATCGATGGTCACGGTTTCATTACCGGGTGTGCCTGTCAACGTTACCCCAAAATTCAGCAGATCCGGGATAAGGAATAGGGCTTCATCAAAGTCGGGCAGCCTGAGTATATCTTTGCCCACAGGAACGAACCCCGCGAAGCGTCCACGCACACTTTCCAGGGTCTTTAACGTTGTTCCGCATGGGCAGTCACCGGGGATAAATCGGCTGCGATCCCCCATGCGGTAACGTATGAGCGGCATGCCGCACCGGGTAAGGGTGGTAAAAACAACTTCGCCATGTTCTCCATCAGGAACAGGCTCGCCAGTTACCGGGTTTACTACCTCAAAATAAAGGTCTGCTTCGCGCAAATGGTAGCCGCGGTGCGCCTCACATTCCACCCCGCCGCCCAGACCCATCTCGGTTGCGCCGTAGTGGTTGTAGACTTCGCATCCCCAGGTTTGCTCCAACACCGTCACGATGGCAACCGGTAAATAATCGGTGGAAAGCAGTACGCTGCACGGTTTGTGCATGCCAGGCTGCCAGTGGCGCGCCAGGCCAAGCACCTGGGTGGGCGAACCCACCAGGCAATCCGCTTTTTTGTCGTTCAACATTCCCAGTGCCTGGAGTGGATCGCGCACCGGGCCATAAGGCATGGTCTCACGACCCAGGCGTCCCAGGCCCAGGCGCAGCAGATCGCCCACGCTGCCGGGGGTTTCGCCTGGCAGCAGGATCAGCACCTTGTCGCCAGGCTCAGTAAACGTGGACATGCCTGTGCCGAAAAAGTCGATGGTCAGTTCCTGGTCTTCGGCGGTAAAGTAGATGCGTTTGGGTTCGCCGGTGGTTCCGGAACTTTGCAGGGTGACCACACGCTGGATTTCATCCTGCGAGACACACACAAAGCGCAGCGGGTTAGCGCGCACATTCTCCGGAGTGGTGAAAGGAAACTGGCGTAGTTCATCCAGGCTGCTGACGGATTCCGGCAACCCACGGTAATGTTTGCGGTAAAAGGAACTTTTCCCCCGAGCCAGCGCCAGGGTCTCATTCAGTTTTTGCAATTGCCAGGTTTCCACCGCCAACCGGCTCATTAGGGGTTGGTCTGAAGTTGCGATTATCCGTTGAATCCAGGCATCCAGTGGGGTGAGTTTCACAGAGTAGCCCCGAGTGCCTGCGTAGATACGCTTTTTCGATAGAGCGAGCGCCCCTGGCGGTCGGTCAGATTATAGGCGCAGAAAGGCACAAGCCGTCCATCCGGACTGGCGGTGTGGATATAGCAATCGCGCAGGCGCTCGAGATCGAGGGTCCAGGCATCTTGGAAGGCC
The DNA here is from genome assembly GCA_026390035.1 of Chloroflexota bacterium. Taxonomy (GTDB): domain Bacteria; phylum Chloroflexota; class Anaerolineae; order Anaerolineales; family Villigracilaceae; genus UBA5195. The sequence continues at coordinate 4,016 of JAPLGT010000168.1, forward strand.
ATGCCCGAGACGCAAAATGTATGGGTTCGTTTGCGCTCCAGAAAACCATCCCACTCGCCCAGGCTGGGACCACTGAAAACAGGCAAGCTGGGTATGGCTGCAGGGCTGGACCAATGTTTAGCCACAAACTCGCGCGAACGGGCTGCGCCCTGGGCCGCTTCAATTGGCACGCAACACGCTTCGCCCTTATGCCGGGTCAGCGTCTTCAGCGCGCCGTCCGGCATAAGCACATAATTGCCGTGGAAGGAACACTGCGCATTTTCCCCGCCGGGTGGGCAGAGCGCTGAAGATTGGACCAGCCCACCGGTTTGCGTCTCAATTGCGCGGATGACTTCCGGGATGGTGATGCGCGACTCATTCGTGGGGTCCGTCTTGTACCTGCCAAAGTAGCTGATGGGCTGGAAATGCACGCCACGCACGGTGGGCGTGTGGGCCAGCGCCAGGCGCAGGATGTTGCCAATATCATCCGTGTTGACACCTGGCACAAGCGTGGGTACCAAAACCACACCCATTTCCATTTCGGCGCAGCGTTGGATGACCGCCATTTTCTTCTTAAAAAGTTCCCGCCCGCGAATACTTTTATAAATAGTATCGTTGGTGCCATCGAACTGCAGGAATACTGTAGACAGCCCGGCTGCCTTGAGTTTCGCCAGGAAGGGTAAATCACGTGCCAGGCGCAGGCCATTGGTGTTCAATTGGAAAAACGTAAAGCCGTAGGATCGTCCCAAGCGGATGATTTCCGGCAGGTCATCGCGCACGCAGGGTTCGCCGCCCGAAATCTGCACATTGAACGGGCCGCCAGCTGTCAACAGGCGTTCATACCAGGCAGCGATTTCTTTCATACTTAAATCAGGGGACGGATTGATGGTACCCGCGTCTGCAAAGCAGACCGGGCAGTGCAGATCACAGCGTTGGGTGACTTCGAGCAGCACACAGCAGGATTGCTGTTGATGCTCGGGGCACAGACCGCAGTCGTATGGGCAGCCTTGCCTGACTTCTGTAAATGGATTTTTGGGGAAGGATGGTGTTTTGGGGCGCATCCAGGAAGTAAAAGCTGGCAAACCACGCCAAATGATGGTACGAAAATCACCGTGCTGTGGGCAGGTCTTCTCCAGGTAAATATCTTCACCTTGGCGCACACGCGCAGCCGGGATGCGCGCCAGGCATTCAGGGCAGACACTTTCGGTAAGAGAAAGAACCTGGGGAAATGGTTGGAGCACCGGCAGGGTCAGATCGAGCATTATTCCAGCCCCGAAAGATCATAGCCATTTTCCACCAATAAGTCTTTGACCTTTTGGAGCACACCTGTCACCAGGATCGGGCAGCGGATCGACTGATTTTGACTGTTACCGGCCAGGATTTCCTCGCAGCGGATGCCACCAAATTGTTCGCTGTATTCGGCTTTGAACCACTTGACCAGGTCCATGATCATAAAGTCCAGGCGCGGATCTTCGGGTTGATCAGGGGTTCCTTTGCCGGCATACAAACCAAGCAAAGATGCGCCGCCAGTCAGCGCGCCGCATAGTTCGCCAGAAAAACCCAATCCACCGGCCAGCCCGTGCATGGCGCGGATTAAGTCCGGGTTACTTTTGCCCAACTGTTCCAAACCTTGAAGCATCAGTATTTGGCTGCAATAAAAGCCCTGCCGGCGTAATACCATCAATTGTTCAATGTCGTCCATCATCAAACCTTTTTTGATACTAATAGGTAATATCCCAAATTTGCCTTGCTGATCGCGATCTGAATATCCAGCGGGTCAGCGGCAGGTTCGGATTTTCTCCAGAATTCGCTCATCGAGCCGTGGGCCAGAGACATCTGCGCTGCGAGATATTTCAGCGTCTCTGAATAATCCTCCCAGACCAGGATTTCGAATCCATGCGCCTGTAACTTGGAAGTAAGTTCTGCCTGGGTCAGCGCATCGCGCAGCCCACAGCTGAGTGGTAACGCGCGCAGGGCTGTCTGACCAGCGGGGTTGCGTGTATAAATATCGCTGAGCGCCAGCCGGCCTCCCGGGCGCAGCACACGCCCGAACTCGGATAGGACGGCTTCGAGGTTCGACATGGCCGATAGGCTGCATTCGGCAATCACGGTGTCCATCACCCCGCTCTGCACCGGCAAGGATTTTCCCCAGCCACAGGCTAGCGGAAGATTGGGATGCAGAGTAATCCCGGTTTGTAGGAGCAATTCGGAACGGTCAATTCCGAATGCGTGGTGGGAACCAGCTGCTCGCAACCCTTCAACCGTGGAACCAGTACCGCAGCCCACATCCAGGATGTTGGCGCCAGCTGGCAGCTCACACAGCTCCAGCATGCGCGCGGTTATATCCAACCCACCAGGACGTAAAGGCCCACCAGTGGCCTGGCTGAGCGCGCCATTTTCATAGGGTGCACATGCGCTGCCAGTGCGAGACAGTAGTATCTGGTCGCTGGTTGCCATCCCTATTTATCCTCAAGTGCCTTTTCAACCTCGGCCATTTTGCCGAGCGCAAGTTCTTCTGGGATGAGCACCAACCCACAGTTGGGGCATTTGAGCAGATCGACCGGGAAGGAATTGCCCAGATAGGAAATATCCACCTTGCCCGGCACGAGCGGCTGGCCACAATCTGCGCAAACCCAACCCTGATAGGCAGAAAGGTCAACATATTGGCTCATTTTTTCGCCTCCCGGCCGATTTCCATGCGGTGACTGTAGGCTTTATGCACCAGGAAAGTTCCATCATCCTGCGGAATGTATTCCACCCAGTATGTGACGCTGGTTGGCTTGGTATAGGCCAGATAATGTCCGCTGACTGCGTTGAACATGCGCTTGCCGGTACGCTCGGCATATTCGATCACCTTTTGCATGTCTTCCACCAAGATCAACCGATCTTCCACCATCTGCTGCACAGCTTCAGGTAAAACCAGCCGGATGGATTCAAAAGCAGCTTGTTCGGGCATGGTCTCACTCCATTGTTCTTTTAGTAATTTTTCTTTCAACCGGGCGCGGTTCTCATGGCGCTGTGAGTAGCCCACGGCCGGGGCCAGGCTTAAGTCAGAACCCGGGTCGCCATAGAGATAATCAAAGAGGTGCAGCGTCCGTTTACCGCGCCGGGCGAAGAAATCACGGCACATTGCGCAGTAAGTCAGGTAGTCATGCGGGTCTTCGTTGATGCGGCGCTGTACCGCTTTCTCGGCCACAGGTTTGTTGGCCAGCCACATCAGACCGCCGTAGGAACAACACTCGGTTTTTTCACGACTGTTATCCAGTTCCTGCACTTCACAGCCCATTTTTCCCAGGACGCTGCGCACAGCATTCTGGATGCCGCTTTCATAGCGTGTTGAACATGGATCGTGGATTGCAACGGGAGCCGGGAATGTCCGTCCCGCGGCCAGGTCCTGCGGCCCAAGTTTATCGAAGACTTCCCAGAAGGAGATGATCTCTACATCTGGATAGTGTTTCTGGAAGACCTGATAGCAGCTTGAACAGGCCAAGACCAGCTTTGGGCGGCCGAGTTTTTCGTATTCAGCCAGGAATTCCTGGCGCGATTCTTCGAAGCGTTCTTTGTTCCCGGCCCAATCGGCAGGCGCGCCGCAGCAGCGCAGCATCAGACCCACACCAGAGTCAGGAAAAGCGTTTCGTAAAAAGTCATAGGCTTTTTCAACATACTGGGGGGATGAGCCGCTCAACTGGCAGCCGGGGAAAAAGGCGTAGGAACTTGCATCCGTCCCAGGCGCGTTGCGGGCCAGTGCGAACTTCTCACCATTGCTAAAGGCCATATCCTGCAGCGCAAAATCATGCGCTGAGGCAGGCATGCGCTTCTGGTCGACCATCTGTTCGCGCGCATTGTGACAAACCTGGCCCATATCCACATCTGTGGGGCAGACTTCGCCGCACAATCCGCACAGCGCACAGGAATTGATAAATGTGTTTGAGTGGCGTGTGCCCATCACGATTGATAGGTTGTTATACACCTCGCGGATGTATTTCTTTGGATAGCCTTTATAGTGCTTGAGATATTCGCAGTTCTTGACGCATTCAAGGCACTCGCACTGGATGCAGCGCGCAGCTTCGGTCTCAGCCACTTCGCGATTGTAACGGGTGGATAAATCTGTGAGCATGAGCGGCGACTGAGCCTGAATATCCGTGGTGTTCGTGTAAAGGCGCGTTTCATAAGCGCCTTCATTGCTGCGTGAGGCGGTCAGCGAGACCTTTTGCAAGAACCGGTCAATGGAGACTGCCGCGCGGCGCCCGTCCGAGATGGATTGGATAGCTGATGGCTTGCCCGGTGCAGGGTTGTCGGGAAAGTTAACCGAAACCCTGAGCACATCGCCCCCTGCAAAGACTTTTTCCAGGCTGGTTTGGAAGGTGAGCGGGTCAATCTCCAGGCGGCCGTTCGAATCCAGCTTCAGGTCAGGGATATCGCTGGAATGTGGGCCGATGCCCAGGTAAACAGCATCGTACTCGTCACACAGGCGCGCCAGAAAGGTGCGGTGACCGTTTCCACCGATGCGGCCCACTGCTTCGTTCAGGCGGATTTCCACACCGAGAGTCTCGATGATTTTCAGGTCGTTGACCAGCACGTCGCGCGGCAGTAGATCGGGCGGGGTTTGCCAGAGCCCACCGCCGATGCGGTCGCTGGCTTCGTAGATGACGACCCCCCAACCTTTGCGTGCCAGATCATGAGCAACGGTCAGCCCACTGATGCCTGCGCCGATGATGGCGACAGTTTTTGATTTGCGCGGCAGGGGTTTGATGGCATCCGCACCCTGGGAGCCAAATTCCAGGCAGGCTCGTTCCAGTGCGGCAATTTCAATCGCTCCGCCCAGGTCTTTGCCCCGCTCCATTCCTCTTTGCTCTGCTGCTGGGAACATAATGCTAGAACCGGGACTACCCCGTAAGCAGGTAGCCTGGCAGGGTTGGTCACAAATGCGGCTGATAATGCCGGGAAAAGGAACAGCCTTTCTGTAGAGTATATATGCTGCAGAAAAATCCCCCTTGGCAAGTACCGCCGCCAGACCGCGCGCATCAACATGTGCCGGGCAGGCCGCAGTACAGGCGGGAGCCTGTTCCTGGATACAGCGATTTTCCTGTTCACGAAGTTGTTTTTGATCCATACACGTTATGCCTTGTGAGTGGAGATGTTTCCGGATTGTACAATTTGATTGTAACGAATAAAAGGTATCAGGGCAAAAAATAATGGCTGATTGGTCTGTCCAAATTCACGATTGAAGTCATGGCTACAAATAGTCGGAGCGCTCGCGCTCACGCGCGAGCGCTCCGATGATAGGTGAAACAAAATTACGCGGGCTGCAATTCCTTCAGACCGGCCAACACCTTGTCGGGGCGGGCTGGCAGGTGGCGGATGCGCACACCGGTCGCGTTGTAGATGGCGTTGATAATCGCCACATGCGGCGAGGTCAGCGGAAGTTCTCCCACTCCTGCGGCGCCGAATGGGCCGTTTTCACGGGCATTCTCGAAGTAGTGGATGTCGAATTTGTCGGGGATATCCTTGGCATACGGGATACCGGCGCCCAGCATGGTGCTGTGCTTATCATAATCTTCAAAGTCTTCAGAGAGCGCCAAACCAATACCTTGGGCCACACCGCCATAGATCTGGCCGTCGACTACCAGTTTGTTGTTGATCTTGCCGATGTCAGCCATGACCGTCATGCCTTCAACCGTGGTCTTGCCGGTCTTGGTGTTGACGTTGACTTCCGCCAGGAAAGCGCCATACATGTAGATGGCGAAGGGATTGCCCTGGCCATTCGCATCGCAGTTGGAGTTCATGGAAGCGGCCCACTTGCCGTGGTAGCGGGTGGGGATGTTCTCGGCGACCATTTCATCGTAAGTGCGGAAAGAGCCATCCTTCTTGGTCATAGCTGCGACGAGCTGTTCGCAGCCGTTCTTGATGGCGTTGCCGGTCATTACCTGGCTGCGGCTGCCGCCCGAAGGTCCGCTGTTGGGAGCCAGGCCGGTGTCATTCATGACCAGTTTGATCTTGTCTGGTGCGATGCCCAGCGGGCGCAGGCCTTCGTGGGCCGTGCCGAGGGTGCCCATATCCGCGCCCTGGCCGTGATCTTGCCAGGTATTGTAGATGGTGGCGCCGTCTTTGGTCAGTTCAACATCTGCTTCCGAGCCGTCCACGCCATCCAGGCCGCAGCCGTAGATGCCGATGGTAACGCCAACGCCCTTCTTGTTCTCAGGGGTCGATTCGCTCTTGGCCTTTTCTTTGGCTTCTTTATAGATCGGGCGCAGTTTGTCGAGCATTTCAGGCAGTGAATAAACCTCGGGATCCTGGCCGGTTGGGGTGGTTGATCCGGGTCGATAAACATTGATGTAACGGAATTCCAACGGATCCATGCCAACTTTTTCAGCCAGTTCATCTACCAGGCTTTCAGAAGCCAGGAAAGCCTGCGGTGAACCATAGGCGCGGAAGGCTGCGCCCCAAACATGGTTGGTCGCAACTGTGCGGCCACGGCCACGAATGCTGGGGATGTTGTAGCCAGCGCCGATATATTGCGCGCCGCGCAGGGTCAGCAGGTCGCCAAATTCGGAGTAGGGACCGTGATCGATAAAAAAGTCATGCTCCATGGCCAAGATTTTGCCGTCTTTGTCGGCGGCCATTTTTGTGGTGTTGAAAACTGGCGAGCGCTTGCCGGTATACTGCATGTACTGCTGGTAATCATATTCCAGGTAAACCGGGCGTTCTGTGGCCATGCAGGCTGCGCCGAGCAGGGCTTCCATGGTCGGGCTGAACTTATAGCCGAACGTGCCGCCGGCGGGGTTTTGCACCAGGCGTAATTTATCGGGTTCTACGCCCAGACCTGGGGCAATCATGTACAGGTGCAAGTACAGGCCGATCGATTTGGAATGAATGGTCAGGCGACCATCTTCATCGTAATAGGCAAAACCCATGTCCGATTCAATGGTCAGATGTGGCTGGCGCTGGAGATAGAAGCTGTCACTGACCACGTAGGGGGCCGTTTCCATGATGGGTTTGGTGTCGGGGCCCTTGACAACCTTCTGCTCAAAGTAAATATTGGGCGTGCCGGGATGGATTTCGATGGCGTCATCAGCCATGGCTGCCGGAGCGTTCATGTAAGCGGGCAGTTCTTCCAATTCCACTTTAACTTTTTCAGCGGCGGCCTTGGCCTGTTCGATGGTATCAGCGCAGACAATCGCGATCGCGTCGCCTCTCTGGAAGACCTTGGTGTCGCACAGGATCGGGCGATCCCAGCCATCACCCTTGTTGGTCGGGAAGGTGATCAGGCCGGTGATACGGTTCTTGCCTTTGACATCTTTATGTGTGACCACCTTGAAGACGCCGGGCATCTTTTCGGCTTCAGATGTGTCGATCGAAAGGATATTGGCATGTGAAACCTTGGCCTGCACCAGCGCCAACTGCAGCGTATTGGCGGGCATTTTCAGTCCGAGATCCTGGCCAAAATCGAGTGTGCCGGTTACTTTGCCAACTGCGGTTGGACGCGGATACTTCCCGCCCCAGATTTTGCCGTCTGCGGGCAGTTTGTATTCCAGCTCTTCAGCTTTCATCTCGCCTCGCATGACCTTGGCGGCTTCCATGATGGCATCCACAATCGGTTTGTATCCGGTGCAGCGGCAGGCATTGTGGTGCTTGGTCAGCCAGGTGCGCACTTCTTCGCGGGTGGGGTTAGGAGTCCCAGCAATGAGTGCATATGCCGAAACCACCATGCCGGGCGTGCAAAAACCGCATTGCGCCGCGCCAAATACTGCAAAGGCGGTCTGGATCGGGTGCATCTTTTCAGGTGTGCCAATTCCTTCGACAGTCAGGATGGACGCGCCATCGGCAATGCGGCTCATCTTGGTTACACAAGCCAACGTGAGTTTCCCATCTACAATAACTGAGCATGCGCCACAATGACCATCATTACATGAAACTTTCGTGCCAGTCAGGAGTAATTGCTTGCGCAAAAGATCTCCCAGGCTGGTTTCGGGATCAATGATCAATGAAGTATTGACCCCATTAATGACAAGCGACTTTCTCAGCATAGTGCCTCCAAGTGACGTTCTGATTGTGGGTGGTGAAAATTGAGGACGATGGGATGGTGGAAATCATTCCATAGATTAAATACAGAGTTGCGTCAATGCAAATCTCAACATACAATATATTAGCATAGGTAAAATATTGTTTCAATTGTTTTGTTACAAATGTCACATTAAGTTGTGACGTTGGCGTGACGTCATTTTATGTATACTTATTGATTGACTAAGGAGAATTATCGCTGACATGAGTCCAATGGTACGCCGTTCCCCAGGTATTGAATTAGCTCTGCTGGGCTTTTTGCGGCAAGGGCCTCAACATGGTTACCAGATACACCAGTTGGTTTCTGACCCAGACGGGTTGGGCCCAATCTGGAGTTTGAAGCAAAGCCAGCTTTATGCGTTATTGGCCAAGCTGGAAAAGGATGGCTATATTTGGGGAGAAGTAGAGGCACAGGAAGCAGCCCGCCCGCCACGCCGTATGTTTCAATTGACCCAGAGTGGGCAAGCCGCTTATCAAGTTTGGTTGAAGACCCCAGTCAGTGTGCCGCGCCTTGTGCGCCAGGAGTTTATCGCAAAGTATTATTTTGCTCGTCGAGAAGGGGAAAGCCAGGCAAGGATTTTGATTGACTCGCAACGTGCCATCTGCCGGGAGTGGTTGGAAATGATGAAGGCGGGAAAAAAAGACCAGGCATCGTTTAGTTGGTTAATTCAGCAATATCGCATTGGTCAGATTGAAGCGGCGCTGACCTGGCTTGAAAGTGTATAAGCAGCACCAAAATTTCAGATATACCATCCCCAAATTTGACAGGTTAATATGATCAGTGTTCGCGAAGCGCAATTACGCATCCTTTCCAATTTTGAACCACTGGGAACAATTCACATTCCCTTCGATACTGCCCTGGGGCATATCCTAACCCAGCCCATTCATTCAGGAATGGATCTCCCATTATTCAATAATTCCAGCGTGGATGGTTTTGCTGTGCGCGCGGAAGATGTTTCTGATATCCCGGCATCACTTGATGTTGTCGCGGATATTCCTGCCGGAAATGTTGCCAATATATCCATTTCCAAAGGTCAGGCCGCGCGCATTATGACTGGTGCCCCCATCCCGGATGGCGCGGACGCAGTTGTGATGGTGGAAGACACGGATGCACACCAGCACCCGGTTGGCAGCGCAGCTCCGGCCAGCGTGAAAATTTTCAAAGTTGTTCAAACCGGGGAATACATCCGCAAGCGTGGAGCCGATATTCTTGCAAACCAGGAAATCCTGCCGGCCGGCAGCATATTGCGTCCGCAAGATATTGGCATGTTGGCCATGCTGGGTATCTCGTCTGTGCCTGTGCGCAGAAAACCCCGGGTGGCGCTGATCTCCAGCGGCGATGAGCTTATTCCGGTGGATGCGCCGCTTACGCCCGGCAAAATCCACGACTCAAATACATATATGTTGGCCGCACTCTTGCAAAAAGCGGGTTGTGAAGTACTGCCTCAGGGCGTGGCAGCCGACCGGTTTGAAGCTGTCCAGAAAATTCTGCTGCGAGCCGTGGAAACCAAACCCGATTTAATCATCTCATCCGCCGGGGTGAGTGCAGGTGCTTTCGATTACATCAAGGATGTGGTGGAGAGCTCCGGCAGCCTGAACTTTTGGAAAGTTGATATGCGACCCGGCAAACCGCTGGCCTTTGGGAGCTATTGCGATATTCCCTTTTTCGGACTGCCAGGCAACCCGGTATCATCTTTTGTGAGCTTTCTGGTATTCGTTCAACCAGTGTTGGATATTTTGAAGGGCTTGAAAACCAGCGAAAACCCTCGCATCAAAGTCGTGCTGAATGAGAGTTTCGAGTCAGACGGGCGCGAAAGCTACTTGCGGGCTGTGGTCCAGCAAGAAAATGGACAGAATATCGCCAGGCTGACCGGTCATCAGGGCTCCGGAAATCTGTTCTCGCTGGTAGAGGCAAATGCTTTGCTGGTAATTCCAGCCGGCACAAAGTCTTGCCCTCCCGGATCAGAAGTCGAAGCCTGGATGCTGGAGAATTGAAACCATAAAAAAAAGCCGGGGACTGCTAAAGTCCCCGGTCACTTTTTAAGCAAGACCGATCATGACGTGCCTGGTTGCGAGATCTGTCCACAACATTTTTATGTGAATTTACCCTAAATTTCGGGAACCTCCTGCCAACATCTGTGCTGAGATGATTGACCAGTTCAGTAAAAAATATTTTACAAGCTCGCAGCATCCTGTTACAATCACTTCATTGAAAATTCTGGTTCAGTCAGAATGCTTATCTATCAGCGCATGAGCAGAAACCCGTTATTGAGAGAATATCTATAAAACCAAATTCGGGCGCTGCGAAATTAAACGATAATTTGTGACTATTCCGTAGTGTGTAATCACCCCTGCGAGGAATGCAAGCATGAATAATTTAACTCCCCGGCAACGTGAAATACTGAAAATTGTCAATCAAAAAGGTGATCTTTCGGTGGAGCATCTTCGCCAGGAGATCGAGATGTCTCAGGCAACCGCTTATCGTGAAATCCAAGATCTGACCCAGATGGGGCTGATCAATAAAGTTTCAGGCGGTATCAGCAAAGTGGAAAGCTCGCCACAGCGTTGTGTGCAGTGCGGACGCGATAACAATCCCCGCACATCTTTCATGATTGAACTAACCGATGGGGAAAAATTGGTGGCTTGCTGTGCGCACTGCGGCCTGATGGCGCTGGCAAATCGTACCAATATCAAGACTGCCATGACAACCGATTTCTTTTATGGCAGACTGCTCAATGCCAATCATGCCTGGTATGTTTTGAACAGCAGAGTCAGCCTGTGCTGCCAGCCATCCACCCTGATCTTTTCCAACCCTGAAGATGCCAAACAATTCACACTGGGCTTTGGTGGTGAAGCGGTGGACTTTAGTGAGGCGCAACAGAAGATCAAGGAAATGATGGCTTTCAAAACCGTCATCCACAAGATCTAATTACACATCCGAAGCAGCGGGTTATAAAACACCGCCCCAGATGTTATCATCTGGGGCGGTGTTTTATAAGAAAATTCGATCAACCGAATTACATCTCGGGTGCTCCGCTCGTCGGCACAAAAGGCTCGCGGTTTGATCCGACATAATCTTCCGGTTCTTCTTCGACCATGAATTTGCAACCGGGAGCGAAGAAGTAATACGTTTAATCCTTGTATTCGCTGACATGCTTTGCAGTCTTCTCGTCAACGGTCATACTACATACTGGATCAATTGCCATACTTTCCTCCTGGTGTTGAGAATGAATAAATGGTAGGTCAGACCGCCTACCTTGGTTACTGAAAAAATTGCCTTCCGGTCAATAATTTAGTGGATCAATGTCTAGCACAAACTAATGGCAGGTTCAACAGCACTCGCACAAATATAAGAGTTGTGTATTTCAAATTTCTGTACGCCATTTTGATAAATAAGAATATAATATTTGATAAGTTTATCTAATTTTATCGCGAATTTGCGCTGTGTATAATAAAAATGACAGCGAAATAATAAGTGGAGGAAAATTCATGAATTTATTGGTGGCATTTCTTACAGGTCTGACAACCGGCGGGCTTGGCTGCCTGGCGATGCAGAGCGGCTTGATCGCCAGCACGCTGGCGCACCAGGCCGAACAGGATATGATGGCCCGCAGCGGCAGCCTATCCCAGAAGTTTAAACCGCACATTGCCCAGCCGATCCTTTTATTTCTCCTGTCCAAATTGGTGGCATACACTATCCTGGGACTTTTGCTTGGCGCGCTTGGTTCGGTTTTGCAACTGACACCTTTAATGAGCGCAGTGTTGTATCTGGCAATTGGTGTGTTTATGCTGGGTAATGGGCTGCGTATGTTAAACGTTCACCCCATTTTTCGTAATTTTGTGATCGAACCGCCTTCCTTTCTTACGCGCTTTATCCGCCGCAGGTCCAAAAATGGCACATCGCTGGTAACACCCATTTTCATGGGAACACTTACAATTTTCCTGCCATGTGGGGTCACCCAGTCGGTAATGGCAGCCGCTCTGGGCACCGGCTCTGCACTTCAAGGCGCCGCTTTGATGTTTGCTTTCATTCTTGGCACTAGCCCGCTTTTCTTCTCGGTCTCTTATTTTGCCACGCGGATCGGCGCCACAGCGGAAAAATACTTCACCCGTATCGTAGCCGTGACAATGATATTGCTGGCCCTGGTTTCGGTCGATTTTGGCCTCAACCTTTCAGGCTCGCCTTTCTCTTTCAGCCGCACAATTAACGCTATTTCTTCTTCTCTGGGCATTCCCGGAGACAATTCTGAGGGTGGTTTCGCAATTAATGTGACTGACAATGGTTACGCTCCAGTCGTTTTGCATCTGCCCGCCAATAAAACGGTGACCATAGAATGGGTAACAGAAAATACCCAGACCTGTGCCCGAGCGGTTGTCATCCCTGGTTTAAATTACCAGAAAACCTTACCTGCCACAGGACGTGTAAAACTCGAGATCCCTGCCCAGCAGAAAGGAACAGTTTTGCGCTATTCCTGCTCGATGGGGATGTATCTGGGCCAACTGGTCTTTGATCTCAATTAATACCTTGAATTTATAACAGGTTGAAATTCTTTTGTTTCAATTGGATGGGCAGCATCGAATAGGTGCTGATTTTTGATTTCCCAAATTGCCAGCGGGTTTAACCAACCTTCCTTTTTATTGCCCAGCAATGGGTTTTAGAAATTTAGGGTTAACCAGGTTATTCCTTTTTCGTACAAAAACCAATCTTGGATAATCCTTGTTTTTATAGTTAAAAATGATAAAATTATCATAAATTATCACGTATTATCGCCTGACAGCAATCAAAGATAACATCTGGAGATTCTCAATGATTACAAACCAATTTAGCAAGACACCCGCAAGCGATTCACAGCGGGTACTGTTTGTTAATCACGGATCGCTGTTGGACGAAGGTGTGATGTGTCTGGTGGGCGCGATTCCAGAGTTGGAAGTCATGAAGGTTGATTATGCTGGTGATGAATTAATTGCAAGGGATATCACTGCGGCTTGTCCGGATGTTGTGATGATCATCCAGGAGAAAACTGGAAAATTAGGAGCACTATATCGATTCCTTACCAGCAAACCGGAGCTGAAGAAATTACGCATGATCGTTTTTCATTCGAATGACAACTTTGTGGATATTTTCAGTCAGAAACCTAAGCGCGCGATCCCTAGCCAGGATTTTCTTGCCATTCTGCAGGGCCCCAAGCCGTTTTCTAACCTATCAAACACCATTCAGCGGAATTCTTGAGCCTGAACACAAAGCGCCAAGTTCTGATGGAAACACTTGAACAATAGAAAAGTAATCGGAGTGCAATAAACAAACACACCAGAAACCATAAGCAGTTTCTGGTGTGTTTGTTGCTATCCAATCGCCTGCTTTACAGTTTTAAATTTTTGTGATGAGTTTTTTACTACTCAGGGTGATTATTTTTTCATACTTGATAGGACCCCACCGCTGTGATAATATAGGCAAAATTTATCATAAATTCTCGAAAATAATCACTTCTTGGGTTTTACATGATATTTTGAAACAGTCTAAATAAATTCTTAAAACGAGGTGTGTTATGAAAAAACTGGCTTTGCTTTTTCTTGTTTTTGCCCTTTTTCTTGCAGCCTGCGCTGCTCCTGCCCAACCAGACGCTGCCAGCAATGGGATCGAGATTACCTTGGCGAAAGTGCTGTTACCTGGCGGCGATGCCATGAATGGCATGGATTCAACCCTGGCCGCTTTTATGACCATCAAAAACACCTCGACTGCCGCCGACCGGCTGACCGGCGTATCTGCAGATTTTGCGGAAGCATCCCTGCATGAAACCAAAATGGAAGGGGATGTGATGAAGATGAATGCCATCACTGGCATTGATATTCCAGCCGGTCAAATGGTGGAACTCCGGTCTGGAAGTTATCATGTCATGTTCATGAACCTGTCTAAGCAGCTTAAGGTGGGTGATACCGTCAACCTGGTGTTGGAATTTGAAAATGCCGGAAAAATTACAATGGCTGTAAAGTTGACGGATAAGTGAACAAGATTTTCAGCCGCCAGGATCTCATGGTTATCAGCGTTCTGATCTTGGCCGTGATTGGCCTGACTGCCTATCAGTTTTCACAGCCAGTGAAATATGCCGGTGCGCTGATCTCTCCTTCCAAGGCCATGCCCGAATTTTCTTTGCAGTCTGCGCAGGGACCGGTTACGCTGAGCAGCTTAAGTGGCAAGCTGGTGGTGCTGTATTTTGGCTACACTTCCTGCCCGGATATTTGCCCGCTGACCCTGGCCAATCTGCGCCAAGCAATGGATAAGATCGGTGATAAAGCCAAAGAGGTGCAGGTTTTATTCATCTCGGTGGATTGGAAGCGCGATACTCCTGAAAAGCTGGCCTCTTACGCTGCCGCCTTCCGCCCGGATTTTATTGGCATCACAGGCTCTCAATCTCAGATTGACTCTGTCACCAAGGATTTCGGCATTTTTTACATGTTGAATTTGCCTGACAAAAATGGTTATTACTCGGTGGATCACACCGCCACGGTGCTAGTTCTTGATCGGAATGGCGCATTGACACTCACCTGGCCAAATGGCATCCAACCCGATTTGATGGCGTCAGATTTGATCAAATTATTAAAACAATAAGGCTTTCAACTAGAAATTCTTGTCGGTATTCAAAAAAACACTAATTCAATCTCGGAGCCTCTCATGAATAAAAAGTCTGGTTCACTTTTTCTGGTATTTGTATTTGGCCTAAGCACCGCACTGCTCAACTTCCAAACTGCGTTTGCACATACGCCGGTTACCGATGGTACTTACACAATAGAGGTTGGCTGGGCAGAAGAACCTCCGGTTGTTGGGCAGCGCAACGCGGTCGTCATTAATGTCAGTGATTCTGCAAATCCTGATGCTGACATCGATATTTCCATGCTGGTGGTGGAAGTTTCCTACGGCGGCCAGACAAAGACATTGACACTGCAGCCTTTGAGTGAAGATTCTAAAAACCAGTACATCACTCCAATTTTGCCCGCAGTTGCGGGAAAATATACTGTGAAACTGAGCGGCAAGCTGGGAACAACCACCATTAGCAATTCTGTAGAGCCCGAGGAAGTTCAGGCCGCGGATGTGCTCAGCTTTCCAAGTGTGACCGCGGAAAAACCCGCTCAACCTGCAGCCCTGGGATTGAGTGCCTGGCTTGCCATCGCAGCGCTCATCGTTGGCCTGGCGGGGCTGGTCTTGGGTTTCTTCGCATTTCAGAAGTCACGGTAAGCAGCGTTCTAAAAGTATGCGCAAAAGAAGTGAAGTACTCTTCTCGTTTCTGATCGTCCTGATCCTGTGTGCATGGGCAGTTTCCCCTGCCTATGCACACGCTCTTTTAGCGCATGCAGATCCTGCGCCCAATGCCATCCTGGAAAAAGCGCCAACACAGGTCAAACTGGAATTTACCGAATCTGTGGCACCGGTGTTGAGTTCGGTGCATGTTTATAACGCCATTGGAGAAAGGGTGGATCTGGCGAATGTGCAGGTGGGTGTCTCAGGGGCGACGATCATGACTGTTTCACTTCCGCCGCTGAAGGATGGGGTCTATACCGTTTCGTGGAAGGTCACCTCGCTTACCGATGGGCACCTCACGACCGGTTCCTACCCATTTGCCGTGGGCAAAGTCAGCCCAACGGACCTGGCTGCAAAACCACAAACCACGAATGCCAGTCTGCCGGTTGGCGCATTGGTTGCCAAATGGCTGATGTTGATCTCGGTCGCCATCCTGGTTGCAGAAATCCCCTTTCAGATCCTGGTCTGGAGACCGGCTACCAAGCTTGATTTACCGTATATTACTCACCCGGTCGCCTGGAAAATTATTTATCAGTGTGGCCTGCTCGGTCTATTCCTGGGAACCGGTCTGAGCCTGCTTTCGCAATCCGGACAGATGCTTGGCAGTTTGCTGGCTGCTCCCTGGTCACAGGAAAACTACCAGGTGTTGTTCGAATCCCGACTGGGGTTGGTCTGGCTCATCCGGCTGGGTTTGGCGCTGATTTGTTTCTGGCTTTCGACAGGTTCCCAGCTTTCCTGGAAACGCTACGCCGCCCTGGCAGTCAGCCTGGCCTTGCTCTTTACCGTCAGTCTGACAAGCCATGCAGCAACCGACCCACGTTCGCTGCTGCCGTTGTTCAGCGATTGGCTACACCTGATTGGGATGAGTTTCTGGTTCGGTGGATTGGCGTATTTTCTTTTTGGCCTGCTTGCCCTGCGCAAACTGGAAAGCGTTATACAAACCCGGCTGGTTTCGCTGACGGTTCAGAAATTTTCCGTATTGGCGTTAGCCAGCGTTGCCCTGATCGGCGTGACCGGTCTGTACGCTGCATCCATACGGATTGGTACGCTGCAAGCGCTCACCACATCATTGTATGGGTATTCCATGCTGATCAAACAGGGTTTTGTTGGAATGTTGATGGTGATTGCGGCGGGCAACCTGCTTGTCATTTCTCCGCGTCTCAATCGCAACCGGATAAGCGGAACCAGTAACGCAGGGCTGGTAAAGCGCTTTACGCTGATGGTGTTTGCTGAATCGCTGCTGGCGGTTTTCTTATTATTGAGTGTCAGTTATCTCACGTATTTGCCACCTGCCAAAGCCAACCCGGCCGAAATTGGATTGAGTGCTTCTGTGCAAGCGGATGATCTGAGCATGGATTTGTGGGTTATGCCAGGCGTGATTGGCCAAAATAGCTTTGACCTGACATTGAGCGTCAACGGCCAACCCCTTCTATCAGCCAAAGAGGTGCTCCTGCGCTTCACCCCGCTCAATAAAAACATCCCGCCATCCGAGATAGCGCTTAAATCAAAGGGCAACGGACAGTATTCCGCCAGTGGGGCCAACCTGAGCCTGCCGGCGGATTGGAAGGTGGAGGCCATTGTCAGGCGCGACCAAAAATTCGATGTCTTCGCCAGTTTCCAGTTCGCGTTGGCCCCAAGCGGAGCTGGGGCCAGCCCAGACTCCACGCCGCAAATTGCCGGCGGGCTGCTGATCCTGGACGGGCTCTTCTTTGCCCTGGCGATGTTCTCACTTGCGGGCAAAAACATCCTGAAGCTTGGGGTGGGGGTTCCACTTTCGCTGATATTGGTTGTAGGCGGTGCATTCCTGTCCATCCGACCGGGCGCCCCGGCAGGACAGGTAAATCCAATTCCAGCTTCCAGCCAATCAATACAGGCTGGCGCAAAAGTATTTGCGAATTACTGTGTAGCCTGTCACGGTGAAACGGGTATGGGCGATGGACCGCTTGCCAAAAACTTGAATCCGAAGCCTGCCGATTTAATGGCGCAGGGAGCGCCCGGAGTGCACACCGACGAGGAGCTTTTTGGGTGGATCAGCAATGGGTTTCCAGGTTCAGCCATGCCAGGCTTCAAGACGAGTCTTTCCGAAACTGACCGCTGGAATCTGGTCAATTTTATTCGCACGCTTTCTGGAAAATAGCGACGTTGGAGTTTTTAGTGAGTATGAAGAAAAAAGTCGGGGACTGCTAAAGTCCCCGGTCACTTTTTAAGCCAGACCGATCATGACATGCTTGGTTACCAGGTAATCCCCCACCGCTTCAGCTGAAAGATCCTTGCCGAAGCCGGATTGCTTGAAGCCGCCATGCGGTGCTTCGGAAGCCAGCGGAATGTGGTCGTTCACCCAGACCGTGCCGAATTCCAACTGCTGCGAAACGCGCATGGCGCGCGCGACATCCTTTGTGAACACGGATGATGCCAGGCCAAAGACCACATCGTTGCCCAGGGCGATGGCTTCTGCTTCATCCTTGAAGGAATTGATCGTGATCACAGGGCCAAAGACCTCGTCCTGAATGATCTCAGATTTCTGATCCGCATCCGCGATGACAGTCGGCTCGTAATAATAGCCCTGCTGGAAATCCTTGGGCACACCGCCGCCGGTCAGGATTTTGGCGCCGGATGCCCTGGCGCGTTCCACGAACCCACTGACGGATTCGCGTTGGTTGGCAGAAATCAACGGGCCAATCTGGGTGTCATCATCAAAGGGATCGCCAATCTTGGTGGCGCGGATGGCCGCCACCAGCGCTTCCTCAACCTTGCTGCGCAGCCCTTCGGCCACGTAGACGCGTGTGGCAGCGGTGCAATCTTGCCCGGTGTTGATTGTACCTGCCAGGGCGACTTTCGCCGCCACCAGTTCAACATCGGCGTCATCAAAGACCAGCACAGGCGCCTTGCCACCCAGTTCCAGGTGTACGCGCTTGATTGTGCCGGCCGCCGCGCGCATGATCGATTGCCCAACCTCGGTGGAACCGGTCACACTGATCAGACGGACATCCGGGTGTTCCACCAGCAGCCGTCCGGCGCTGCGACCAGTGATGATGTTCACCACGCCATCCGGAATGCCGGCTTCTTTGATAATATCCGCCAGCATCAGGCTGGTCAGCGGGGTGCTTGAGGCGGGTTTGAAGACGGTTGTGCAGCCCGCGGCCAGCGCCGGGCCAATCTTCCAGACTCCCATCATCAACGGGTAGTTCCAGGGCGCGATCTGGCCGACTACACCCACAGGGTCGCGCCGGTAAAGCGAGGTATAGCCCGGGAAATATTCCCCGGCATGGTTGCCATGTGTATCGCGTGCTGCCCCGGCAAAGAACCGCAGGTTATCAATGGCGAACATCAGGTCTGCACCCAGGCTGACGTATTTGTAGGGCTTGCCAGTATTTTGCGATTCCAACCGGGCAAATTCTTCCTGGTGTTTTTCGAGCAGATCGGCCAGTTTCCAGAGCGCTTTCGAACGTTCCGCCGGGACAAGCCGCGACCAGCGACCGTCATAGAAGGCTGTCTTGGCCGCCTGAACAGCCAGGTTCACGTCTTCAGCGCTGGCATCCACAACTTCGGCAATCTTTTCGCCGGTGGCCGGGTTTTCTACAGACATGGTGCCTCCACCCTTGCTGTCCACCCACTGGCCATTGATCCATAGCTTATGTTCCATTTGTTACTCTCCTTTGGATTATCAACAAACACGGATTGGTTGTGGCGGCGGTTTTCCTGATACGAGTCAGATGCCGCATTACGGTACGTTCAATTTCTGCTAACGTAGAAAGGCTTCATGCAGCCCACCGTCCACACTGATGATCTGGCCGGTGGTTTTGCTGAATTTACTGCTGCTCAATAGATAGGCAACTTCAGCCTGATCTGCCAGGGTGATCGGGGTCTTTGTCAACGTGCGTTGGGCATAGAAATTCGCCAGTTTATCGCGTAAGGATTCAGTACTCTCGCTTTCATCGAAGGCAATCTTGTATTTCGCCAGGGAACTGATGACGCGCTCGCGCGGGAACATGCTGCTGCCCTCCACAACTGTCGCCGGGGCCAGACCGTTGACCCGCACCAGGGGCGAGAGCTCAATTGCCAGTTCACGCACTAGGTGATTGGCCGCGGCCTTGCTGGTATCGTAGGCCATGGAACCTTGCTTGGCGACTGCGGCATTAACACTGGTGGTGATCACCAGGCTGGTTTTCAACCCCTGGGTTTGCCAAATTTTGTTGGCTTCGTCGGCAACGATATAGCCGCCGATCACATTAATGGAATAGGTCAGTGACCAGCGCTCATCAGGGATACGACCTTCCTTGTCGGGTGCGACAAAAATCCCAGCGGTGACAATCACATTGTCGATGCCGCCATAGGCCAGGACAATCTGCTCAAACATGGCGGCGACACTCTCGCGGTTGGTGATGTTCACACCCAGCCCCAGCGCCGGCCCACAGCCTGAAATGCCCGTTCCGGCCACGCCGATGCCCTGCCCATATTTTTGGATCAGTTCCTGGGCAGTTTGTTGGGCAGAATCAGTTGCAAGGTCGGCGCAGACCACATGTGCGCCTTCGGCGGCTACCCGATGCGCGGTTGCTTTGCCAATCCCGCTGCCAGCGCCCACCACAACAACCACATTACGGGCAAACTCTTTTTCCGGGGGCATGCGCTTGAGTTTGGCTTCTTCAAGCAGCCAGTATTCGATATCGAACGCTTCCTGGCGTGGGAGGCATTGATATTCACTGACAGCTTCGGAGGCGCGCATCACTTCAATCGCCAGCGAATAAAACTCAGCGGTTACACGGCTCTCGCTTTTGTTCTTGCCCCAGGCGATCAAACCCAGTCCGGGGATAAGGATCACTGTCGGGTTCGGGTCACGCATCGCGGGCGAGTTGGGATGTTTGCAGGCATCATAGTACGCTGCATAATCAGCTCGATAGGCAGCCAGGCCTTTTTCCAGTTTTTCGATCAAACCGTCATACGATTCTGTTTGTGGATTCCAGTCTACAAACAGAGGCTTGATCTTCGTGCGCAGGAAATGGTCCGGGCAGGATGTGCCGATTTCAGCCAGGCGCTGGGCATCGCTACTATTCACATATTCAAGCACGTTGTCGGTGACATGCAGCGTGCCGATGAAGCGATTTTTCTGCGAGACCATGCCGCGCAGTTTGGGCAATAATTTGACAAACAGCGAATTACGGGAAGATTCATCCAGGGATGTATATTTTTGTCCGCCAAAAGTTTGTTCACCTCTGTCATGTTGTTCGATGTACAGGGCAGCTTTTTCAATCAGTGAAAGGGTCAAGTCGTAACAGGCCCTGTCATCATCCGCCCAGTTGATCAGACCATGCTGGCCCATGATCAAACCTTTGAGCTGCGGGTTTTGCTTCAACTCATTCCGCATCACCAGGCCAAGATCATATCCGGGACGCTGCCACGGGATCCAGCCGATTTCTTCGCCGAAAATTTCCCGAGTCAGTCTCTTCTGGTCCTTGCTGGCCGCGATGGCAATCGACGAAACCGGGTGCATGTGGTCAACATGGCGATGTGGAATCAATCCGTGCAGCGGTGTGTCAATGGAACTGGGTGCAGGATTTAAGCCAAAGGTGGCATGCCTGTACATATCCACCATCGAGTCTTCAATCTCGGTTTTGGCGCCTTTGACTTCAGCTTTGTTATAAATATTTTCCAGAGAAAGAAACTTCTCCATATATAACGAGGCAAAATTAGCACGTGTGGAAGTGCGCAAATCGCCGCCGGAGCCTTTGACCCACATTACATCCACCTGGTCTCCGCTCAAGGGATCCGTCATCATTATTTTGGCTGAAGTGTTCCCGCCGCCTGTGTTGGTGATGCGCTGATCTGTGCCAAGCATGTTGCTGCGATAGCGCAAACGTTCCACCGGGTCCAATTGGTTGGCAACCGTGTCATCCCATATGTAATTGACATGCTTGAATTCTTGCGATTTTGTGGCCATAAGCATTTTCCTTTTGTTATCGATCAGCCTGGCAAAAATAAAACTCGACAGGCGTTACCTGGCAGCCAGGCTTGTTGGATGCATCCCGGAAATCTGCAACCCATCAAGACAGGCGAATAGCTACCATTTGGATATTGGTCATGTCTTCCATTGCGAACTTCACGCCTTCGCGGCCCAATCCACTCTGGCGGTTGCCGCCATAGGGCATCTGGTCAACCCGGAAGGTGGGGGTGTCGTTGACGATCACACCGCCGAAATTCAACCCTTTAATTGCTTTGAAGATCCGATCGATGTCTTTTGTAAATACACCTACCTGCAACCCGAAATTGGTATCGTTGGCCTGGCGCAGTGATTCTTCAAAATCTTCACAAGAGATGATTGATGCGACCGGAGCGAAGGCCTCATCGGCGACAACCTTCATACCAGGTAGAACATTGGTTAATACTGTGGGGTAATAAACCGTTCCATCTCGCTTGCCTCCTGTTAAGATGTTTGCTCCATCAGCCTGCGCTTCCTTTACCCATTTCTCAATCCGATCGACCTCTTTTGAGTCAATCATAGGGCCCACATCTACGCGTTCATCCAGCGGATCGCCAACGATCATCCCGTTCGTTGCGCGCACAAATTTTTCAGTGAAGGGTTCATAAACCTGTTTCTGGCTGTAAATCCGTTGAACGGAGATGCACATTTGGCCAGAGTTTGCGTATGCGCCAACGGCGCAGCGTTTGGCCACAAAATCAAGATCTGCATCCGGGGCAATCACCACTGGCGAAGTATTGCCAAGTTCGAGCGTAACTTTCTTAATTCCCGCTACGCTCAGGATATGGCGGCCAATTTCCGGGCTGCCTGTGAAGGTGATTTTATCCACGCGCGGATCGGTGACCAGCCATTCGCCCACTGTGCCGCCGGATCCAACAACAAGGTTGAGTGCTCCTGCCGGAAGACCTGCTTCTTGAATGATCTGGCAAAGCTTTACGGCAGTCAAGGGAGTGGAACTGGCTGGTTTGAGCACGATTGTATTCCCGGAAGCAATCGCAGGCGCCAATTTGTGGGCAACCAGGTTGATAGGAAAATTGAAAGGGCTGATCGCGGCAATTACACCAACGGGGCGGCGTGTGTAAAAACCAAAATACCCTTCCCCGGCTGCGACTGCATCCAGAGCAATAGTCTCACCGTGCATGCGTTTGGCTTCTTCGGAGGCCACGATGAAGGTATTAATCGCTCGGTCAACTTCAATTCGAGCATATTTCAAGGCCTTGCCAGCTTCTGCGGCGATGGTCTTCGCCAGGTCATCGGCGTGTTCGCGGATCAGTACCGCTGTGCGCAACAGGATCTCTGCGCGTTTGTAAGCAGGCATATCTGCCATGATATGCTCTGCTTGTTCGGCCGCCGCGATGGCAGCATCCACATCTTCGCGCCTGGCTGTGGGCAAGACACCAACGGTTTGCCCGTTGTACTTGTTTTTTACTTCCATGACAGCCCCACCATCGACCCACTGACCATCAATCAAAAGCTTGTATTCCATAACGACACCATCCTTTTTTTGAGAATTTCCACTTCATGACAGGTCAGGCTCTGAACAGATACCCGATTATTGTTATTATTGTAATGCTACAAACAGTACATTGTATAGGGCATTTTAAGCAGTTATTGTGTTACCCTTTGGGCTAATGTTGACCACAATACGATGGTGGCTCGGAAAATTTTGGTACGACTCATTAGCTCCAGGAGAAAATTGATGACCGATTTCAAATTGACCTATGCAACCATGTTCAACCCGCCTGAAGAGCTGCATCTGAAATATGATGCGGCATTGCAGAAGGTCAAGGCCGGGTTGGGCAAAGAATATGCCATGATCATTGATGGCAAAGACGTCATGGCTGATGAAAAATTTGAAGACCGCTCGCCCATCAATACCGATTGGGTGTTGGCGGAGATGCAAAAAGGCAACGAGAAACATGCCCAACTTGCGATGGAAGCTGCCCGCAAAGCCTTTCCCGGTTGGAGCCATACTCCCTGGCAAAAACGTGTTGAGCTGCTGCGCAAGGTGGTTGGCTTGATTGAAGAACGTCTCTTTGAACTTAGCGCAGCCATGAGCCTGGAAGTGGGCAAAAACCGCATGGAGGCGCTGGGAGATGTGCAGGAAACCGCGGATTTAATCGCCTACTCCTGCCATCAGTTGGAAAAGAATGATGGCTTCATCGTTCCGATGGGCAAGGACCCGCTGGTTGGCTACGAATCAAGCAATGTCTCAGTCTTGCGTCCTTACGGTGTCTGGCTGATCATCAGCCCCTTCAACTTCCCCTTTGCGCTCAGCGGCGGCCCGATGGGCGCAGCCCTGGCTGCCGGAAACACGGTGGTGCTCAAGCCAGCCACTGATACGCCCTGGATTGTGCGCCTGCTGGCTGATTGTTTCCGCGATGCCGGTCTGCCGGATGGTGTGCTCAATTTTGTCACCGGCCCTGGTCGCACGTTGGGACAGGCGCTGGTTAGCAGCCCGGAGGTGGATGGCGTTACTTTTACTGGTTCGTTCGATGTCGGCATGAAAATGTATCGCGATTTTGCCAATGGCGATTATGTGCGCCCGATCATCCTCGAATTGGGTGGCAAAAACCCGGTCATCGTTTCGCGGCATGCTGATCTGGAACGCGCTTCGATTGGCATCATCCGCTCAGCTTTTGGCTTGCAGGGCCAAAAGTGTTCGGCAGCCTCGCGCGTGATCGTGGAAGAGCCTGTCTACAATGACTTGCTTGGCCGACTGAAAGAACTTACCGAGAAACTTGTCATCGGCGACCCCACCGAGCGCGCCACTTATCTTGGCCCGGTGATGAACGCCTCGTCCTATCGCGAATTCCAGGAATTCACCGAAGAACTCAGCCAGGCGGGTAAGTTCCTGACCGGTGGCAAGACCAAAACTGGTGGTTCCTTTGATAAAGGCTATTTCTGCGAGCCCACTTTCGCCATCGATGTGCCCTTCAGTCACCGCCTGTGGAAGCAGGAAATGTTCCTGCCCATCACCACGATTGGCAAGGTCGGCAGCCTGGAAGAAGCCATGAGCATTGGCAACAATGTGAATTATGGTCTTACCGCTGGCTTCTATGGCTCTGAAGAAGAAACAGACTGGTTCTTCGATAAAATCGAAGCAGGCGTTACCTATGCCAACCGTCCGCAAGGCGCCACAACCGGCGCATGGCCGGGCTTCCAGCCATTTGGCGGTTGGAAGGGTTCTGGTTCCAGCGGTAAAAACGCGGGCGGACATTACTATCTGCCGCTCTATATGCATGAACAAATCCGCACACGCATCAAATAAAAGGGTCAACTTTTGCATCTCCCTGCACCCGTAGGGAGATGCTTTTTATTAATGCAATGTTTTGCCAGGGTTGGGTGAGATGGTACCAGCTCATTCCTGAGCCTAACGCTGTGAAGAAAACTAAAAGGAAGCGATCCAATGCTGCAACCACCCTACCCTGAATTAAATGATTTGCTCACCATGATGGGCGAAGCAGGCAAACATCTGGCGAATATAGAAGCCAGCGAAGGCGCTGCCGGAAACATTTCCATCTGTATCAATTGGCCGGTGGAACCGCGCACCCGATTCCCACTCGTGGGAGAAATCGAGCTGCCTTTGGCGGTCCCCGAACTGGCCGGCGCGACTTTCCTGGTGAGCGGGTCTGGCCGCCGCTTGCGTGAAATCATCGATGACCCAACCGCCAACCTGGCTTGCATCGTGGTCAATGAAGGTGGGCGCACCGGAAAATTGTACACATCCTATGCTCGCCGGTTTCAAAATACAACCAGCGAATTCAATTCACACCTGGCTGTGCACTATGACCAGATCTTGACCAGCGGCACAAACTTCCATGCGGTTGTGCATGCCCAACCACTGCACCTGACCTATCTCAGTCATATCCCGCGTTACCAGGAACCTCAATATCTCAATACCCATTTGCTGCGCTGGCAGCCCGAAACAATCATCAACCTGCCCGAAGGCCTGGGGCTTGCCGGGTTCCAGGTGCCTGGTTCGCCAGCGCTGATGGCAGCCAATGTGGAATTATTGCGCAAGCATCGCGTGGTCGTCTGGGCCAAGCACGGTGTCATGGCGCGCTCGGATGTTTCGGTCAAGCGCGCTGCTGACCGGGTTGAATATGCCGAAACTGCGGCAAAATACGAATATCTAAATCTGTGTGCTGGAGAAATTGGTGAAGGCATCAGCTTGGATGAAATCCGTGCCATTTGCAGCACCTTCAACCTGAAGCAGGATATTTTCTAGCGAATGTTTAATGCGCCTGGTTACCATCTATTTTGCGCATGACCCCCAAAAGGATCAGCGAGACCAACACCAACACCACCGATAGGACCACGGCCACATCCAGGTTGCGTTCAAAGCCCAGGTAAATGGCCAGCGGCATGGTCTGGGTGACGCCCTCCAGGTTGCCGGCGAACAAAATGGTCGCGCCAAACTCGCCCAGGGCGCGGGTCCAGGCCAGGATTGCGCCGCTGACCAGGGCTCGCCCAGCCAGCGGGAACATGACCAGGCTGAACATTTGCCACTGGGTGGCACCTTCCACGTATGCGGCTTCCTCCATTTGGGGGTCGATGCCAGCGAAGCCGATCCGGGCTGAACGCACAAACAGCGGCGCCGATACAAAGGTTTGGGCGATGATCACCGCGGC
This sequence comes from Chloroflexota bacterium, assembly GCA_026390035.1. Classification (GTDB taxonomy): domain Bacteria; phylum Chloroflexota; class Anaerolineae; order Anaerolineales; family Villigracilaceae; genus UBA5195. Next base: position 29,958 of record JAPLGT010000168.1, read on the forward strand.
AGTGGTAAATGGCAGCGTTATGCCAAAAGCTGCCAGCCAGCTGCCAAAGACCCCCTGGCGGCCAAAGGCAATCAAGAGGGCCAGGCCTGCCACGGAGGGAGGCAGCACAACAGGTAGGTCGATCAACAGCTCCAAAGCGGCCCGACCTGGGAAATCCCAGCGCGCCATAATGTAAGCCAGTGGAGTTCCGATTAGGATCGAGACCACAACACTGATCAGGCTGGTGATCAGACTCAGTTTGAGCGCGGCCAGTGCGGTATCTGATAAGGCGTACGTGAAAAAATCCTTGCCGAATGCGCGCAGGAATAGGGCCAACAGCGGCAGACCCAACAGGAATACCAACAGCAGGCCAGGAATAACGAACAGCCAGTCAGTCTGGCTGTTCGTTGTAACGATGTGATGGGTTGATGAACGTCTCAGGCGCACGGAGTAGTCCTGGTTCTTGTAGGGTGAAGTAATCCTGGTACTTGTGGGACGGAGTAGTCCTGGTTCTTGTAGGGTGAAGTAATCCTGGTACTTGTGGGACGAAGTAATCCTGGTACTTGTGGGACGGAGTAGTCCTGGTTCTTGTAGGGTGAAGTAATCCTGGTTCTTGTGGGACGGAGTAGTCCTGGTTCTTGTGGGGCGAAGTAGTCCTGGTTCTTGCAGGCAGGAACCTGGTGTTTGCTGTTATTCTACCGGCAAAAAGCCCCATTTGCGCAGGCTGGATTGTCCATTTGCGGAAAGCAGATAATCAATGAAGGCCTGGGCTAGTTTTGGGCTTTTTGTCCGGGTCAAAGCAGCCAGCGGATACCTGGCAATAACATTATTTTCGGCCAGGATCTCAATCTTTTGCAAATCTGGCGCAGCCACCGTATCAGATGTGTAAACAATGCCTGCATCCGCTTCGCCGAGCTGGATTTTGGCGACCACCTGTTTGACATCATTTTCATAGGAAACGACGTTTTTGAGTACCTTGTCTTTGTATCCGGTGCCAATCGATTTGTCCAGTTTAGCGAGCACCTGCAAGGCATAATTACCAACCGGGACTTCTTTGGCAGCCAGTATGATTTTCAGCCCGGACCGGGCTAGATCGGCCAGGGTTTTCAGCCCGGCGGGATTATTGGCCGGCATGATCACGATCAGCTGGTTGGTCGCAAAGGGTTTTGGGCTGCCGTCAGTGACAAAACTGCCGGCGACCAGGGCCTCCATCTCTTTTGTGTTTGCGGATGCAAACACATCGGCCTTTGCGCCCTGTTCCACCTGGGTGCGCAGAGTTTGCGAGCCGCCAAAATTGAACTTGACGGTTACCCCCGGGTTAGCGGCCTCGAATGCCTTGCCAATTTCACCGAAGGCACTTGTCAAAGAAGCGGCGGCGAAGATGGTCAACATTTGCGGCTCGAGTGTTGCAGTTGGGGCGGCCGTTGGGGCTGGCGCAAGTGTGGCCGGGGCGCTGCATGCTGAAGCCAACATGGCCAAAGTTAGGAACAGGATTAATAAGCGTTTCATTATTTTCCTTCAAAATGGTTTTGTGTATACTCACTGAGTGAGTATAGCAGGCAGTCCAATTTTAAGCAAGATTGAACAATACACCATCTTTCTGAAAATTTATTTCATGATAACAATGCTACCCAGCGATATGGATCTGGGTAGCATTGTTATCATTTCCCCGATAGAGGCAATCTTGACCGGCGTCGGCCCTCGTTTTTTGATGAATTGGGCGGTTCGAAATTTACAAGGATTACTGGTGGGCACGATCGGCGTACCAACCAAGTTTATCCGGGCTGCGGTTGTCAAATTCGGGGACGTAGGGTTTGATATCCAGCAGGGGTGTGCCATCCAGCATGTCGACATTTTGAATTTTAAGCAGTGGGCCGCTGCGCTCGATCAACTGAACGATTGAAATGCCAATCGGGTTCGGCCGGCTGTAAAAGCGCGTGGCAAAGACGCCATGCTGTTTGTCATCCAGAAACGGTGTGACCATCAACTCTGTGCTATTGAGCGCCTGGTGGAAAATATAGATCAGGATCAGGTGCGAGAGCCCTTCAATGCTCTCCAGCCCGGCTTCGAATTCCGGGAAGACTTCAATTTCTCCCAGGTGGCTGGAGCGCGAAGCCTGGATGGGCATGCCAGTTTGATTTTTGAAAGGCGTGTGAATGATGCCGATGGGTTTCAAGCAGAATTCTGTCATTTTTTCCTCAATGGTGAATTGTGTACTGCGCGTGCTTGGTCTTTCGTGCCGATTATCATTTCAGATGATCTACCCCGAAATGTGGCTGGCAGGTATCCAGCCACTCCAGCACGCTGTGCAACTGTTTCAGGCGCAGGTCCAGGCTCAGACGATTGTAGATTTGTGCTTCGGGAAGCCCGGCGAGTACTTTTTCCAGGCGCTGGATGTGGGTTTCAGCCTCGGCTCGCTGGCGTTCAAAGGCTGCGGGCAGTTTTTCGGGCATATACATCTTCAGAAAATACAGCCGGGTGACGAACTCCATGCGGATGGCGCGGCTGCTGCCACCGCTGGGGGCTTCCAGCCAATCTAAAAAGCGCTTGCGTCCCTGGGCGGTCATGCTCAACAGTTGCCGGGCTGGCAGCCTGTCCTGAGGAATTGCTTCCACCGAAATATCAGCCTGGTTTTCCAGTCGCTTTAAAATGGAGTAGGCTTGGCTCTGGCTGAGGTGCCAAACCTCGCCCAGATTGTTGATCACCTTGCGGTGCAGATCGTAACCGTGCCCGGGTTCGGCATACAGCAGTCCAAGTAGGGCCATTTCGGGTGAGAGTGTGCCGGTGTGATGTGTTTTATTATCCATTATTTCAACTTTCTGTTTTTGGATTACTCACCCAGTGAGTGTATCAAGTTGTCTGGCTTTGGGCAAGATGTGAGCTTAACTTTGTGAGCTTGACTTTACTCAATCCGGGCATCCAAATTTCATTCGGAACGACGAAAAAATAACCTGCCCTTTTTTACCCGAGACTCAAAAAAAATATTATCAAAAAACGTCGCATCATCCGTTGTTTAACCACCCTGATTTTGCTGCTCAAAGGTATGAAAATCGAAGGTTTGCCCCGCAGGTAGAGTTTTAGATCGAGCTCCGCTCCAAAACTCTACAAAAAAACCTCTTCTACTCTTTTTACGAGTTCTATTGTGAACTGGCCGCGATCTCGTTAATAAATACGGGCAGGCGGGAATTTAAATTTAGCTTCGCAGAGATGATAGGTAGAAGTTCAAATGGAAGCTGGCTGTCTGAACCAGGGCAGAAATTATTCGGTGGGGCGCGGCAACCCGAATTGCATAATCACGGGTATGATAGGCTCAATCCAGGATGGAGGTTGTGTATGCATGCTCAAAAGCCGGTTGGAACAATTCGGGCCGCAGGGGTGATCCTGGCAGCTGGGGCGGCCTCGCGCATGCGACAGCCCAAGCTGCTGCTGCCCTGGCAGGGTCAGGCGCTCATCCGGCATGCTGTTCACACGGCGCTGCAGGCCGGGCTGGACCCGGTTGTGGTGGTGACTGGCGCCTGGGCGCTCGAGATACAGGCAGTGCTGGATGGGTTGACGGTGCAGTTGGCGCATAATCCGGATTGGAAATCTGGGCAGAGCAGCTCGGTGCGGGTGGGTATCCGGGCTTTGCCTGCCACCACCCAGGCGGTCATTTTTCTGCTTGGCGACCAGCCCTTTATCTCGGTCGAGCTGCTCCAGGCGCTTTTGAACATGTACGCGCTCAACAGTCCCGCCATCCTGGCGCCGTATGTTGGGGAAAAGCGTTCCAACCCGGTGCTGTTTGACCGGTCAGTATTCGAGGCCATGTGCGGGCTGCAGGGTGATGCCGGTGCGCGCAGCCTCTTTGACCAATACCCGCCCGCCCGACTGCCATGGCCCGATGAGCGCTTGCTCTTTGATGTGGATACGCCGGAAGATTATCAAAAACTACTCGAATAAATTTCATTGAGAAAGCGCTGGCCCCCATGCAAACCTCTTCAATCCCAGGCTTCAACCGTAAACTGAGCGGGATCATACTCTCTCTGCTGCTGGTCGCTGTGCTTTGGTGGCTGCCTCTGCCTGGTGATCTGAGCCTGGCAGGGCGCAAAACGCTGATCGTGACGCTCTTCACCGTTACCTGGTGGGTCTTTAACGTGGTGCCCCCGGCTTATTCCACGCTCTTGATGTTGTTGGGCTACTTGCTGCTGGGGCTGGCCGGGCCGGAGGTGGTCTTTAAAATCTGGACCCTGCCGTTGATGTGGTTGATCATCTCCGCCTTTTTGATCGCTGCGGCGGTCACCAAATCTGGCCTGGCTGAGCGTGTGGCTTATTTCTTCATGCTGCGTTTTGCCAGTTCGTACCGCAGTATCATTGTGTTGAATTATGTGCTGGGTTTCGTGCTCAGCTTTCTGATCCCGCATCCCTTTCCACGCGCGCTTTTGATCATGTCGTTGGTGCGCGCTATCATAAAAAAAGCTGGCATCAACCCGGTGGACGCGGCCTCGCTGGGACTGTCTGTTTTTGTGGCCAGTACCGCCACATCCACCATATTATTGACCGGCGACTCGACCCTCAATATAGCCACAGTTGGTTTCAGCGGGGTGAACCTGAGCTGGCTGGGCTGGGCAAAGTATATGGCTGTACCCGGATTGCTGGCCTCACTTCTGATGCTGGGGCTGCACTTGCTGGTCTTTCGTCAGACCGGTCCTGTGCAGATTGACCAGGCTGCTTTGCGGCTTGAACAGCAAAAGCTGGGAAAAATGAGCCGCCCGGAAATTGTGACCCTGCTGTGGGTGCTGGCGGCGCTGCTGTTCTGGACGACTGATTTCATTCATCACATCGACCCGGCCTGGGTGGCGCTGGCAGCCGTGGTAGGGCTGTCGCTGCCGTTCATTGGAGACGTGCTGGATGCCAGGGATATCTCGACCGGCGTCAATTGGCCGATCATTTTCTTCGTGGTTGGCGCGCTGGCGATTGGCACAGTCGGGCGGCTGACCGGCATGTCGGATTGGCTGGCAAGCAGCCTGCTGCCCGCTGTCCCTCCGCAAAATCCGTATGCTTTTGCGGCCCTGATCGGTGGGGTGACCATGCTGATCCACATGGTATTGGGCAGCGCTCTGGCCTGTATGTCGATCGTGGCCCCACCGATGGTGCATTATGCTGTTTTGGCTGGCTGGAGCCCGTTGGTGCCGGCCTTGCTGGTCTATACGGCAGTCTCCACCCATTACATCTTCCCTTTTCAGCATGTTGCCATTCTGCTTGGGCAGGGTGAGACCGGCGGGTATAACACCCGGCATGTACTTACCTACGGCCTGCCGCTGACCCTGGTTACCCTGATCGTGCTGGTCCCGATCGAAATCACCTGGTGGAAGATCCTGGGATTGTTGTAGCCGTGTTTCGGACAGACGTATTTATTTACGGCATCCAGGCCTGGATCTTAACCATCACAAGCCTATCCAGTAAATGCTTGCTGATCGATGGGCTGCCCGCAAAATCACCACAAAAAATAATTCTGCACCATCTGGAAGTAATCCAACCAACCACTCGCCGAGAAACCCAACGACTATCTTATACTGGATCGGAAAAATTGTATTTACTCACTGGGTGCCAGTTTGGGCTTGCCCCGATAACCCATTCCCCCTTCCCCCAAAAACGGGAAGGGGGTGAAAGAGCTTTTTTGTGGAGTTTTGCGCCTGTTTTTGGCGCAAAACTCCACTGGCGGGGCAAACCGGCGATTATTATTCGCCCGAGCAGCAGAACCAGGATGGTTCAGTGCCAAAACGAAGAGCTTGTGAGTAAATACGCAAAATCTGGCTGATAAAGACCCAAAGAAAGCTAGCGCCAGTGGATACCATCAACAAGTCAACACGCTGTGTGAGTAAATCCCGGTAGACTATGCTACACTTGCTCTATCCCTGATGACAGGGAAGGATGAGAGTAAAAATTAATGGAACCATCAAATGTTGAAGAGAACGAAGAAGACCTGGTACGCTGCACGCTGTGCCAGAACCATGTTTGGGTCCGAAAAGACCGGTTGGAAAAGCATATTGGGAAAATTCATTCAAAGACGGCAGCCCCCAAGAAAAGTTTTACCACTTACCATGCGCATCTTGCCAGCACATTTCCACCCAGAGTCAAAACCCAGGCGATCACTAAACCAGTGAGTTTGCCAGCCGGGGCCAAAAGCGACATAACCCTGATTTCAAGAGCAGGCAGCCGGGTTGGCCCAGGCCGCTGCGCTGAATGTGGTCTGGATCATAAAGCCTTGTGGCGCTATGCTGAAAGCAGCCAGGGCCTGGTTGATATTTGCAGCCAGTGCAAGCCAAAGATTTTCGAGCGCTCGTTCGAAAAAGCTGACCCAGGCTAACATGACCAGAGGCATGCTGGCTGGACCGAAGCCTGGATGCCGGCGCGTAAACACAAAAAACGCAGTGGAGCATAACTTGCTTATTCAAATTCTTTTGGGACGCGGACGAGCGCCGACAAGCGCGGAAAAAGCAAAAATCTTTTGGTTTTTCCGCGTACATCCGCGAAAATCCGCGTCCAATTGGGGTTCCCTGCGGGCTTACCGCGTCCAATTGGGGTTCCCTGCGGGCTTAGGTGCTAAAAGCTTGGAAACCACGTTGGTGATAAAGATATAAAAAAGCAACTTATGCGGTATTGCCAAAAAACCTTACTCTACTGTTTTTTATGGGGAATCGTAAACAGCATTGCCGCCAGCATACCCTGAATACACAGGACCACCCAGCCCGATCCGTGCGCTGGGTGGTCCTGTGTCAGAGCATGGTGAGCTTGTCCAACGCTTTCTGTTGCAGTGATGAAGCCTGGCCATAAACGTGAAAACAATTTATATTTTGGCCAGATTCGAAATTTATTTATTTTTAAACACCCGGCAGGTCATGGGGCGCAACTTGCGGGTCTTACTCTTTGTCCCATAAAGCTTGATTAAAATACGCTTTTGTGTAATATTTATTGCAAACCTTAGCAAAATCTCTATTGACATGCTGCCTTATTCGATGTAAGATAACTTTGTAAGTATAATGGACTAACAAAGCCTCCGTAGATTGGCAGTCATCCCGATGGAAAAAGTAACCCGGCAGTTCTCAAAAGACCAGAATAAACGCCTAATCCTGAAGACTATCTATTCTGGTGGAGAGATCAGTCGGGCGGAGTTGGCGCGCTATACTGATTTAACTCGCACCACTGTTTCCAGTATCGTTTCTGAACTAATTAAAGATGGATTGGTACAGGAAACTGGTCTGGGTGTTTCTGACGGTGGTAAACCACCGGTTATTTTGCAAATCGACAATCATGGGCGGCATTTGATCGGTATAGACCTGGGCAGCAATCACCTGCAGGGTGGGGTGACTGATATGCGCGGGAATATCCTTTATCGTTACGAACTGCCGATGCAGGATCAGGATGGAGAAGCCGCTGTCGCACTCGTGATCGAGCTGGTTGGCATGCTGTTGGCCGCCACCGACCAACCCATCCTGGGCATTGGGATCGGTACCCCGGGGCTGATCGATGCTCCGCACGGGATCATCCGCCAGGCGGTCAATCTGCGCTGGCGTGATTTGCCGCTCGGAGATCTGCTAACCAAGCGCTACAATCTGCCCTGCTACCTTTCAAACGACTCGCACGCTGCGGCGGTAGGTGAATATATCTTTGGGCAGCACCAAAAAGATTGCCAGAATCAGGTTGTCATCAAGGCCGGGCGCGGTATCAGCGCTGGCATTATCTTAAATGGACAGTTGTATGTCGGTGAGAGTTCGATGGCCGGCGAAATCGGGCATGTCACCATGCTTGAAGGCGGTGAACTTTGCCCATGTGGCAACACCGGTTGTCTTGAGACACTGGTAAGCACGCTTGTGCTGGTGCGTACCGCTCGTGAGCTTTCCTGGAATAATATCAACTCTCCAATTCATACCTATGCCAGCAGTCCGGAAGCTATCACGACTGATATGGTCTACCTTGCCTATAATGCCGGCGATCCTGACTTACAGTGCAAGGCGTTTGAAATGGCGCATTATCTTGGTATTGTGGTCGCCAACCTCGTTGGACTTTTAAACATTGAAAGCATTTTGATCGGGGGGAATCTTTCACAGTTAGGCCAACCCTTCCTGGATGCCATCCGTTCGGAGTTTTACCGGCATCTTAACCCCATGCTGCCTGCGCGTGTCCAGATTGAGATGTGCAGCCTTGGTAAGGATATTGTTATCAAGGGTGCTGCTGCTTTGTTACTCACCAACGAATTGGGACTCATTTGATGGATTACCAACCCGGAACGGTTTTGCAACAATATTTTCAAGCCATTCAGGCACTTCAGACGCGTGTACTGGATAGTCAGCAGGCTAACCTTTTGGTGGCAGCCCAGCGCATGGCTGTGAGTGTTCAGGCAGGTGGGCGCATATTCCTGTTTGGTAGTGGCCATTCGCACCTGATGGCGGAAGAAGCTTTCTACCGTGCCGGTGGGTTGGCTGCTGCCACACCGATTTTTTCATCGGCGCTTATGCTGCATGAAGACCCGCACCTGAGCAGCCGTTTGGAGCGCACCTCCGGCGTGGCAGCTGGTTTGTTGGATCGCTACCGCCCGGTCGCGGGTGAGGTGCTGTTTGTTTTTTCAAACAGCGGTGTTAATGCCCTGCCGGTGGAATTGGCGCTGGATGCCAAAAAACGCGGGCTGTATGTTATTTCGGTAAGCGCGCTGGAGTATGCCAAAATTGCGCCGCAATCGGTTCTAGGGACGCGGCTGGATCTTGTCGCAGATCTGGCGCTGGATAACGGTGGCGTTCCAGGTGATGGGCTTTTGCAGCTTGAAAATTGTGAGTGGCGCGTGGGACCGAGTTCCACAATCCTGGGCGCGCTGCTGTGGAACTGCCTGATGGTCGAGTGTATTGCTATTCTGCAGGCCCGCGGCGTTAGCAACGATAAACTACCCCTATTTGCGAGCATGAACATGCGCGGCGCGGCGGAACATAACGCGGTGCTGTTGGACGAGTGGCGCAAGCTTAACCCTCATCTCTAGCCATGGAAAACGCCGCGATTGGAATTGACCTTGGAGCAACCAAGATTGCCGCCGCACTGGTGACGGCAACTGGGCAGGTGTTGGTGGCACGAACACTGCCAACCGCGCCTGCAGAAGGTCAGGACGCGGTAATCACACGAGTCGCCTTGTTGGTAAACGAACTGAGCCTGGTTGCCCGTGGCATGTCGTTGGACTTGTTGGGAGTTGGGCTTGGTTCGCCCGGTTGGATCGACCCGGAGACCGGGGTCGTGCACAATGCAGTTAACCTTGGCTGGCAGAATGTGTCTCTGGCGGATGAATTAAAGCCTCGCCTGGATTTGTCTATGCCGGTCTGGGTACAAAAAGATGGAAATGCCAGCGCCATTGGCGAGCATATCTTTGGTGCAGCTCAGAATTGTGCAGATTTTGTATATCTGTCGATTGGAACTGGGCTGGGCGGTGGGTTGTTCGCCGGCGGTCAACTCATCACGGGTGCGCAATGGAATGCAACCGAACTGGGACACATTTCTCTCGATCCATTCGGCAGCCGGTGTGCCTGTGGGTTGAATGGCTGTGCAGAAACGGTGCTCTCTGGGCAGGGTCTATTGGATCTTTACCGGAAAATTGCTAAGAAGAGGTTTGCGCCTGGTAGTCTGGATCCCGAAGATGCTACTCCGGCAGAGGTTATTCAGGCGGCGGCGGCAGGGCAGCTCCCAGCCCTGGCATGCATGGCAGAGATGGGCCGTTTGTTGGGATTTGTAATCGCGTTTTGTGCGGCGGTAACCAACCCGGCGCTGGTGGTGATTGGCGGCGGGCTTGGCCTGGCGACTTTTGATTTTCTGGCTCCGCACGCAAGGTTGGCACTTGAAACACGTGTATTAAAGGCAAGCCATGAAAGGTTACGGATAGCGCCTTCGCAGCTGAAATCGAGCGCAGTAGGTGCTGCCAGCCTGGCCTGGTATTTTACTAAAAGGAGGTGATGCCCAAAGCCAAGTTTGAGATTGTTTTTGCACTGACCTGACCAATACTGATACTTTTATTACCATGTAAGAAGGAGAAGAATATGCGTAAGTCAATGTTTTTCGTAAGCCTGATCATCGTCCTTTCCATGCTGCTTGCCAGCTGCGGTACACCCGCCCCCGCTGCAACCGAAGCTCCGGCTGCCCCGGCTGCACCTGCTGTTGCGACTGAAGCCCCGGCTGCCCCGGCCGCCACTGAAGCTCCGGCCGCCCCGGCGGTTGAAAAGGTTACCATCACCATCGAAAGCTGGCGTAATGATGACCTCTCGATCTGGCAGGATTCCATCATCCCCGCTTTTGAAGCCAAGAATCCAAATATCCATGTCGTTTTTTCCCCAAGCGCCCCGGCTGAATACAATGGTGTTTTGAACACCAAGCTTGAAGGCGGCACTGCTGGCGATTTGATCACCTGCCGTCCCTTCGATGCCTCCCTCAGTCTGTTCCAGAAGGGTTACCTGGCTTCTTTGACCGACCTCAAAGGCCTCGAAAACTTCGGTGATGTAGCCAAGTCGGCCTGGATTACAGACGATGGCAAGACCGTTTTCTGTGTTCCGATGGCATCGGTTATTCACGGCTTCTTCTATAACAAAGACATGTTTGACAAATACGGCATTGCAGAACCCGCCACCCGCGATGAGTTCTTTGCAGCGCTGAAGACCCTCAAAGATGCCGGCGAAACCCCGATCGTGATGGGCACCGCTGACCAGTGGGAATCTGCCACAATGGGTTTCCAGAATATCGGACCAAACTACTGGATGGGTGAAGAAGGCCGCAAGGCTCTCATCTCCGGTACCGGCAAGTATACCGATCCTGCTTATGTTCAGACTTGGACAGACCTCAAGGACTGGACTCCATTCCTGCCAGAAGGCTATCAGGCCGTCAAGTATCCGGATGCGCAGAGCCTCTTCACCCTCGGCAAGGGCGCCATCTACCCGACCGGCTCCTGGGAAATCAGCCAATTCGAAAAAGATGCCTCCTTCAAACTGGGTATCTTCACCCCCTACGTCCAAAAAGCCGGTGACACCTGCTACATCAGCGACCACACCGACATCGCCATGGGTATGAATGCTGCTTCCAAGCACCCGGCCGAAACCAAAGTCTTCCTGGAATGGATGACTTCCCAGGAATTTGCTGAACTCTACAGCAATGCCCTGCCCGGTTTCTTCACGCTCTCCAATTACAAGATCACCCTCAAGGACCCGTTGGCCAATGAGTTCCTCGGCTGGCGCCAGACCTGCAAGTCCACCATTCGTGACTCCTACCAGATCCTTTCCCGTGGTGAACCCAACCTCGAGAACGAACTCTGGCGCGTCAGCGCAGCAGTCATGAACGGCACCATTACCCCCGAACAGGCTTCCAAAGAAATTCAGGATGGCCTGGACAAGTGGTACAAGCCCTAAACCAGTTTGACTGATCTTCTCTGGTGGCACGCGGTTTACGCCGCGTGCCACCAGGCACTATTTTGAGGATTGGAGGCCCATGTACGAGCGCAAAAAATTCCCCAGTTATATTATTGTTTTCCTTGCCCCCGCTGTTATCATCTACACCATTTTTATGGTTTATCCTTTGCTTAATTCGCTCAGGATGAGTTTTTACACTGTCGCATCTGATAATCGGGAAGTTTTTGCCGGGTTGAATAACTATATCAAGTTATTCACCAATTCCAATTTTGCCCCACGTTTCTCTGGTGCGCTCAAAAATAACTTCATCTTTTTTGCCATCCACATGGTTGTGCAAAATTCGATTGCGCTTATGTTGGCGGCGCTGATCTCCAACGATAAACGCCGTGGCGCTACTTTCTACCGTACCATTTACTTTATGCCGACGGTACTTTCCGTCGTGATCATTGGTTTTATCTGGAACCTGATCCTAAACCCACTCTGGGGCGTCAGTAAAACTATTCTGGGTATTTTTCAACTGGGATTTTTATTCAAACCCTGGCTGGGGTTGGCTTCCACGGCACTGTCGACAGTGGCGCTGATCTCTGTATGGCAATTCGTTGGTATTCCGATGATCTTGTTCTACGCAGCTCTGATCGCCATCCCTGAAGAGTTGATGGAAGCCGCCACGGTGGACGGCGCGACCGGCTGGGATGTTTTCTGGCGCATCAAGTTTCCCCTGATCTTGCCGACGGTTGGAATTGTCTCGATCCTGACCTTCGTGGGAAATTTCAACGCCTTTGACTTGATCTATACCATGAAGGGTGCCAATGCTGGCCCTGATTTTGCCACCGATATCATGGGGACTTTTTTCTACCGGACTTTCTTTGGTCAGCAGCTTCAACTCGGTGATCCTTCCATGGGCGCCACGGTGGCAGCCATGATGTTCCTGATTATCTTGACCGGTGTCCTGTTATACACTTTCGTCTGGCAACGTCGTGTCCAGGCGATCGAGATGTGAGGCCAGCATGAATACCACTTCCCAACCCTACCGTACCGAATCGAAAAGGTACCGGCTCCGAAAGTTTCTGGAAGCAGCTATTCCGCAGGTGATCCTGGCGATTTATACAATCATCGCTCTGTTCCCGATATTTATGATCGTGATCAACTCGTTCAAAGCCAAAAAGTATATTTTTGGTTCACCGTTTTCCCTGCCAACACCCACTACATTTGATTTGGTTGGTTATAAGACGGTGCTTGAACGTTCGTCCTTCGATGTCTATTTTGTGAACAGCCTGATCGTTACGATCACATCCCTGCTGTTGACGCTCTTGATTGGTGCCATGGCTGCTTTTGCACTCTCGGAATACCAGTTCAAGGGTAATACCGTGATCGCGCTGTACCTCTCGCTCGGGATCATGATCCCCATCCGGCTCGGAACTGTGGGCATCCTGAAGTTGATGGTCAACTTCAACCTGGTCAACACATTAACCGGTTTGATTCTGGTTTATATCGCCCAATCCCTACCAATGACCATTTTTATTCTCAGCTCGTTCATGCGCCAGGTGCCAAAGGAGCTCAAGGATGCTGCGCGCATCGATGGGGCCAATGAATATCGCATCTTTGGGCTGGTCATACCGTTGGTACGCCCTGCCATTGGTGCGATTGGTATCTTTACAATGATCCCGATCTGGAATGACCTGTGGTTCCCCTTGATCCTGGCTCCTAGCCAAAGGACTGCGACGGTCACCCTGGGTGTGCAGCAGTTCCTCGGGCAGTTTGTCAGTGATTGGAATGCAGTACTGGCCTCCCTGACTCTCGCCATGGTCCCGATTTTGATCATTTACCTGATCTTCTCACGCCAGATGATCCGCAGCATTACTGCCGGGGCGCTTAAGTAACCCCTTTCCGAACCAGGAGGCTTGCATGAAAGTAGGAATTGCTGGCGTCGGTTTCATGGGCTCCATCCACGCTGCTGGCTGGGCCGAGACAGGCGCTGAAATTGTCGGTTTTGTGGCCGAAACAATCCAGGAAGCCGAAGGATTGGCCAGACAATACAATGTCAAAATTTACCCTGACCTGGCATCCATGCTGCCAGATGTGGATGTGGTCGATATTTGCACCCCCACGCATCTGCATTGTGAGATGACCCTGGAGGCCGCCGCTGCCGGAAAACACATCGTTTGCGAAAAGCCACTGGCCCGCAGCACAGAGCAGGCCCTGGAAATGATCCTGGCCTGTCGCAAGGCTGGTGTACGGCTGCTGGTGGCGCACGTTGTCCGTTTCTTTAATGAATATTCACTGGCCAAGGCCAGCGTGATGCGCGGCGAGATCGGCAAACCGGGTGTCATCCGTCTCAGCCGTGGCAGCTTTCGGCCTAAAAAGCCTGCTGGAAACTGGTTTTTGGATGAATCCAAATCGGGTGGTATCCTGATGGATCTGATGATCCACGATTTTGATTATGCGCGCTGGATTGCCGGGGATGTTGAAAGCGTATTTGCAAAGAAGGTCATCAGTGGGCACCCGGATGCGCCGATCGACTATGGTCTGGTGATCCTCAAGCATCGCAGCGGTGCGCTTTCGCATATTGCCGGGGCCTGGGCTTACCCTCCGCCCACCTTTCGCACGCACATCGAGATTGCCGGTGATGGCGGACTGATCGAGTTCGATTCGGCCGATACTGCGCCGATCCTTAACCTGGTTACCAGAGCCGGGAGCGATTCGCCGGATGTAGGTCTGCCCTCCAGCCCCGTATCAGAAAGCCCCTATACCACTCAAATTAAAGAGTTTTACGCTGTACTGCGTGGAGAAAAAGAACCGCGCATCCTGGCTGAAGATGGCCTGGCAGCCGTCCAGATTGCCGTGGCTGCGCTCGAATCCGCTGCCACGGGCAAAGCCATTCTGCTTAGACCCCTTCAGGAGGTACTGTCATGAAAATCGGCATCCTGAGTTTTGCCCACCATCATGGTGAAGCTTATATCGCCAACTTGCGGGCTATACCCGGCGTGGAAGTTTGCGGTGTGGCGGATGAAGACCCACTGCGCGGGCAGCGTTTTGCGCGGGCGTATGGGGCACCTTTTTTTCCAAACTACGAAGCCCTTTTGGCCACCAAACCAGATGGCGTGATTATTTGCTCCGAAAATACCCGGCACCTGCCCCTGGTTGAAATGGCTGCGGCTGCCAGGATCAACATCTTGTGTGAAAAGCCGCTCGCCACGAGCCTGGCCGATGCCCGTGCCGTGGTGGATGTTTGCGAACGGGCCGGCGTGCTGCTCATGACGGCCTTTCCGATGCGCTTCAGTGCGCCTCTTCAGGAGGTTAAGGCTCGCCTGGATTCTGGTGAACTTGGACAGGTTTACTGTTTCAATGCCACAAATCAGGGCGAGCTGCCCACCAAGCACCGTGGCTGGTTTGTTGACCCTCAGCTGGCGGGCGGCGGCGCCTTGATGGACCATACCGTGCACCTGGTGGATATCATGCGCTGGTATGTGGGCAGTGAAGCCGCGGAAGTTTATGCACAATCGAATAAAATCTTTCATGCAGATGAAGTCGAGGTGGAAACCGGCGGTTTGGAGATGATTACCTTCCAGAATGGTGTCTTCGCTAGCATCGACGCTTCCTGGTGCCGCCCGCAGTATTGGCCCACCTGGGGTGGCTTGACTTTTGAAATGGTTACCGAGCGTGGGGCTGTCATCGTTGATGGTTTTAAACAGAATATTACAGTGTACAGTCACGCCAACCAGCGTCCAGTCTGGCAGTACTGGGGCTCGGATATGAACCAGGCCATGATCAATGAATTCGTATCGGCCATTCGCGAAGGGCGTCAGCCAGGTGTCAGCGGGCTGGATGGTTTGCGGGCAGTGGAAGTAACCATGGCGGCCTACGAATCAGTGCGCACTGGCCAGCCAGTCAAATTGTGATTCATAATGCTCCATAACAATAACCCACCCTGGATCATTGAAGGTGGGTTGTTGTTATGAAACGTCAATAATGTTTACCAAAATCTCCGTAAAAGACAGTACACCAAGTTTGTTTTGTGGTTATTTTTCGTGTTATCTTGTGCAATAATAACCACCTGGGTAGACTAAACCCGGCTTGCGCCTTTTTCATTATTCAGGGTATTGATGCCGCTTTCTCTCGGCGCAGCGTAAAGGACCGTGCCCAGTCTCGAGCCGGATCCAGCTGGCGGTGCGGACGAGGCTGCAATCAAAAAAAAAGACACCCGGAGCCTGGTAAAGGGCCCGGGTGTCTTTTTGTATTTAAATGATCTATTCGTCGAAATTATCCGGCAGCCAGCAGCACAGGACCAGCTCGCGCGCGGCTTTGACTTCGTCCATGCGGCCGAAGGGCGTGTCGTGCGGGGCGGTCTTGATAATCTCTGGATTGGTGCGCGCTTCACCAGCGATGGCGATCAGCGCATCGGTGAAGGCGTCCAGGGTCTGCTTATTCTCAGTCTCGGTTGGCTCGATCATCAGGGCTTCGTGCACGATCAGCGGGAAGTAATTTGTTGGCGGGTGGAACTTGTAGTCCATCAGGCGCTTGGCGATATCCAGGGCGCGAATATCGGTGCCTTCAAAGCGGCCTTCCATCACGAATTCGTGCATGCAGATGCGGTCGAATGGCACTTTATAATGGCTCTTCAGGCGGGCCATCAGGTAATTGGCGTTCAGCACTGCAAATTGTGAAATTGCTTTGAGGCCATCTGGTCCGTGCATGGCGATGTAGGTGTAAGAGCGGATGATCGCGCCGAAATGACCGTGGAAGGCTTTCATGCGGCCGATAGTCTGCTTGGGGGTTTCATAGCCATACAGTGGCGGGGTTTCTTCATCGCCTTCTTCCTTGATGCAGATCAGCGGGGATGGCAGGAAGTCTGCCAGGCGCTTGCTGACACCCACCGGGCCCGACCCTGGGCCGCCGCCGCCATGCGGCACGGCAAAGGTCTTGTGCAGGTTGAAGTGCATGACGTCGAAGCCCAGATCGCCAGGGCGGACGATACCCAGCAAAGCATTCAGGTTGGCGCCATCGCCGTACATCAGCCCGCCGCAATCGCGCACCAGCTTGACGACTTCGACGATATGTTGATCGAACAGACCGAGTGTGTTCGGGTTGGTCAGCATCATACCCACGACGGTATCGTCGCAGGCAGCCTTGAGCGCAACCAGGTCCACGTTACCATCGGCATCGGAGGGGATCGTGATAACGTCCATTCCGAGCATACCGGCAGAGGCGGGGTTGGTGCCGTGGGCGGCATCCGGGATCAGCATTTTATTGCGTTTGCTGTCGCCACGAGCCTTGTGATAGGCGCGCATCATCAGCACACCGGTAAATTCACCGTGGGCACCGGCGGCAGGCTGCAGGGTTACCGCTTCAAAACCGCTGATCTCTTTGAGCCATTCTTGCATCTCGAAGAGCAGTGCCAGGTTGCCCTGGATGGTTTCGATGGGCTGCAGGGGGTGGGTGTGTATAAAGCCTGGCAGGCGGCAGGTGTCTTCGTTGATCTTTGGGTTGTACTTCATGGTGCAGGAACCCAGCGGGTAGAAACCCTCGTCCACACTGTAGTTGTAGCGTGAAAGATGCATGTAATGGCGTGTAACGTCTACCTCGGCCAGTTCGGGCAGGGGTAGTTCTTTACGCAAGAGTGACTCGTTGGGCAGGTCAAAAGCCGGCACATCCGAGGCTGGGAAGGTTACGCCGGTGCGCCCGGGTGATGACAATTCGAAAATGGTAGGCTCACGCATGGACGGCCTCCTTTAATACTTCCACCAATAGATCAATTTCTTGTTTGGTGTTCATCTCGGTCACAGCCACCAGCATATGGTCTTTGAGGGCCGGGTAGTCGTTGCCCAGGTCGTAGCCACCCAGAATGCCGTGTTCCAGCAAGTGCGCGTTGACTTCCTCGACCGGGCGGCCCAGGCAGAGCGCAAATTCATGGAAGAAGGGCTGGGTGAAGCACAGGCCCATGCCAGGGATCTTGCTTAGTTCTGCCGCGGCATAGTGGGCCTTCTGGTAGCACAGGTTGGAGACCTGCTGCAAACCGGCTTTGCCGACCACGGAGAGATAAACTGCCGAGCCGAGCGCCAGCAAGCCCTGGTTGGAGCAAATGTTGGAGGTGGCTTTTTCGCGTTTGATGTGCTGTTCACGAGCAGTCAACGTCAGAACATAGGATTTCTGACCGCGCGAATCGACGGTTTCACCCACCAGGCGTCCGGCCATCTTGTGGACGTACTTCTTGAGGGTGGTAAAGAATCCCAGCGAAGGGCCGCCAAACCAGAGCGGCAGGCCGTGCGGCTGGCCTTCGCCAACGACGATATCTGCACCCATTTCACCGGGGGTTTTGAACATTGCCAGGGCGGTGGGGTTAACCACCACGCAGGCCAGGGCGCCCTGGGCGTGGACAGCTTCGATAACCTTCGTATAGTCGAAGACGCGCCCGAAGAAATCGGGGTACTGGACGATGAACAGGGCCGTATCCTGATCCACCAGGGGCAGCAGGGCTTCGGGTCCGGCTTGCAGATCCGCGCCAGCATCATCGCCGGCCACGTTCAGGTCCATGCCCTGGGTATAGGTGCGGACTGTCTCGCGGTACTGCGGGTGGACGCTGGGGGACATGACGATCTTGCGCCGTTTGCCGCGGAAATTGGCAAAGGCCATGTTGACGGCTTCGGCTGTGGCTGTGGCGCCGTCGTAATGCGATGCATTCGATAGTTCCATGCCGGTCAGGGCCGTCATCAGGGATTGGTACTCAAAGATGGCCTGCAGGGTGCCCTGAGAAATCTCGGGCTGGTAGGGTGTGTAAGCGGTGTAGAACTCGCCGCGGCGCAGAACGTGGTCGACGACGGAGGGGATGTAATGGTGATACATGCCAGCGCCCAGGAAGGAGACCAGCTGCTGGGTTGATTCGTTGCTATCAGCCAATTCGCTGAGCAGCGAGGCGGCTTCCATTTCGGTCAGGGCCGGGGGTAGATCGAGCTTGGGGAAGCGGTACTTTTCGGGGATAGCGTCAAAGAGCCCGTCAAGGCTTTTTACGCCGATCGTTTCCAGCATCGCGTCCCGCTCTTTTGGAGAGTGGGGAATATAGGTCATAATAACTCCGGTTGTGCAGGGTGTGGGCAGGCCCAAGCACTCTGCGGGCTGCTAGTGCGCGCGTCCTGCGCAATCATTTTCGTAAGCGGCGGCATCCAGCATGGAGGCTCCGTCTGCACCTTCGACCTGGATCATCCAGCCGGCACCAAATGGGTCGCTGTTGAGGGTTTCGGGGACGGCGGACAGGTCAGCGTTGACGGCTACAACTTTTCCGGCGACGGGTGAATAGGTTTCAGCTGCGGCCTTGACTGATTCGACCGAGGCGATCGGGCTGCCGACTTCGACCATGTCGCCAGCTGCGACCAGGATTTCCACGAAGACGATGTCGGAGAGCTGGCCCTGGGCAAAATCGGTCAGGCCGACTTTGCCGGTCTTGGGGTCGAACCACTCATCACTTTTGGTATATTTTAAATTTGCAGGTGTGTTCATCGTATGGTGCTCCTTTAGGTTTGGATATTACCGAAATCCCGATTTTCGGCCGGGAATGCAAAAAGGGCGCACGAAATTAATCGTACGCCCTCTGTCCATGACCTGAGAGATTCGCCACGGATGGTTTGTTTTAAAACCAGCCGGTGGGCTTGCCCCGTCGGTGTCCCTTGCGGGACTTTCCAGAGTTTAGCAGAACAGGGTCCTTTTGCCTGAGAGTTTCGTCCGGACGCGCCCGTCTCGGATTTGCACCTTCGGCGCTCTTTTTGGCAGCAAATAACCTGCCTGAGTCTCTTCCCTGTAACCGTTGAATTGTACTTTTATTCTATGAGGATGGGTAGGGTGCGTCAAGTGAAAAATGTCAGGAAAATATCACATGTAATGAAGTCGCCAGGATGATTGCTGCCACATGCGCTGGCTTGTAGCCCTCAGCGAGCAAGTCTGGGTATATTTCTTTCTCTGGGCTGGGATAACCGAAAACACAGAAATTCTGAATTTGCGCCATTTATTATTTATGGCTTTTGGTCCGTGCCTCGTGTATCTTGGAACCGCCAGATGAAAACCGGTGCAGGCTTCAATTTCTGGTAAGATAACCGGGTTGTGTTTGTTTCCATCCCTTCAAGGCTGATAAATATCATGAAATCTTCGCAATATATCAGAGTTTGGGTATTTTCTTTTATCTACAGCATCCTGACCGGCTTGCTCATTCAGCTGGTTGTACTCAGGTATATCTTCCCGCAATGGAACGCGGGCGACGGAATGTTGATTGGCCTGGATTCTTCATACTACAATGGTATTGCGCTGTCACTTTCTGAACAGATGCGGCTGCACGGCTGGGCTGCCTGGCAGCTTTTTCCAAATAAGCAGGTAGTGTCTGGAATATCTGCGATCTTTTATTATCTGATCGCGCCCAAACCCTGGTCTGTGCTGCCGCTGCATGCGTTCTTGAATGCCAGCGCCTGCACGGCGCTCTTTTATGTGCTGACGATGATCGCCGGGGAGCAAAAATATTTAAGCCTGGCGATCCTGCCGTTTTTACTCTTTCCTTCAGCCCTGCAATGGAATGCGCAGCTTAATAACGATGTCTATTCTGTCCCGGGGGTCATTTTTTTTATAACCGGTTGGGCGGGGTTATTTGCTTTTCAGACAGCAGGGTGGAAGAAAAATGGTCTGCATCTGGGGCTGATGGCTGCTGGTTTTGGCCTGGTTTATCTGACCAGACCCTACCTGGGCCTGCCGTTTATTGTGTTGAATGTTGTGTTGTTTGCAGCTTATGCGGTTACATGGCTGCCGGGTTTATTGAAGTCTTTCCGGGAAAATCGGGCAGGGTTAGTATGGCTGCTATTGTTAGGTCTGCTGATGGCGGGTATGCTGCCTTTATCCCAAAAGGGTTTGTTAAAAGGGGCCGGTTGGGAAAAGCGGGCTGCAAGCTGCACTTCGGCCAGCCTTGAGCCGCAGTGTCACTGGCAGGTTTCCAAATGGCTGCCGGGCGGCCTGGATTACCAGTTGAAACGGCTGAGCATGTCGCGCTATATGAACACCCTGGAATGGCAGCATGGCAGCAGTAATCTCGATACCCAGGTGGTTTTTTATAATGCGGCGGATCTGATCGAATACCTGCCGCGCGCCTTGCAGATCTCCATTTTTGCGCCTTTCCCCGATGCCTGGTTTGGCAGCGGTTCGCTGGCCTCGGCGACCTTGATGCGCCGGGTGGCAGGTGTGGAAATGCTGGTGGTCTATGTCAGTATGGCGGGGCTGCTGCCGGGTTTTTATTATTTTAGGAGCAAGCGCGCTTTTTTTGTTGCGATTCTGATCTGTGGCGCTTTCCTGCTGTTGTATGGTCTGGTTGTGCCCAACATTGGGACCATTTATCGATTTCGTTTTCCTTTTTTGATGAGTCTCGTGACGGTTGGGATGGCTTCCTGGCTGCATCTGTTCTGGATGGTCCGCGCACGGGCCGGTAATGCGCCAGCCAAACCAGGATCATGAAGAAATGATCTGGATATAGACCTGTAAGTATTGTTCGGCCATGGCTTGATTGGTGAAATCTTTGATGACCCGTTCCCGCAAACTCTTGCCCAAAGCGGTTCGTTCGTCCGCGCTTTTATTGAGGGTGTGGTGCCAGCCTTCGGAAAGTGCTTTTGGATTTTGAGGCGGAACAATTGTCCCGCTTGCTCCGAGCATCAGTTTAACATCGCCTACATCAGTTGCAACGCATGGGATTTCACAGGCCATGGCTTCGATGATGGTCAATGGGAAGGCTTCACCGGATGACGTGAGGGTCGCCAGATCCAGGGCGGCTGTGATCATGGGCAGATCTGTTCTTTTCCCGAGGAAATGAAAATTTTCTGGTGTTTTGGATAGAGTCATCCATCTTTTTATTTCAGGGTTGTCTGCAATAACCTGCTCCCCAACCAGGATGAAATGAACATCTTTATTTTTTACCAGGAAAAGGTTGGCAGATAAAAAGAATAAGGCATGGTCCTTCTGGGGGTGATACCTGGCAATATAACCGACCAAGCGGGTCTGGGGGGCCAGGCCTAATTCTTGCCTGAGTATATTCCTGGCTTGCGGGTCTGGAATAAAGCGCTCCGCAGCGATACCGTTTGGAATATGGATCATCTTCGAGGCTGCATACCCAATGCGCGCATGCGATTTCATGGCCGAATGGGAGCAGCAGATGATCTGGTTCGGAATGATATGCGAGCAGGCGGCGTTGATCCTGGCAATGATTTTTGTAAAAAATTTCATGCGGTTACGCCAAAAGTGTTCATAAGAATGGTGAACGCCCCAAATAATCGGGATATGATCAGGATTGCGCAAGAAGATGGTTAAAAAATCTCCGTGATACATCCAACTCTGGATCACCTGCGGCTGAAATGATGCGATAATTTCATTCACCCGGGATGTTGCTTCAATAAAAGTGCCCGGAGAAAAGGAAATTTCATGCAGGCTGATGCCCAGGTCGATCACCTGCTGCGCCAATTCTCCGTTGGGTTTCATGCTGATTAGGCATTGATCGACCCCTTTTGCCTTAAGCTGCTCGAGGATGTTGATTAAAACCCATTGAGCGCCGCCCGCGTCCAGGCTGGTAATAATATGCAAGATCCTCATGCCGGGTTCCCTTCGTCCGGCAGCAGCACTTCCAAATACTGGGGCAGGATGCGTTCGATCGAAAAATCAGTGGCTCTTTGTTTTAGCATCTGGCTGTCATGGGGATCGTTGTATTCTTGAAAGAGCGCTTCCGCCAGCGCCTCAGGATCTCCAACTGGAACCAGACGACCATATTTGCCGCCATCCAGAATTTCGGCTGGCCCGCTGGGGCAGTCAGTGGATACAACCGGCGTGCCGCAAGCCATGGCTTCCACCAGGACGTTTGCGAAGCCCTCCCAGGCGGATGAAAGCACAAATAAATTTGCCTGAGCCATAAATGCAAATGGGTTTTCAACAAACCCGGGCATGGAAACATCCTCCGAAATGCCAAGGCTGGTGATCAGATTTTCTATTTTGGCTCTTTCAACACCTTCACCCAGGATGACGAGATGCGCGGGCATTCGGTTTCTCAGGATGGCGAATGCTTTCAGCAAGGTGGCATAGTCTTTTTGCTGTACCAGGCGCCCAACCGCCACGATGATCGGTATTTTTTCTTGCGAAAACCATGGGTGATCAACAAAAGTTTCAGTTTTATTTTGGATATCTTCCAAATCATACGGATTATTGATCATGTGGATGTGTTTCAGCTTGCCCTGGGTGATAATGGCAATATCATTTGCCACGCCCCGGGATATTCCCACTACACAATCGGCAAAGGGGTACAACCAGCGCACAATCAAGGGCCGAAATTTTTCTTTGAAATTTTGATGTTTTTTTACCGCAACCAATAAATCTTCTTGTTCGGTAACCATCAGCCTGGTTTTTACTCTTGAAATCCAAACAGCCAGGATGGCAGCTGCGTTGATATGTGTTTGGGAGCTGATGATGGCATCTGGCGTATTTTTTTGAAGGTAGGATATTAATTTTGGCAGCGAAAAAAGGGCCCTGGATGCTCCCAAGTCCACGAGTCTCACACCTTTTGGAATTTTATTGAGAAAGGGTCCTCGTGCTTTCACCAATACCAGATCAACGCCATAGCCACGCGTCACCAGGCTTTTCGCCAGGTTCAGCATGGCTCGTTGGACTCCGTCTCCTTCCAGCGAGGGTATAATTATCCCGATTTGTTTTATTTCAGCTGCCATTTCGATATATCCCGTTGAAAATTTTTAAAAAACGCCTTGTATTTTCACTGCCAAACTGCCGAATGGAACTTCCAATTTGAGAATTTATTTTTGCAGGAGAAAAATCGCAATACCGCCTAAGTTGCTTTTTTATATCTTTATCACCAACGTGGTTTCCAAGCTTTTACCGCTAAGCCCGCAGGGTAGAACCCCAATTGGACGCGGATTTTCGCGGATGTACGCGGAAAAACCAAAAGATTTTTGTTTTTTCCGCGCTTGTCGGCGCTCGTCCGCGTCCCAAAAGAATTTGAATAAGCAAGTTATGCTCCATTGCGAAAAATCCTTTAAATTTTTTCTTAGAGTTGGACATTCTGATTTTGTAATGCATCGACCGAAAATAAATGAAGTTGTTCTGTCCAGATGTGCCACACTGAAGAGTTGTGATGCCAGATACCGGTGTTTAGAAAGAAAATTTACAAAAACCCAGATAAGCAAACCGAATCGTGTTTGGGCTAAGCAGGAAGGCAAAGCGCCAGCCTGTTAATGAAAATACCAACTAATTTTTCTAGTCGTTAGAGTTTTGTAATGAAACCTTCTTGCAAAACAGGTAAATTCAGATTGCGTAGAAGTGTTATTGAGGTCAACTATCGTATTAGGATCCATCCGAATTTGCTATTTATTTTCAATCGACAAAGGATTCAATCATGCATAGGTATTTATATCGACCACATTTGGCCGCACCGATAAAAAAGAAATTGTGAAAATTGTGGGAAGGCTGGCTGTCATCACTGTCCGTTTTTATGAATTTGCCTGTATTTTCCAATGAATTTGGGGATGAACGAGGCCGCGCCAGTGGGCATTGAGCCGGGCAATATCGCTGCCGTTATCATAAATCTCAAAGTGGCAAATCATGTCGATGCGATTTAAAATTAGATTAGCCCTGAGCTGTGGCTGAGTAATTTCAAAGCCAAGAGAATATTCGCCCGGCACCAGCTCGTGGCCGGGAATGCTGATCTCAAATATATATTCACCGGGTTTTTTGTGGATAAGCAGCGAATCATCGCTTTCAAAGTCGTAGCTGGCAATCACTATGTCCAGATTGGCGTTGTAAATATTCAAACAAACAGTAGTCTGGATGGCATGGTTTTGGATCAGAAGTTTTGCGCGAATGTTAATATTGTTGTCATGCCCAAACTTGTTGGCAGACAGCCCCTGGGTATCCAGTAGTTCCACCGAGGTGATCTGAGCAGGCAGGTGTGGGTTTGGATTTTGGAAATAATGCGCGCTGTTATTTTCCTCTTTGGCGGTTTTTGTGTAAAAATCAATTGCATCTTCCACATTGCCGTTGTAAACAATTTTGCCGGCATTCAAAAGAATGGCTGATTGGCAGAGTGATTTGATGGCTGCCATGCTGTGACTGATAAATAAGATGGTCCGTCCTGAAGATGCGACCGCGTTCATTTTTGCCAGGCTTTTGCGTTGAAAGGCAATATCACCGACGGCTAAAATTTCATCTATCAGCAAGATCTCGGGGTCAAGGTGTGCCGCCACAGAGAAGGCCAGGCGCATGCGCATGCCGCTGGAGAAGAATTTGACCGGTGTATCCAGAAAGGCCTCTGTTTCAGAAAAGGCGACGATTTCGTCAAAAGAGCGGTCAATTTCAGCCTTTTTCATGCCCAGGATCGCGCCGTTCAGATAAACATTTTCCCGGCCGGTCAGCTCGGGATGAAAGCCGGTCCCGACCTCCAGCAGAGAGCCGACCCGTCCTCGCACCCGCACGCGCCCTTCGCTGGGAGTGGTGATGCGTGAGAGGATTTTCAGCAAGGTGCTTTTGCCGGCGCCATTTTTGCCAATGATACCGACCGATTGGCCGGGCTGGATTTCAAAATCAACATTCCTTAATGCCCAGAGCTCGTCTTGTTTGCCTGTGTTATCTGCCCCCCGGTTTTGAAGATAGCCGGAAATGGTGCGTTTGATGCTTTGGCCGGCATTTGCGAGTACATCCCGCGCCATCCTGTATTTCTGGGCGCGGGTAATGTAATATTTTTTGCCGATGTTTTCAGCGCGAATGATAAAACTCATCTCAGACGATATCCGCAAAGGTTTGTTCCATGTACTGGAAATAGATCAGGCCAGTGATGGATAAGAACAATGTGATGCCGATGGAAACCAGCAACAGCAGGTTTGTTTCGGAGGTCTGCCCGAGCAGGGCCCAACGAAAGCCGTTGACGACCCCGGTCATGGGGTTAAGGGCTGAGATAAAGCGCCATTTCTCCGGGATGATTTTGGTGGAATAGGCGATCGGGGTGGCGTACAACCAGACTTGCAGCAGGAATGGTAGCACGTATTTGACATCCCGATATCTGACGTTTAAGGCAGAAAGCCATATCCCGGCGGAGAGAGCCGTCAGTACTGCCAACAAAATAAAGGCTGGCAGGGTCAGAATTGCCCAGGTGATTTGCACCCTGTAAAATAGCATCATTCCAAACAAGACCAGCATGGAAATACCGAAATCTAACAAGCCGCCCAGGATGGAAGCTGCCGGCAGGAATAAACGCGGAAAATAGATCTTGGTGACCATCTGCTGGTTGGTGATCAAGCTGTTGGCTGAATCAGAAAGCGCCCGCGAGAATAACTGCCAGGGAATGAGGGCTGCAAAAGAAAAGAGCGGGTAGGGGATGCCGTCAGACGGGGTTTTGAGCAGGCTGCCAAAGATAACGCTAAAGATCACCATGGTCAATATGGGTTGGAAGATGGCCCAGCCCACGCCGATAATGGTTTGTTTATACCGAATCTTGATATCGCGCCAGACCAGGAAAAATAGCAGTTCGCGATACTGCCAAAGATCCCGGGTGTGAATGTTAAGCCAGCTGCGCGGTGGTTCAATAATAATTTCTGTTTCCATTTTTTGCCATCTCTAGAGAGCATCAGAAATAATTCTTATCTATTTGTTTCCAATGTACAAACTGTTTCCAGAATTCTTTTGATGCTTGTCTTTACGGTATCGTCTTTTCCTGACGTTTTTATTTATTTCAGCGGCCACATTCAGTTGTGCAGGCCATTGCGGTTTGTTTTGGGGCTGGCTTCAAAGAATCAGGTTCGGCGGTTTGCATCAACCGGCTGCTTTGGAATTCTTTTCTTGCGGATTTTTCTGGAAGCTGCCGGCGTAATCAAAACATACCGGGTGGCCGGATTTGGCGTATGCTTCAGGTCCTGCGACCTGGTTCAGATAAAAATAGCCGTTATGGGGTCAAATGGGGCATGTTTTTTTGCCAAAACAAACTTTACAGGATTTATTTTGGTAACAAATGATACCATAAGCGGCCTGCGATTATTATTCCAGGATCGAAATTTTTGCAATATTTATTATTTGTGAGGTGTGGTCTATCCTGAAACAAAGTGCTGGGGTAAGATTATTATTCACTTTTAGAGCCGGATTGCAAGCCCTGGCAGGTGAGTGTATTTTCTCCATGGCAGGTTTAAAAGAAAAGGTTTGATATCAGAGGATCCATTGATTGAGATTGAAGTAATAGATCTGGATGTTAAATTTGTGATGCGTCGCACGGGTGATGCCTTGTTTGCTTTAAAGGATTTCACGCTTTCGATCGAGCCCGAAAAATTTGTGTGTCTCATCGGTCCCAGCGGTTGTGGCAAAACTAGCCTGCTGAATGTGCTGGCAGGCTTGCATCAGCCCGAACGGGGACAGGTGTTGATGAATGGTAAACAAATTGAAGGGCCCGGAATTGATCGGGCCATGGTTTTTCAGACCAGTGCGCTGCTGCCCTGGCGAACCGTGCTTCAAAACATATCCTATGGGTTGGAGCTCCAGAATGTATCCAGGAAGGCAGCCGCTCAGCACGCCAGGGCGATGTGCGGCCTGGTTGGGTTGAGCGGCTTCATGGATAGCTACCCTCGTGAATTATCCGGGGGTATGCAGCAGCGGGTCAACCTGGCGCGCGCGTTGGCGACCAACCCGAAGCTTTTATTGATGGATGAACCGTTTGCGAGCCTGGATGCCCAAACAAGAGACCAGATGCAGGATGAAATCTTGCGGATCTGGCGTCAAACCCGGCAGACGGTCATCTTTGTGACCCACCAAATTGAAGAAGCGGTCTTTTTAGCCGATGAAGTGGTTGTGATTACGGCGCGTCCCGGAAAGGTGAAGACGACCATCAAAATCGAACTGCCCCGACCGCGAACCTTCGACGTAAAGAAAACACCTGCCTTCCACGGGTACGTCGACCAACTCCGCGACCTGGTTTACCAGGAGTTTCTGGCGCAGGAAAGGGCTGGGCAATATGCTGAATAAATTGGCCCGTTTTATCTCTGCTCAGCGGGACTTCTGGATTGGGATCGTGAGCGTCGGCAGTTTTCTGTTCTTGTGGGAAATATTACCCGCTTCTGGGTTGCTGGATCCTTTTTTTTCCAGCTCACCATCCCGGATTATAAAAACTGGGCTCAAGATGTTTCAAAACGGTTTTTGGGTTGACATTCGAGTCAGTGTCAATGAGTTTTTTTGGGGTATGCTGCTTGCCTGCGTGCTGGGGATTGTGCTGGGGCTGCTGCTCGGCTGGTACAGAACTCTGTATGCCGTCCTGGAGCCCTTCATTACTATGTTGAATTCAGCACCGCGCGTGGCGCTCATCCCGCTTTTAATTTTGTGGTTGGGGATTGGGGTGCAGTCCAAAATTGCGGCTGTTTTTTTGGGTGCCTTCTTTCCGCTGGTGATTTCAGTCATGAAGAGTGTTAGAACGCTGGACGAGACTCTTTTGCGCTGCGCCCGCTCTTTTGGCGCGAGTGATTGGCAGGTTTTTGCAACCTTAATCCTGCCTAATTCCGTGCCCTTCGTAGTGGCCGGCTTGCATATCGCCATCGGGCGTGGGCTGGTGGGCGTGGTGATTGGGGAGCTGCTGGCTTCACAGGCTGGCGTGGGGCATATCATGGCGATTGCCAGCTCCACCTTCCAAACGGACAAGTTATTTGTGGGTTTGGTGTTCCTGACAGTTTTTGGCTATTCATTGACAAAACTGGTAGAATTTGGTGAAAATTATTTTGATTTATGGAGATCGCAATGACAAGAAATATTATTATTGGATTGGTCCTGATCCTGCTGTTGGCAGCCTGTGCACCGCAAGCCCAGGCGACCAGCCTTCCGGCCGTGGTTGCGACCAACCTGCCCAGCACGGTTCCTACCCTGGTTCCGACAGTCGCCCCAACGATTCCGCCAACGGCGCTTCCTTTGACAAAGCTCAATGCCTGTTACAGCTCTGTTTCGCCCACCCAGGCGGCTGCCTGGTATGCACAAGAAAAAGGGCTGTTTCAGAAATATGGGTTGGATATTGAATTGACCTTTATTGCGAGTGGTTCGAAGGCCGTCGCTGCCTTGATCTCGGGCGACATGGATATTTGCCAGGTGGCTATTTCTGGGGTCGTTAACGCGGTGGCAGCTGGGAAGGATGTCGTTTATATCGCCGGATTGGTGAATACGTACCCTGGTAGTTTATATGTAAAACCGGAGATACGTTCTGCCGAGCAGCTGAAAGGCCGAACGCTTGCAGTATCACAGCCGGGCAGTGCCAATACGGTTGCTACCAACCTGGTCTTGATGAAAATGGGTCTTCAGCCAGGTGATGTAACATTACTATCCTTTGACAGTGAGAGCGGGCGCTATATAGCCCTTGAGACTGGCCAGGTGGATGGTGCCTTATTGTTTCCCCCAGCTACCCTGAAGGCACATGAAAAAGGTTTCACCAATCTATACGACCTGGGCAAGACGAGACTCCCCTACCAATTCGTCGGTATTGGCACCAGCCAGACTTTGATCAAAAAAGATCGTGCGGCGGTTATTGCTTTTGTCAAAGCCATGACCGAAGCCGTTGCCATGATGAAGAAGGACCCGGATGGGACCAAGGCCGTCCTGGCGAAATACCTGGAGCTGGATCCGGTGGCTGAGGCTGCCAATCTTGAGGAGACATACCAGGAGATCATCTTGAAAGGGTTCGAGTCCCGGCCCTATCCCACAATCGAGGGCATTCAGACTGTGATCGATTCATTGGCCCCTGATAACCCGGATGCGGCCAAGGTGACACCAGCCCAGACGATTGACTTGAGTATTCTGAACGAAATCGAGCAGAGTGGGTTTTTCAACCAGCTGCCCTGATCAGAGTGAGACCCTGAGGACATGCTGCTGTGACGATTGAAATACAAGTGGATGGCACGATTCCCGCACAATTTGCGATAGTTTCTGCTTTGCTGCCGGAACAGGCGGCCGTTTTGCTGGATGGGGAAACTATCACCTATGGGCAGTTGGCGCAACAAAGCAGGCTGGTCACCAATTTCTTCGTAAACGAACTTGGTGACATCCAAACACCCATCCCGGTCTTGCACACCAGCCAGACGAGAATGATTCCTTTGCTGGTTGGGATTGTCAATGCCGGGCATATGTATTCGGCCATATCGAGCCAGGAACCTGCCGCCCGAATTGTGAGCATATTAAAGGACTTGGGCGCCCCGCTGTTGGTGGTGTGTGAGCCTGAATTGCTGGCGCTCGCCAGGGAAGTCTGCCTGCCCGAGATCAAGATCATCCTGGCAAGTGATGCGAGCAGCGAAACTGAGACTCTCACCAGGGTAAATTTGGGTCCAGAATCTTGCGCCGCCATTACCTTTACATCCGGTTCGACTGGCGAACCCAAGGGAATTGTTCGAACACATAAAATGATCCTGCACCTGGCCAATACCTACCAGGAGCAGTTCGATTTTGGTCCGGATACCCGGATGCTTGCTATCCGACCTTACAGTGCATCTGCCTCGTTTAATGAGTTATTCACTCCCTTGATCACCGGGGCTTCGATCGTTCCTTTCGATCTGCGCGAGAATGGTTTGGGTCAGCTAGCCCAGGTTCTCAGGCAGCAGAAGGTTACGATTATGCACCCCACGGTCCAAGTCCTGCGGACATTTTTGGATACTTTGGCTCCAGGTGCGAATTTTCCGGATATACGCTACTTTTTTGCAACTGGTGACATACTTTATCGCACGGATGTTGAAAAGATGCGTCAGGTTATCCCTGTTAGCGCAGTGATTGTTCACCAGATTGCGATGAGCGAGACCGGCTTGTTGGCTGTCAATAAGATTCTGTCTGATACAGTCCTGGATTCGGATGTGATTCCTGCCGGCTTCCCGGTTAAAGGTAAGGAAGTGCTGATCCTGGACGAGGGTGGCAGCATTCTGCAGGCCGGGGAAGTTGGAGAAATCCATGTTCGCAGCCGGTTTTCTTTTCCGGGTTACTGGCGGGCGGAGGGAAAAACCTCGGAACGTTTCGTGCCTGACCCGTTGGATACATCAAAGAAAATATTTGCAACCGGTGACCTTGGACGGCTGCGGCCGGATGGCCAGTTGGAGCACATTGGCCGGAAAGATTGGCGAGTAAAGATCCGCGGCTTCAGTGTAGACCTGGCTGCGATTGAGCATGTATTAATGTCCAGCTCGAAGATTCACCAGGCGATTGTGATCCCCGGTACGGCCTCAGATGGCCAGAAGAAGTTGGTGGCTTACATCCAACCAGCGGTGGGCGAGACACTTGTCGAGCAGGAACTGAGAATATTGATTCTCGCCAGGCTGCCCAGCTATATGCTGCCGGCGCTGTTTATGATGATTTACCAGGTACCACTAACAAGTTCCGGGAAAGTCGATCGCAAAGCTTTGCCTGCGCCAGATTGGAACCAGGCACAAAGCACCAGCGAATACGCTCCAGCGCAGGATGCCGTCGAGACAAAGTTGGTTGAAATCTGGCAAAAGGTATTTGCCATCCAAAAAATCGGGACTCAGGATGATTATTTTGAACTGGGCGGTGATTCACTGCTGGCCTCGGTCTTATTTTTGGAGATAGAGCGGGTTTTTGGGCAAAGTTTCCCATTGAGTATTTTATTGAAACATCCGACCATTTCATCTTTGGCTGGGCTTTTGCGAAAAGAAAGCAGCGCCTCAGATCTGGAAGACCTGGTTGCGCTGCGGGCCGCAGGGTCAAAGCCGCCGCTCTTCCTGGCTCCCGGATCTGGAGGAGATACGATCACTTTCCTTGAACTTGCGAATGCTTTAAACATGGATCAACCGGTTTATGGATTGGAAGATTTTCATATCGGCACACCGGAATCCATCTATGCCAATGGGATCGGCGCAGCGGCTGTTGAGTTTATTCGGGCCATTAAGAAAGTACAGCCCGAAGGGCCGTATTACCTGGGTGGGCATTCTTTTGGCGGCGTGCAGGCTTTTGAGATAGCCTGCCAATTGGAGCAGGCTGGTGAAGAAGTGGGATTGTTGATGGTTTTTGATGCAGCCGTTCCGAAAAAAATTACCAGGCATAAAAAGCTGGATAAACGATTGAAAACCTACTTTGCTAATTTGAAACAGAAGTCTTTTAAGGAGAAAATCCTGTATATTCTTGAGCGGATCAAGTGGCGTTTTAAGCTGCTTTCAAAAAGCAAATGGGTTCAGAAGATATACAAGCTAAAGATTATACAGGATCGCTTGTGGTTTGACAGGCACCGCTATCCGTTTATGGCGCGTACTGAATACCAACCTGGGAAATTCAATGGCGATCTGGTCGTTTACCGTTCAACCGAAAAACCACTTTACAAAACCTGGGATATCACTGAGGCCTGGCCTGAATTTGTCACGGGGCGGGTGACATATTATGATGTGCCGGGGAATCATCTCACCATGCTCCGGCAGCCCTACGTGGCGCAGCTGGCCGCTCTGGTGACCGAGCATCTGGGCCAGGCGTTTGAGCGCAGCGAGCCTCAGAAATAGAATTTGATAAAAGCGTCCGCGACCATTTGGCCGCGGACGCTTTTATCAATAATTGGGTGAATGGAGAAAGAAGCGCCGGTGGGGTGTTAACTTTCCAATGTTTTGCGGACCCAGTCGCCGATCAGCCAGTATTTGAAGTCCTGGCTCTGTGAAGTTTGAACTGCGCCGATGATGCCGTAGATCAATGCGCCAACCGGTATAAGTCCGAGCAGGCAGGCGAAGGGCATGCACAACAGCCCGATCAACACGGCAGAAAGGATGCCGCTGACGGCCCAGGCCAGCCCGGTCAGCGCACCACCGCCTACCCAGAAGACCAGCTGGAAGACGAAGGCTTGCATGGCGTGGTAAGCCACGAAGCGCGAGCGCTCCTTGTAAACCAGGTAGATCACCAGGGCTGCAACCGGGCCCAGGAAGCCCGTCACCAGGTTCGCCAGCACGCTCAGGTGAGCAAGCATGGCCCAGGTGCGTTCATCGGCAGGTGAGAGAGGAGCTGGTGAGCTGGAATTGTAGTTTTCGTTTGTCATGGTAGCCTCGTATAAATCGATAGAATAAATTTAGGGTTCATTATTAAACACCGGTCAGCAGACCGCGCACCCAGCCGCCTACCCACCAGTATTGGAAATCCTGGCCCTGGGAAGTCTGAACTGCAGCGATGATGCCATAGATTGGGGCGATGGCCATTCCCAACAGCAGGAGCGGCGTCAGCAGGCATGCGAAGGGGATCAGGACGATGCCAATCAGTAGTGCGCTCAGGATGCCGACGATGCCCCACATCACGCCGATCCCGTACCAGACCAGGAGCTGAAACAGGAATGATTGCATGGCATGGTAGGCCACGTAGCGCGAGCGGTTGGCAAACATCAGGTAGATGATCAAGGCGACCACTGGCCCCAAAACGCCGGTAAAAAGGTTTACCAGCACGCTCAGGTGAGCAAGCATGGCCCAGGTGTGTTCTTCGCCCTGGGAGATGGGTACAGGCATATTTGTTGGTTGGCTATTCAGGGTTTCGGTTGTCATTTTTGCCTCGTTAGCAGAATTTGCGATTTTCAATACATGATGTCACAATTCAACCTACGCGACTTGTCCCTAAAAGTTGCATCAGACGTTTTAAAGTAAAAGACTCGCGCAGAGTTACCCACGCGAGTCTTTTACTTTTGCCTGCTGGAATTAGGCCCAGCCCTGGCCCTTGCACAGATTTGTGATCACTGGAATTTCCACGGTCTTGCCCTGGTAAGCCTGGTAGGCCAGGTACAAAGCATAGATCCAGACCAGGATGCCGACACAGATGCCGGAGGTGACGATGACGATGATTCCTAGAATAAGGGCCTGTGCATTATGTGCCTTGATGAACGGGCGGTTTTTCTTGTCTTCCATCAGCATCAGGATGACGGGGACAATCGGCGAGAAGACATAGGCAAGAGCGGCCCACAACTTATCGTCACTGGTGACTTCAGCATTAAAATCAGACATAGTTTCTTCCTCCTGAGATTTGGTTGCTATGATTGTACAACGAAACTGGACAAAAATCAACTGATTTGTCTTGTGTTAAAATAGAAAAATGACAATTCGCCTTGTTTTCATGGGTTCACCCGATTTTGCAGTACCTACCCTGCGCGCGCTTGCGGCGCATTACCCCATTTGTGGGGTTGTCAGCCAGCCAGATCGTCCCTCTGGGCGCGGTATGACACTTACTCCTCCGCCAGTTAAAGTGGCGGCCCTCGAATTGGGCTTGCCGGTTTTTCAACCCGAGAAACTACGTACACCAGAGTCCTTGCAACAGCTGCAGGATTGGGCGCCGGATTTGATCGTGGTGGCGGCTTTTGGGCAGATTTTGCGCGCCAACGTGCTTGATCTGCCAAAATTTGGTTGTATCAATATTCACGCTTCGCTGCTGCCGCGGCATCGTGGGGCCGCGCCCATCCAGGCTGCCATCCTGGCCGGGGATGCTGAAACTGGGATCACCATCATGAAGATGGATGTGGGCCTGGATACAGGCCCCATGCTGAGTCAGAGGGCCATCCCGATTGGCCCGGCCGATACGGGTGGAAGCTTGTTTGAAAAGCTTTCGATCCTGGGTGGGGAGTTGTTGTTGGAGACGCTGCCGGGTTACCTGGCTGGCGAGATTGCTGCGCGACCCCAGCCCGAGGCAGGTGTCACCTATTTTGGGATGATGAAGAAAGAGGCTGGGCTGCTCGATTTTAATCTACCGGCGCTGGAGTTGGAACGCAAGATCCGTGCTTTTTCGCCCTGGCCGGGTACGTGGCTGGATTGGAATGGGTCCCCGCTTAAAATCCAGCGCGCGCATTGCCAGGCTGGCACGGCGCAGGTAGGTCAGCGGGTGGTGGTCGATGGGCTTCCTGCGATTGGTACGCTGGATGGGCTGATCGTTTTTGATGACCTTCAGCCGGCGGGGAAAAAGTCCATGCCGGGCAAGGCTTTTCTGACAGGTGCGCGGGGCTGGTAGCTACGCGCTGATGAATGGCTCTTCCCACGAATTTCACGAATAGTGCGAGGCTGTGAATGGCCTGGGTGTCATTCGTTTATTCGGGGTATTCGTGATGGGGGTGTTTGGGGCAATCACGAATGTGGATTATCAACCACCACGGTCGATGATCTTTTTGCCGTATCTGTTTTGCAGGTCGTCCAGGGCTTCCTGCAGCTTGCGGGCTTTTTCGCTTTGTTGCCCCCACAATTCCATCTGACGCACGGGCGGCCCCAGGTTGCTGACGCCCACGCCGATCAGGCGCACCGCCTGGCCTTTTTCGCGGACCTTGTGCAGCAGCTCGAGGGCTGCCTGGTAAATTTCTCCATCCAGGTTGGTGGCGCCTGGCAGGGTAATCTGGCGCGTCAGGGTGGTGAAATCGGGCCAGCGCAGCTTGAGCCGGATGGTTGTCCCGGCCAGGTGATCATGGCGCAGGTTGCGGGCCACCTCACTCGCAAGCTGCCTGAGCATGCTTTCCAGGGCTTTGTCGTCAGAGACGTCGCGGGCAAAGGTATTTTCCTGGCTGATGGATTTGGTGACATGTTCGTTAACCACCGGGCGCGTATCCAGCCCAAGCGCATGCTGAGCCAGCTCGCGGCCATTTTCGCCGAACATGGCCGCCAGGTTGGCTTCACCCAGCGCCGCCAGCTCGCCGATGCGGTGCACGCCTAACTCGGAAAGGCGCTGCTCTGTTTTCGGCCCCACCCCCCACAGCATGGAAACCGGCAGCCGGCTCAAAAACTCCGCTTCGCTTCCAAAAGGTACCACTGTCAGCGCGTAGGGGTAATCGGGCAGACTGCGCGCGGCTTTTTTGCCGGTTTCGGTGGCGATCTTGGCGACCAACTTATTGGAAGCTACGCCCACCGAACAAGGCAGGCCCAGCTCATCCATGATTTGTTTTTGGAGTGCGCGGGCGATATCCAGGCTGGGCGCGCGCATATCGCTGATATCGACAAAAGCTTCGTCGATCGAAATTTGCTCCACGAGCGGCGCCAGGTTGTTCAAACGGTCCATCACCTGGTGTGAGAGTTCTTCATATCTGCCCCGGCTGGGTGGCACGACCAGCAAACCGGGGCACAAGCGCAGAGCCCGGCTCATGGGCATGGCCGAATGGACCCCCAAAGCCCGCGCGGCGTAGGAGCAAGAAGCTACCACGCCGCGCTGATCAGGTTGGCCACCGACTGCAAAAGCCTTACCGCGCAGGTTTGGCTCGTGCAGCTCTTCGGCGGCACAGAAAAAAGCGTCCAGGTCAAGATGCAAAACAGTGCGAGGCATCTACCTGTCCATGTTCTGCTGGCTAATCTTCCTGGCCAAAGACCAGTAAAATGCCTCCCATGCGCACCGTGTCGCCGGGCGTCAGGACGGCTTGTTGATTATTCATCAATCTCCCGTTTAGATAGGTACCGTCCGGGCTGCCCAGGTCCACCAGGGTGTAACCATGCTGGTCAGCGAGGATCTCGGCGTGCGAGGCGGCAATGCGCGCATCGAGCAGCTGGATCTCATTGCTGGGGCTGCTGCCGATCCGGCAGGGGAAATTCAGAATGGGCAGGAATTTTCCTGCGTCCGGTCCACGTTTGATGATCAGGGCCGGGTTTTGGGGCAGGGGCGCGGATGTAAATGGGTCCTTGGCCGGGAAACGCCTGCGGATGAAGACGAACACGGCCACGATCAGAACAATCAAGACCGCCAGGCCCAACAGCAGGGAACCCCAATCGAACTGTGTAGCGCTGGGGGCGCTGGTGTTCTCGGGGGTCAGGTTGAGCGCGGGTACGGCAGCTGCATCAGTATCCGGTACGATGATGGTCGGGTTGGCGGGTGCGGCGTGGGTGGGCTGGGTGAGTGCGGCTTCTGACCCGCCGGTTGTGACAACCAGGCTGCTGGCGCCCAGGCTGATGCCCTGAATGGCAACGGGCATGCCGGAGGCATCTGAGATCGACAGGCTGGCTTTTTCAAGTTTGAGGGTGCTCTGGCAGCTGGTCAGGATCTTGAATTTTATTTCTGCCAGGGCGCCATTGGCGCTGAGCGGGGATGTGTTGGCAAAAATACCACTTACCAAACCTGATTTTTGTGGAACGGGCATATAGTTCAGCCCGGAAAGCAGGCTGGTGGGGACAGTCGGTTCCAGGCAGGCCGGATCGTAGCGCAGCTTGAACGTAAAGCCCTGGAATGGTGTAACTGAGTTGGCCTTGAGCGTGACGGTGACTGTTTCGCCGGCGCCGTAAGATCCTTTGTCAGTTTCCATCCAGATGGTTTCAGCAGCCTGGGCGCTGACCACGTTCGCGAAAATGGTGCTAAAGGCGAAAATGCAGGCGAGAAAAATAGCAATCAGGTGTTTCACGAAGAACCTCCGGTGAATCGGGCAGGCCATGCACTGGCATGAACTGCCCGGTCATCCAGGAATGGGAGACTTACCAGGCGGAAGGGAGTGGGCCGATCTTGCCGTAATTTGGCGCCAGGATCTGCAGGTCGAGCACATTGATGACACCGTCATTGTTCAAATCGGCTTCAGTGGGTGTCGATCGGTTGTAGTTATTCCCGATCGCCAGCACATCCGGGTCGTCAACTTCCCCTGAATCATCAATATCCCCTGCAACCAGGGCGATGGTGGTCTTGGTGGTGGTGGCGGCAGATGTCAGCGTGGCAGAGCCGGTTGCGCTCAGAAAGCCGGGGGCTCTGGCCGTGACTGTGTATGTTCCGGCGGGCGCATTAATGCTGAAGGCGCCGGTGGATGTGTTCGCGGTTCCGGTATAGGTGCTGCTGCCCGAGACCATGGTTATCGTGACAGTCTTTCTGGCAGTGACCACACCGGCGAGAGTGCCGTCGCCAGTCGGATCGATAATCGTGATGGCGGTGGTGGTGAAGGGTATTTCAAAGAGTGCGCCGCCGGTTGAAGCGCGCACACGGCAGTTGAAATCAAAGGACCCGGCAGCCAGCCCGGTCAGGTCGATATGGAAGACTGTTCCGCCGGTGGTGGCTTTTTGGGTAACGCCAGCCACAGCATAGATGAAGGTGTCGCCAGCGGGACCATTGACCGTCCAGACTGCATTCGAGCCAAACAGACCGGCGTCATTAATATTGTCGATCGTGGCCATGCTGGAGTTGAAATAACAGCCAAACTCGACACTGGTTAAACCGCCCGCGGGCAGGTTGGATAGATCCAGGGCATACGTCACCGTCTGGTCTACGTTTACAGAAGTTGGCGCAACCAGCGTCCGCAGCCCGGATGTTTCAAGGCGGATGGAGGCGATTGGCCCGGAGCTCTGCCGGGGGGCAGCGGCCAGGATGCCGGTCGGGCTGATGGCCAATGCGAGCAACAGGGCGATCAGGCTGGTTGCTCGGATAAGTTCTTTTAGTTTCATGGTATGTTCTCCTTGGTTGTTTGACCCATCCAGTATTATATGAATATAATTTAGTTTAAACATTGCGATCAGATTACTACTGTATTATAGTATGGTTGTGGGCTTGGCATAGAAAAATAAGGCAGTATTCCCGATTATTTTACGATCTTATTGTAACATTTGCTGGATTCGGGGTGATTATTAATAAAATTGATAGTTTTGCAATCCTTTTGTTGTATTCGTGTAACGCAAAAACGGTATATAATATTATGGGAATTCATATGGTATGAACTCGCAATTAATGTCTGGAACTATTTGCAATTGAACAACGTCTAGTCGATGGCTTCTATTGGCGTAGGTATTTTCATAGAGGAGAATGAGAATGAATACAAAATTGAAACACAGGAATATCGTAATTGCTGCAGTTTTGTTGGTGGCTCTTATGTTTGGTTTTATGCCGGCGCCCCAGGCGGTCTCGGCAACCACAACATGCGATTGGGCCCAGTTCGTCGCCGATGTAACCGTTCCGGACGGAACGTATTACAGCGCCGGGGCAACCTTTAACAAGACCTGGCGCTTGAAGAATATTGGTACCTGCACCTGGACAACGGGTTATTCGGTGGTCTTTGTCAGCGGCACCCAGATGGGCGCAGCTGCCTCGACCAATTTGCCGACCAGCGTTGCCCCAGGCGCTACGATCGACCTGACCCTGCCCATGACCGCACCCAGCAGCGCTGGCGCCTATCGCGGTAACTGGCAGCTGAAGAACGCCAGTGCCGTCATCTTTGGCATCGGTCCTTCTGCCAACCTGCCTTTCTGGGTGGAGATCAACGTCAGCGGTACTTCCGGCGGCACAGGTTATGACTTTGTGTCCAATGGCGGATCTGCAACCTGGACGAACGGCGCTGGTACGGTCATCACTTTTGGCGCAGCTGAAAGCGATAACGGTTTTGCCAAGAAGCTGGACGCCCCAGTGTTGGAAAATGGCTCAACCGATACTTCTGCCGGTTTGTTGACTGGCCCTCAGAATATCTATGGCGGCACCATCCAGGGTATTTACCCTGCTTTCACCGTCCAGAGCGGCGATCACTTCCAGTCGATCATCAACTGCGAATACAACGCCACGGCTTGCTATGTAAACTTTCGCTTGAATTACCAGGTGGGCACCGGCCCAATCCTGACCTACTGGACCTTTAACGAGCGTTACGAAGGTTTATACTATCGCGCCGACATTGACCTTTCTGCGCTGGCTGGACAGAGCGTCAAGTTCATTCTGTACGTTGGCGCGGCTGGTTATCCCACCGGAGATCGCGCCCTGTGGGGTGCACCACGCATCACCCGCGGTAGTGGTGGTTCGATTGCCACTGCAACCCCTGGCCCCACGCCAACTGTCACCCCCGCTACCAGCACCTGTGACCGCGCCACATTCATTTCGGATGTGAACGTTCCAGATGGCACCGTATTCGGGCCAAACTCGGCTTTTACCAAGACCTGGCGCATCAAGAACACCGGTTCCTGCACATGGACCACCGGTTACAAGCTGGTCTTTGTCAGCGGAAACAAGATGAGCGGCGCGGATTCTACCAGCCTGACCTCGACCATCGGGCCGAACACTTCTTATGATTTCTCGGTCAATCTGACCTCGCCGTCCTCGGCTGGTTCCTATCGCGGATACTGGCAGTTGAAAAATGCCAGCAACCAGATCTTCGGAATTGGTTACCTGGGCAATCAGCCCTGGTGGGTTGATATCGTGGTCAACGCCAGCGCGGCTGCTACTTCCACGCCGGGTGCTGGAATTGCGACCGCCACACCAGTTACACCAACACCTGTTACGCCAGCACCTGGCACCCTGGTCTTTGATTTCACCAACCCGAGCAGCGCGGCTGTTTGGACGAGCGGTGCCGGCAGCGTTACCTATGGCGACGCTACCGATCCCAATACGATTGGTATTGCGCGCAAGCTGACCAGTGTTCAGATTGAAGATGGCAGCACTGATTCACGCGCCAGCCTGCTGACTGTCCCGCAAACTGACCCTGATGGTTACATCCAGGGTGTATTCCCGGCTGTGCGCATCCATACTGGCGATAAATTCCAGGCGACGATTGCCTGCCAGTTTAATGCCACCAATTGTTTTGTCACCTACCGGATCGGTTATCAGATTGGGGCAGGCGCAATCACCTACTTCTCGGATCTGCATGAACGTTATGAAGGCCTGACGAACAGCATCAATATTGCTCTGCCTGCTTCGCTGGACGGACAGGATGTCAAGTTCATCCTGCGAATTTTGGCCAGAGGTTCATCTACCGACAGCGCTTCCGCCGTCGATGACCGTGCGCTTTGGATTGCGCCGCGCATTATCCACTAAGCCATTTGAGCGCTTTCAAATAAATACAAAAAACGGGTTGGCACAAAGCCAGCCCGTTTTTTTATTTCACCTTTGACAACCTTGATTAAGCATTTGTTCTGTCAACTGGCGGTTTTATCTGCCCCGCACCGCAGGTTCCACTTAACGCCATCACACCGATTGCATCCAAATGTGCGAAAATCGGTGGGCTGCCCCGCAAGTGGTGATTTGGCGGAAGTCTATCCGCCAAATCACCACAAAAAATTTCATCTATCTGGGAGTGTTCCATCCAACCAACAGCCGTACTTACTCACGCCGCCCAGCAAAAACCTGCATGCTGCGCGCTCTGCCAGCTATGATTTATCGTTATGACCCTTGGCAGCCAGTTTGATGGGGGTACCCAGGAAACCGTATTCCTTGCGGATACTATTTTCCAGGTAGCGCATGTAAGAAAAGTGCATCAGCTTGGGATTATTGACGAACAGCACAAAGGTGGGCGGATCTGAGCGCACCTGGGTGCCGTAATAGATTTTGAGCTGCACGCCAGCATGTGCAGGCGGCGGCTGATAATCCATGGCTTTTTGCAAGATATCGTTGATCTTGGATGTAGACAGGCGCGCCAGACGCTCCTCTTGAACCTGCAGAGCCAGTGGCATGACCTGCTCGACACGCTGCCCGGTTTTAGCAGAGATGAACAGGATCGGCACGTAGTCCATAAAGTTCAGGTCGATGCGGATGGTGCGGGTGAAGTTTTCCATGGTGTAGTTATCTTTTTCAAGCGCATCCCATTTATTCACGAGCACCACGCAGCTTTTCCACTCATCCAGGATATAGCCGGCGATATGGGCATCCTGCGAGGTGATGCCTTCGACGGCATCGATCATCAGCAGAGCCACATCGGAGCGCTCGATGGCTTTGAAAGCCCGCAGCACGCTGTATTTTTCCACGCCGGGGTCAATTCGCCCGCGCCGCCGGATGCCGGCAGTATCGATCAGGGTAACTGGCATGCCATTAAATTCGAGGCGGGTATCGATCGCATCGCGGGTGGTGCCGGCGATGGGACTGACGATGGCGCGCTCACGTCCGACCAGCCGGTTCAGCAGGCTGGATTTTCCAGCGTTAGGTTTGCCGACGATGGCGATTTTGACCGAGTCGTCTTCGGTGGCCTCGCTTGCGGTGGGGAAGGTCTTGACCAGCACATCCAGCAAATCGCCGGTATCGGTGCCGTGTACGGCTGAAATGGGATAAGGGTCACCCAGCCCGAGCTCGTAGAACTGCGGTGCGGCATCCCGTTCGGCCAGGCCTTCGCATTTGTTGACCACCAGCAGAACGGGCGGGTAGGGCTGTCCATCGACAATCTTCTGCCGGCGGCGCAGAATCTCGGCAACCTCATGGTCGGCGGGCGTGGGGCCGGTCTGACCGTCGGTTAGCAGCAGGACCACATCAGCTTCATGAATGGCAACGCCGGCCTGGTTACGGATCTCTTCGATGAAGTCGGATGAGCCAATCGATAGGGGCGTCTTGCCGCCGTGGCTGGGGTCGATGCCGCCGGTATCTACAATGGTGAATTGGATCCCGTTCCATTCAGCGTCGGCAAAAATGCGGTCGCGAGTAGTGCCAGGGGTATTGTCCACAATGGCGAGACGTTCGCCGGCAAGCCGGTTGAAGAGCGTGCTTTTGCCCACATTGGGGCGTCCTACAAGTGCTACGACTGGTTTGGGCATTCAAAAGTTTCCTGTGGTTCGTACTGAGAAAGCAGGGACGCTGATTATGGAACTGGCGTCCGCGTGGGGGTCGGAGTTGGCGTGAGAGTTTCCGCTTTACCTGGGCTAATGATCACTTCGATCGTCCCAGGGTTGATGGATTGTACTCGAATATCTTTGATCAGGATCTGTGCCTGGGGTGTTGCCTGGTGGGTGCCGCTTTCCAGGCCGGTCAGATCGACTACAAATTTCACCTCGCCGGGGGTCAGTTTATCCAGAATGGGCAGGGGGCCGGTCAGGATCACATCTATCAAACCGGGCGAGATGTGCGCCTCCAGGCCGGGTGCCAGCCCGGTCACTTCGACGGGGATGCCGTTCAGGCTCAGGCTGCCTTCAATGGCGGCAATCCCAACTTGCACCTGGACGGTCTGATCTCCAA
>JAPLGT010000154.1:0-13540 GCA_026390035.1 Chloroflexota bacterium
TGATGCGTTTTATAGGGCTTGTAATGATGGCCTTTTCTTTGGTACACTGTCGTTGAGGCATTTTGGCAATTCTCTTGGTCGAGTTTTAGCCAATTTTGCCTCATTTTTGTCAAAACCACAAATTCCATTAGAACCAGGAAATTTTCGAAAAATTATTCTGGTTGTTGCCATTTATCCGGTTC
This sequence comes from Chloroflexota bacterium, assembly GCA_026390035.1. Lineage (GTDB taxonomy): Bacteria > Chloroflexota > Anaerolineae > Anaerolineales > Villigracilaceae > UBA5195. Next base: position 183 of record JAPLGT010000154.1, read on the forward strand.
CAGGAGAAAAATAATAATTTGGTTTAGAAAGTTACAGATTCTTTTTCAATAAAAAAATTAGTATAGCATATCTATTCTGACAGAAATTTAATCAAAACCGATACGGTATTGAACATGGATTCATCTCCAAGTCACTTATCCAGGTACGGTTTAATCGCTGTGTACCAGATGTCGGTAATTAATTCATATCCAGCAATATTGGGGTGGTTGCCATCGCTGTACAAGGTAGCTGGATTGGTGAAAATGTCGGTGTGATAAAAATCAACTGTTACCGCAGCGTAGCTTGCAGCTTTCATTATTATAATTTCATTTAAAGCGCTAACATGCTCTGACATGCGCGCCAGATCATCAGGAGTGGTAGCACTAAAAGCTGGTTCTGCAGGATTCGGTGGGTTAGCAACCACTGGACGCTTGGATTGGTCATCGAGCAATGCGACGAATATTTTTGCGCCTGATCCACTTAACTGACCCAATATCGAATCCATGCTGGCCGTGAAATCTTCCAGGTCTTGTTGTTCCGCTTCGGTTGTTATCGGATCCGGGCCATATTCGTACAGATACCATAAATTATTAGAGCCTATCCAAACCAGGACAATATCGGGTTTGGCATTCAATGCTTGCGGCAGGGTTGCTGGCTCGCCGTTCACTCCATGAATAAGGTCATTTGAGGTCCACCCTGACTTGCCCAGGTTGATGACTTGGGTCCCCGGTCTTTGGACAGCGATCAAATCAGCTAGTCGAGTTGGAAAGCCATTCAATCCAGATTCATCTCCATCACCCTGGGTCAGACTATCTCCAAGGGTGACAATGTTCAGGGCTCTTGCTGGTAGCACTGAATGGCTCACGGCTGGCTCGGTCGCGATGATGACGACGGGCAGCTGTGTGGGCATGGAAGTTGGTTGGGCCGAGGGGGTACTGGTAGCTGGTTCTACCGGAGTGAAAATTGTTGGCTGGGGTGTCAGGGCAGCTGCTTTGCAGGCAGTCAGTGCGAGCGCAATGATTAATAATTGGGTAACAATCCGGATGATTTTAAGCATGGCTGATTTCTCCAAGGGTAATTTGATAACGCTAAGTCTTAAGTTAGTCAAGCCATAACCCTGTATGCGCAATATTGAGGCAATCCCTGGTTTCAAGGTAAATGCTGATCGCCAGATATGCGTGACACTCTCTGGTTAACGATGATCGATCTTTCTTTTAAATTTCCTGGTTTTCTAACGTCAATAAAGGGTATGATTTTATTTGGCTTTTTCTGGTATGTTAGATGATGCTTACACCAGTATTCACGCTATTTATTGTCCGAGTAATTCCAGTGGTCCCGGATGTGTCCTTTTGGGTTTGTTGTGCTTTATTTTGCTTGGGAGTGCACGCTAGCATTTTTTTATCTTTGACTGAAAGCGCAATTGTCTGCCGTTAAAGCAATGTTGATTATTCGGCAGCTCCGGATGAGAGCACTTTTTAAATATAATTTTGCGGGATATTTGCATGCGTTATGAGATCTGAAAGTGGTTGGATAAAAAACCTGATGGAAGGCAGTCTTGTGCCAATTACCAGCTTTCATCTAATTCCTTTGCCGCGCGTTGACCGGAAAGATAAGCGCCATGCACAGTGGCGGGATGCGTGCGGTGAGTGGCTTCGCCCGCAAAAAAAAGGACTTTATCAACTGGTTTTGCCAGGTCATCATAGATGTTTGGGGTGGCGCCTGGTTTCAGCGAGCTGTAGGAACCCAATGCAAAAGGATCCTGGCCCCAGCGCGTGATTAGCCAGCCAATCGGTTCAGGGATTTGTTTACCAAGCATTTGACCCAGTCTGAGAAGAGCCTGGCTGAGAATTTCTTTATCACTGAGTGCATCGATCTCGTGTCCGTATGCCCCGGCGTTGAATGCAAGCAAGACCGGTTGCCCGAGCAGTGCATTCAGGTTTAGCCATTCACACCACTGGCCTTTTTTTTCTGAAACGTAACCAATCAAATGAGTATCTGTGTCCCAGAAGACCTCGGAAAACTGCAAATAGACCTTGTTTAATACCCCAGAACCAAATAGTTTTAATGCATTCTGTTTTTTATCGGGCAGTGCAGGCTTAAACTGAACGCTTCCACTTTGTAGTACACCGGCTGGCAAGGTTATGATAGCCTTGCGGGCTGTGTATTCCCTGTTCGCTGTTAGGATACGGATACCATCCGGATTGTACTCCACCTGCCGTACGGTTTCTTCCAGGCGGATATCCAGGCCTTTGATCAGTGGGCGCGTGAGCTGCTCATATCCCATGGGGAATATAACATCTCCACCATCAAATTCACCTGCATCGTCAAACCAATACAGTGATAGGTCCTGCACGTCGGCGGCGTATTCATGTTCAATTTCGGTATTGATGGCATAGACAAGCTTGCGCATGCCATCATCTGAGTAGTGCTTGTTGTTCAAATATTGATCAATGGCTTTCTGTAGCGAAACATCACTTTCAAAATCTTCCTGCCAGAATTCAATTCGAGTCATTAAATCATCAAAAGCTTTTTCCAATTCGACAACTTCAGAGGCAGAGAGTTCTGCACCGTTTGTGTTGAAGATGGTCAGGCTGTCATAATCAGTTTTAACGCGCTCCGCACCAACTTCATCTGCCAGTTGGGTCAGTGGGTTGGCCTTTACTCCATGAATCCACGAAGCTCCGATGTCAAGAGGCAGCCCAAGCGTATGATCGGTCCAGATTCGCCCACCAGTGCGCTGCCTGGCTTCGAGAACGATAACGTCATACCCCAGTTCCTTCAAGCTCTTAGCGGCGGATAGTCCTGCCATTCCGGCTCCAACTATCAGGATATCGGTTTCAGTTGGGAGAACGGGGGCCTCAACAGTTGGGGTTGGCTGCAGCCTCTCTGCGGTAGATTGTACTTTCAGTTCGGGCTGCAAGCTCGGTGTCAGAGTAGAATCAGGTTGTAATGTGGGTGTTTGTGGTTCCAAAGATGTACAGCGTGCAATCAACAGCGTCCCCAGCGAAAGGGCAGTCAATTTGAGAATATCACGACGAGATAGATTTGCCATATTTTTCCTTATTGCCGAGACCCAAATAGTAATTATTCAGTAACTTGTGCAAACCTGAGCAGGCCATCTTAATCCAACCTGGACCACCAGACAACGGTTTTGGCATTTTGTTTAATTGGGCTGCCATTTTTTGAAAAATCGGCGAATTTTAGGGCGCCCTGAATTCACCGCTGTTCCAAAACCAGGGCGCTCTTTTTTGAGCAATCGACAACGAAGCAAACGCCATGAGACTGGCGCGTGCTTCGTTGTCGTGACCCGAAATAGTATTTTTTCTGGAAATTATCCAGGTCAGGAGATGGTCAAAATAATCCCTAAACCTGTCCAAAGTGGCTTCCATCCAGCGTTAAAACGAATTATTTGGTACGCAGATTTTGAGCAGCTTTCTTTAATTCTGCTGAGTTGGCCTGGATTTTTTTGATGGCTGCGACCGCATCGTCAACGCCCTTCGGTCCACAGCGGAAGATGGCTTCATCAACCCAGACGGCTTCGTGCTCGCAGGCGCGGGTTGCTTCAGGTAAGTTCATTTCGCTGAATTTGAAGTATTGCGGATAGGCATTTGGTACAGCCAGTTTTGACTTCTGGGGCTGGAAAAGTTGGTAGTTATGCATGGCTTCGTAGCCGACCCAACACTCGATACCTTCCGCATCCATCGCGGCGCAGAGAACATCGTGTTCCACCCCGAATTCTTCGGGGGTAATGGCGAAGATGTAGCGGTAAAATGAACGGGTGGTATGGCGGGGATCTCGTTTGAGTACGCGTACACCGGGTATTTCACTTAGGGCTTCATCCATATAGGCTGCCATTTCTTCGCGTTGCCTGGCTTGGGCAGGGAAGCGCTCAATTCCGACCAGGGCTAGAGCGGCGGAGATTTCGCTCAATCGGAAATTCCCGCCCACCTGAAAGTCCATGGTGTCGTCTTCCGGACCGCCTCCCAGCGCATGTGGGCGTCCACAATCGATAATGGAAGCGGCTTTGGCAGCCATTTCAGGTGTTCTGCAAAGCAGGATGCCGCCTTCGCCGGTAGTCAGCGTCTTGGATGACTGCATGGAAAATGAGCCAAAATGACCAATTGTGCCCGCGCCTTGCCCGCGCCACCTGGCTCCGTGAGCATGCGCGCAGTCTTCGATCACGATCAGATTGTATTTATTCGCCAATTCCATGATTGCATCCATATCTGTCATGTTTGAGCCCAGATGGACTGGAATGATTGCCTTTGTTTTGGGTGTGATCGCTTTCTCGACTGCTTTAGGATCCAGGCAATAGTTGTTTTGGTCGACATCCACGATAACGGGGATCGCCCCGGCTGCCATGGGAGCCGAGGCTGTGGCCTGGAATGTGTAGGCTGGAACAATGACTTCGTCACCCCAGCCAATTTCTGCTGCCCTTAAGGCGACTTCCAAAGTGATAGTTCCGTTTGCCATCGGGACTGCGTAACCGCCGCCCTGCATTTCCGCAAACTTTTTTGCCAATTCAGCCGTTTTAGGACCCGGAAATGGGAAACCGCCCCAACGTCCGGATTTGATCACATCGGTGACTGCATCAATGTCACGCTGGTCCCAAACAGGCCATTCGGGATATGGGTCAGTGCGGGTCTTCTCTCCGCCCAGTATTGCGAGTTGTGTCATAGTATTCTCCTTGGGGTTTATTGGAATAATTTAACAGAAAAGAGATAATAACGGGGGAACCCAGTTTTCATTTTTCGCCAAACTTAGAATCCACAATGCAATGCATTGGGATGGAGTACTTTTAGCGGTTCGCCGCGTTCGAATGATGCTCCAGAGGCTACTTGGTGAGACTTGGCATCCAGAGCCAACACCAACTCATCCATACTCTGGGTATCGAACTGAGTTTCATAGCAGCGGACGGCGGCGATTTTTGTTGTCCAGGTCGCGGAAATATCCACAATCAGGTTCGGTTCGCGCGTGTAGTAAAACGCCATACCCTTGATTTGGTGACCCGGGTAAGCCCGGTCCGCCGAAGGATCGCTGGACGGGATCCTAGTCAGTCCTGCAAACATGACTGCTTCAGCAGCCGCCAGCCCGGTCTGAATATGGTCGCGATGCCCCTCGTAAGTTAGCCAGGGGTCAGCTGTAAATATAAAATCAGGTTGAATGATGCGAATATACTTTAAAAGATCGCGGCGCAGCGCAAAATAATCATACTCACCTGCATCTGGGTAGCCGAGCCAGAATTGTTCTTTTACGCCGATGATTTTTCCTGCGGAGTCCTGATCGGATTTCAAGATAATGGCTGCCGCTTCACTGGAAAGCGAGCCATCTACAACGCCCATTAAGTCATCGGTTACGGTCAGATAGAAGATATCTGCCTGGGTTTGTTTGAGCAGCGCCAGAGTGCCCGCTGCTGCTATATCATTGTCATCATAATGCGGCTGGATGCACAGAATTCGTTTGGCCGAAAATATGTCTGGAGTAGGCAGGATAGTTTCAATGTTCATGCGATTTCCACAATTTTGCCTGTTTTACTCGATAAGAAAGCGGCTTCGATGATTTTCATGTTTATTAAACCTTCCAGTCCACTTGCTGCGGGTGTTTTGTTTTCGCGGATGCAATCTACGAAATGTGCCAGCTGTGCATTGTACATGGACTGCGGGCAATGTTCCTTGCGTGGGTATTTGAAACCGGATTTGAGAATATCCACTTTGTGCGTTTCGGTATTTGGTAGTTCGAGCAGGGTTGGGAACAATTGACCAAATCCATGGGTGCCATATAACTGGGTTGCGGCTTCAGGGCCATCGGCATGTGGCTGCCACCAACCGGATTCGACATAAGAGGTCGCACCGTTTTCCCATTCCACGATGATGACGCCGGTATCGTCCACGTCAAAATCCTTGTAATGGGTTCCAATTTTGGCATAAACCGAAACAGGCTTGGGGTCACCGAGAAGAAAACGAGCGGTATCAAGTGCATGGATGCCCATATCTGCCAGCGCACCACCTCCTGCCAATTCTTTTTTCGTGAACCATCCAGCCGGTCCCCAGTTGGTATGCACACCATAGCCCTTCGTTCGGATCAGCTTGCCCAATTTTTGCGACTGTGCTTTTAGCCAGAGTACATCTTCATCGAAGCGCCAGCAGTGTGCCACCATCAGCTTCGAGCCGCTTTTGGCGCTGGCTTCCAGCATTGCTTCGGCCTCGCGTACGTTCATCGCCATCGGTTTCTCGACCATTACATGCACGCCCGCTTTTAATGCGGCAATTGCCTGGGATGCGTGTAGGAAATTAGGCGTACCGATCACAAGCGCATCTATAGCGCCTGTGGCGAGCATCTGTTCGATGGTCTCGTACTGGTTTTTGATCCGAAATTTCTTTGCCAGCAGGCTCGCTTTATCTGGGAATTTCTCCACCACAGCCACTAATTCAACATCTTGTTGGGCTTTTGCGGCTTTGGCATGAATATCAATAATATATCCAGCACCTGAAACTGCTATTCTCATTTTTCCTCCAGCGGATGTCTGATACCAACTTTAGCCTATTCTTTTGTCATCTGCCTGTGTGTTTCGTCAATTATAGCGGATGCTGTCTTGCTGCGTGTTAAATTGCATGCTTTGGACACATTTTCTAATCGGGTTATTTATTAACCTGGCGACATTACCAGGGTATGCATTTTTGGGGCTTTCTCGTTATAATCTTGTTATGCGCCCCAACGATTCTATTCGTACGTACTACGACAGTAACACAAGTCTTTTCTTGCGTTTTGGATCTTCAAAGGAAATTCAAACAATCCATCGGGCATTGTGGTTGGAAGGGATCACTTCTGTGTCTGATGCACTCAATGCTGCCAATGAGCTTATTTTGAATGAAGCAAAATCCATGTCTGAACCAGTGCTGATCGCGGATCTTGGTTGTGGAGTGGGGGCTACATTATTGCATTTACTCACTTGTCTCCCACCAACATCCCGGGGTATTGGCCTGACACTCAGCGCGGTGCAGGCGCGGCTTGGGGGCAAACACTTCCAAAAGAAAAATACGCCAGGCTTGATTGCAGAAGCCGATTTCCATCATTTGCCGATTAAGGCAGGCTTTGATCTGGCATACGCAATTGAATCTTTTGTGCATTCCTTTGAGCCAGAGCGTTTTGTGGCCGAAGCTGCGCGCATTTTACATGCTCCTGGTGTCGGAAAATCTGGAGGGCGTTTAATCCTGATTGATGATTTTTTGGGAAAGAGCGCAGATGGTTCTGATAAGAAATGGCTTGACCTGTACCAACGCGGTTGGCATATTCATAATCTACTCCAGCCAGACGAGTTGGCTTTGATTGCTTCCCGTAACGGGCTCAGGCTGGTTGAAAATCGTTTATTAACCCCTTATCTGCGCCTGCGGGTCGTACCCGATCTATTTGCCCGGATATTGGCGATAATATTCAGACCTTTTTGGGATTTACATCCAATTGTTCCGTCGATGCTTGGAAGTACGGCGCTTCAAAAATGCCTGCAAGCCGGCTCGGTAGAATATCGCTGGATGGTATTTGAAAGAACCTAATTCCGGGTTCTTGTAGGAGCTGGGGGATGCTCACCTGCGCCAATGTCGTCTGGGGGTATGGCAAGTGTTTTACGGCTGAGAGAATGTGAGAAGGAGTCTACTGGCCACCCGATGTCACTTTGCTATTAATGAAAGTGCTCTGGTTGATCAGCCTGTTATCTTCCTGGTCTTTTTCTTTGGCAATGGCAACTCAGCACAGGTCAGGCTAATCAGTTCGCTCAGCCAATCTCTATCATCCCACAGGTCACCAGATATTAAAAAATACGCTTTTGCTCCTGGGTAAGGCGGCATTTCTTCGACGGCACCAAGGAAAACCCTGCCAGCTTCGGTTGGCTTGACGAATAACTGATCATTGCCGATAATCGCCACCATTTTCCCGCCGCAGAAAACGCCATACTCTCCAAACATCTTTTTTGCTGAAACTGTTCCTGCGCCTTCCATTTGTTCAACAATAAAATCGACAGTACTCTGATTCGAAGACATGCCTGCTCCTTATATGTGTAAAAAGCTGCCCGGATTTGTTGCAGGATGCATGCTAGAAGAGTTTATCCTGGCCGCTGACATCGGTTATCTGAAACCTGGCAGCTTTGCCAGGTCGTTTCTGTGACCTTAATCACGGTACCGGGCTGGGCCTTGTGACCACGTCCAGCGAAGTATCATTTATGATGAATTTTCTATGCGTGTATCAAGTAAATTATTTATAATCTGTTTACTGGGCCATTTACGGTTCGAGAGGAGCCTCTTCGCCCAAAATTTGATCGAGTGTGTCGGCGATTGTCCCTTGGTTCTTTCTTGCCCGGCTGGTCTGGCTCACCACCATCGGGAGGCAGGATCGTCTCGTCCTCCGCGGCTACCCAGATAAAGAGAGGCTTTGAGTTGCTCAGCTGGTATGCTTTTACCCGGTACCGTCGCACATGAAATCCGCAACTCATCAAGAGCTGCTCAAAAACTTTACTTGGCTCGGTTGACCAGATAGCCAGACAACCCTGTTTGCGAAGCGCCTGGCGACAGGCTTGAATTCCGATTGGACTGTATAGTTGTTGGTTACCAGAATCGGTCATTGCGTTAGGCCCATTGTCTATATCCAGTAGGATCGCATCGAATCTGTCGGTCGATTGCGATATGAGCTGGAAGATGTCGCCAGTGATGATATCTGTGCGTTTGTCATCCAATGACTGGCCGTTGAGTTCTTTGAGATATTCGCGATTCCAGGTGACAACATCTGGCAATAGTTCACTTACAATTACCCTGGCATCTGGGCCAAGTATTTCCAGGGCCTGGCTCAATGTGTAACCCATGCCCAAGCCTCCAATAAGTACGCAGGGCGCGTTGTGGTTGGTTAGATGCGCGCAACCCAGTCGCGCCAATTCCTGTTCTGACTCGTGTTGGCGGCTATTCATTAATTCCAGACCGTTGATCTTTATGGAAAAATCGTGGTCGTGCTGAACCAGCGTCATTTCTCCGCCATCGGGAGTCCGGGTCGTTGCTAATTTTATGTGCGGTTTCATTGTTGGTCCATCGAGGTTGGTCTGCCAGTTTGTGTGCTGGATTTGTAAGGAATTTGGTTAATGGAACTCCAGCGAGGCTTATTCGCTGATTTCTGTTTGTGATAGTGTAGCTTGCACAAATTAGGATTGCGTATTCATTAGGTTTGGGCTATCACCCAGAAAATCAAGTATACAGCAAATTGAAACAATTAAATCTGAACAGCCGCACGCAGTCAGGATAATTTCTCATCAAACCTGATCCATCCACCTGAATATTGAGATTTCTTAACCACCTGCCCGCTTCTTCAAAAGCTGGGTCAGTATGTCAGCCAAATCGCCGATCAGGCCTCCACCTGATTGAATCTTGACAGTCCCTCCAGCTATAGGGGTCCTCAGTAGTGGCTGACGTCCGGGAGCATTTGCCTGCAATATGGTAATTGCGGTTTCTTGGGTGATTTTCATGCTGGCAATCGCATCAAGTTGTTCAGGGGTCATCGCTGCGAGCATTTTTGTGATTAACGCGTCCTTCTGCGCCTGTGCGGCGGTATTTACAGTGGGGGTCGCTAAATTGGTGCTGCCTGGTGTCGAAGGTGAAGACAACAGGCTTCGGTTAATGGTTTTGAAATTGTTCCAGATTGGCAAGAGCGCAGTTGCCTGTTCTTTGGTAAGCGCCAGGTCAGTTCCTTCGAGTTTGAAGATACCTACCAGAAGTTGAATTTCGAGTGGAAACCCATTTCGGCCAGGGTTTATCAGCCCAAGGTTTGGAGCAGGTGTGGATTTGGTGGCGAGCGGCGAAGGTTGCAAGCTGGCAGAGCTAGCCGCAGGCTGAGTTGATTTAGCTTGTGCGATCGGAAGTGGCAGCGGAGCCATGCCGTCAGGCCCAGATCTCCAAAAATAGAAAAAGCCAAAACCGGCCATGCCGATTAGAATTGCCGCTCCGAGCAATCCCAGCCATTTAAGCGGAAGCCGCCGGGCTTGCCCTTGTGCGGATGTTACTTTCCCGCGCGGTGCGCTGGTTAATGTGGGCAAGGCGCTCAAAACCGGTTTGGCCGTGCCCGATTCAGGGGTGAGAATGATTGGCAGGGACGGCGAACCAAGTTCTTCCTCAAGCGCTTTGCATAAAGCCCCCATGTTTTCAAAGCGGTCTTCCGGTTTTTTCGCCATGGCTCTAACAAGAATATATTCAACTGACTCCGGCAAATCGGGGACATATATTCGCGGACTGGGCAGAGGATCGCTGATTTGCTTGAGTACCACGGCCATGGGTGTATCAGCGGTATAGGGCCTGCACCCAGTCAACATTTCATACAACACCACGCCCAGAGAGTAAATATCTACACGAGCATCCACTGCCTGCCCAATACCCTGCTCTGGGGCCATATATTCAGGTGTACCAATTCCCACACCGCTGGCGGTCAGTGTCTGGCTATCTTCTTTTTCCAGCAATTTAGCGATGCCGAAATCGGTTAGCATGGGTTCACCTGATTCCGATATGATGATGTTGGCTGGTTTTACATCACGATGGATAATTCCGCGTTCGTGAGCAAAGGCCAGCCCGCGCGCTATCGGGATCAGCCTGCGTAGCGCATCTTGCCAGGGGATGGGTTGCCCGAGACTGGATTTCAGGGTGCCGCCTGGCAAATACTCCATCACCAAATAAGGAGAGCCATCATGTTCACCAAAATCATGTATCTTGACGATATTGGGGTGAGAAAGGCGCGCCAAGGATTTGGCCTCGCGTTCAAAGCGAGCCAATATATTTTGCAATTGTTCGGGAGGAAATGCTCCGCGCCGGATCACCTTGATGGCTACTTCCCGCTCCAGTCGGAGGTCGTAGGCCTTGTAGACGGTTGCCATGCCCCCTTCGCCAAGTTGTTCAAGGATCTGGTATCGCTCGTGATATAGATCTGATGAATTGGACATGAGTATCGATCCTTACTGATTGTCATGCTCTCTGTATGGGAATGATAATCTGTGCCTAATTAGCTTTTCAACCATTTCGCCGTGGAATGCTTACTTACACTACAAACTGCATTCGTTTGAATGCTATCAATATAGCACAAAGATGTTTAGAAGTCGCTCGGAATTGGTTGGAAATTTGTTATCAAAAAAGAAAAGTGGACATGGAATTGCTCCATGCCCACCATTTGTTCTCAGGGGTTTGAGATTGTAAAGCGATAGTCCACCTGCCCATTTTGCTGCCCTGCTCTTTCATCTTGCGGCAGATACGCGCGAACATATTCAACGGTTACCAGCTCAGACGTAACCGAGACGCGCAGGTGGCCGGAACTTCCGAGCACATCACCGTTCAGGTATCCATATTCTACAGCACTGTTTGTGCCGTTGGAACGGGACGCGCTCGGCTGAGGCACTTCCTGGTAGATGATGCCATCCAATTCCTGTTTTATGAAGAGATGGTCATGGCCGTGAAAGACTGCTGTGACATTATTTGCAACGAGTAATTGATGGATGGGAAGTCCCCAGCCGGGCCGCTGTGTATCGAAACCGTAAGAACCGTCTGCGTTGTTTCCGCCCCACTCGTAGAAAGGTGCCACTTCAACGCCGCCGCGCCCGTTTTTATCATATCCGCCGATGAGCTGGTGGATGAAGACAAACTTCCATTTGGATTGGCTGGTTTCGAGGGTGTTTTTCAGCCAGCGGTATTGCGTTTCGCCCAGGGTGGGAGTCCAAAGGCTGGAATCGTCGCGCAGGGGCGGGGTGAACCAGTATGGGTCGAGAACGATGAACAGGGCGTCGCCCCATTCCCAGGCGTAGTAATTTTCCAGGTTGTTGATGGTTTGTTCAGGCGTGGCGTTGCCGGTATAGAAGCCATCTGGTATGGGATTAGGAAACAATTGTGTGCGCAGTTTTGCTGACCAGATGGACATTTCTTGCCCGCTGTTGCCTTTGGGAGCACCTTCGCCATCGTGATTGCCGAGAACGAGGAAGAGGGGCGCGGCTTGTCCGATGAGACTGAGGTAATAGCGCTGCGCCAAGTATTGCAGTTCAGCGGCGGTGAAGGGCTTGAATTTATCGGTCATGAAGGTGTCGCCCAGATCGATGACGAAGTCGGGCTGGTCGGTGCGCTGATTGGCCAGGGTTTGCTGGTAAACCTGCGGGTTGCTGTTGGAATCCAGGTGCGAATCAGCCTGGATTGTGAAGGTAAACGGGCTATCTGCCGTGCGTTGGGTGGAAAACGTTTCTGGTTCGGTGGCTGCATAGGCACCGGTGGTGCCGGTACGATAGCGCACGCGATATGCGTAAGTGCTATTAGTTTGCAGACCTTCAATCAAAATTTCCACCGGTTGATTGGCGATAAAGTTGGTGAGCGGCGTCTGGCAGGCGAAATTATCAGGCGCGGGGCCGTATTCGAGATAGCCTTCGGCATCCTGGTAGGTGAGAACGCTGGCGGTGATGGATTTGTCCGTCGGGCGGCCAAGAATCACGTCGATGGGGTGTGCGGGTACTTCGAAGCTAATATTTTGCGTAGCGCTGCTGCCCTGGTTGTTCGTTTGAGCCCTGGTGTTGTGAGTTGGTTTTGGGGCAGGGTTTCGCTGGGAAGCAGGAGTGGTCGCGGGTAATCGGGTTGGCTGAAGGGCAGGAAGGGATGTAGGTGGAGAGTCTGTTTCGATAACGGTAGGCAGTTTTGGGGTAGCCTGTGCTGGAACCGTGGCTACCTTGCAGGAAACACTCAATGCGAGAAGGATGACGATGGTCAGAAGTGTGTAAGAGCGGAGAGTCGGCATAATTTATCCTGATATTGGTGGCGATGCAGCACCATTATTTTACTGTGTATGAAAAGGCCAGTTCGTCGGGTTTGTCGAGATACGAGCGGACGTAATCAACCGTGACGCCCTCCGGAGCAACGTTGACACGCACGCGCCCGCTGTTGGGGAATTTTTCACCGGTTTTGTAGGAATCGGCGTTTTCCCAACTGTAAAAGGGGTTGGCGGGTTCGGGCAGGGATTGGTAGATGACGCTGTCGAGTTCCTGTTTGGCGAAAATGTGGTCGTGGCCCTGGAAGAAGATGGTCACACCGTTTTCGACCATCAGTTGATGGATGGTTTTATCCCAGCCAGGGCGGTGAGCAGTAAGGTTGGCTGCGTCGCCCCACTCGAACCCTTTGGCAAGTTCAATGCCGCCGCGCCCGGTGCCGAGCACGTGATGGGTGAACACGAACTTGTATTTGGCGCTGCTGGTTTCTAAGAGTCTGCTGAAAAAGTGGTCAAGATTGGACCCTCCTCAGCAGCGAGAAAATCGGGTAAAAATAAGGCAATCCAACCGCTAGGAGTGCCGCCATGCTCGGAAAACGCAAAGCTCAAGCCAGCCTATTTGATGCAA
>JAPLGT010000227.1:0-6145 GCA_026390035.1 Chloroflexota bacterium
AATCAGCAAAACCTACTCATCGCCAGCTCACAGAATGAACGGTTTCGTTTATCACCCGAATTGGTTGCACAATTTGCTGGTTGCAACCTCCATGTCTGGCTGTAAACGATGACCACAAAAAACATTAGAACTAGAAAAATTCAAACAGGGCTTTCATGTACACTTCAAAGGGGGTTACTTCGCGCGCGTGTCGCTCAATAATCTTCAGAATCTCAGGCGTTACTTCCTCGGCCTGATCCCAATAATTCTCATACCATTCCTGTAACTCTTCGACATCATGCCGAATGCGCACATTCAGCTCAACATTATCTGTTAAGCCGGGATAGGTGAAATTGCTCGAGCCCACCAGCGCCACCGGCCCAACCACATCCAATTTGGCATGCGTGATATAGGCCTTGGCATGGAATTTGCGATCCTTATAGACCCGGCATTGAATCTGCCCCGATTGCATCGCCGCCACGATGGCGGGAACGCCGCTCAGGAAATCATTTTTCTCTTTCTCAGCTTCGATACTGTCATCGAGTTTTTGTCCGAGCCCCTGCAACGCCTTCGCAAAAGCATCGCGTGTGCGCAGGCTGACTTCGTCCCCCATCAGGATGCGAATATTTTCCAACTTCTGCCATTGCCCATCCAGTGCCAGTAATGCGCCGATCTCGAAATACCCGGTTGCAATATCCATTGACTTGGCAATATCGCACCAGTCATGTAAATAACGGGCTGCCTTCCACTGCTCATCGCTGTTATCAACGATAAACAAGTCACTGCTGCGCTTCGAAGGTTCTTTGGCGGATGGGTCGGACAATTTTCCAGTTGGCATACTGCAACCCTGTATAATCAATAAATACGACACCCCCATCTCATACACCCAAAATGGGCATCGTATTTAATGATTATACAGGGGAAACCCATCTGGCGAAGAGCTTTTACGACCGTATTTTCCGTGTCTAATGTCCTGTTTATTACTGGTTTTGTGCCCTAATTCGGCTTTTGTGTGCGCACAAGAGCAGTTATCCGCATCCAAAAGCTGATGACCTAAACTTGTATCTCGTCAGACGTGGCTCATAGGATTGGGCCTGGTTGAGCCTCGAATTCAGTAGATAGTTTTTCCACACCCTATTGATATACCCCTGAGCATTACCTATCGATAAAACCAGATTGACAAGAGTGTATCAAAAACGGTACAATTTCAGCCAGAATATGAAAACATCCGCTTGAAAGTTGTCTTTTTCCAAACACAGCGCGGAAACGAACCTGTGCGTGAATGGCTAAAATCTTTGCAAACCGATGAGAAGCGCGTTCTTGGTGAAGATATCAAAACCGCACAATTTGGCTGGCCGCTAGGAATGCCGTTGATCCGTAAACTGGAACCCGGCCTATGGGAAGTGCGCTCGAGCTTGCCGTTTGGTATTGCCCGCGTATTGTTTACGGTGGAGGCTAACACCATGATTCTGCTTCATGGGTTCACAAAAAAATCTCAAAAGACTCCGCTCAACGATCTGCAACTTGCTCGCGAACGCTTGAAACAGGTAAGAGGTGCATAATGGAAAACAAACATATTGGTTCCGACTTCGATAATTTTCTGGCCGAGGAAGGTTTGCTCGAACAAGCTGAAACGGTCGCGGTCAAGCGCGTGATTGCCTATCAGGTCGAACAGCTTATGAAGCAACAAAACCTGTCAAAGACCGAAATGTCACGCCGCATGAACACCAGTCGGGCCGCACTTGAACGTCTTTTAGACCCTGCAAACCAGTCGGTAACGCTTCAGACGCTTGATCGCGCAGCGAGGGCCTTGGGGAAGCGTCTGCAAATCTCTCTTGCTTAATATTATTCAGGGTCAGGTAGTTTGTCCACATCATTATCGGAAATGACATCAGGAATGGCGTCATAATAGTGCGAATAGAGTTTGTCATACTTAAGTGATTCGTCAACAGTAGCAGGGCGGATACTTAAAAATTCTTCCGCACACTCAAGAGAACTTATTTGTATTTTTACCGCAAGTGCAATTGCTTGATCCAGGCTTGAAGCAAAATATTGGTTACGATGAATCATCTTTGGGTTATTGTGGGCAATTGTCCAATTGATGGTTTCCACTACAAACAACCATTTTTTTTGAAGCATTTTACGCTCAGCTTTTGCCTTTGAGTAATGTTCAAAATGAAAAATAGAACCAGTGTAAGGGTCAAACCCCCACCCATCATCCAAAGTATGTTGCGGTAACATGTGATAGAACTCCTCATAAAAATAGGGGTGGACAGACAGACAACAATTCAAACTAATTGTGTGCGGCATGTTCCGTTTAATGTGTGCGATTTCACCGGAATCCGCAATTTGGGCGAAAATTGACAACAGTTTCCAGCACACGGTGGCCACCCGCCTGGTGCGCAATCCGAACCTTGACCTGGTAACGGCGGCGGCATTTCTCGGCCACAGTCACCAGGTCGATTTGCTCAAGAAAATCGCACAGCCCCTTGGAATAGGCGAACAAAACGATTTTTAGGAGAACCTTGGGGTGGATGGCGCTTGCGCCGGTGTCATCATTGCTGTAGCGCTCATCAAATACCGAGAGCTCGATATGCTTTTCCACCAGTTCGTTGATGGTCTGTTCCAGACTACCAGGTATGAGCTGGTTTTCCAGGGAGATGGGGAGCATCACCATCTGATCATAGTTGCAGGGTTTGAATTTAGCCATGGGAACACCTCTACCTGATAAACCCCATTTCTTTAAGGTAGATTCGCACTTTTTCGACAGTTTCAACGGCTGGCGTTATTAGAATGTACTTGCTTGGGGCGTGGCAAACGCGTATCCTTGTGGTGATTTCATCGCCGGGGACGCGTTTGGGGTGGGAGCGTCTGGGTTGTCCGGCTGCCGGTATGGGACAGACTTGAAAAAGACTGAGCCCGAGGCGTTATTTGGACACCTGGCGGAAACTAATCTGGGACTGGCGCACGACGCCAAGAGCCCGTATCGGTAACTGCAGCTCAAACCCAAAAACCCACGTCCCAAGCTTACAAGGAGTCTAGCATGAAAAAGACACAGAATACAAGAGGGTACCAGCGATATTTTGCGATCGACACCCATCGAGAATATCACCTGGTGGGCGCCCAAAATGAAGCTCAGGAGTGGGTGGTCACGCCGCGCCGGGTCAGCATTGAAAAGTTTCCAGAATGGGCCAAGCTGAATTTTCGCGAAGGGGATATTGTGGTTTTGGAAACGACGACCAATGTCTGGGAGACATATGACATCGTTGCGCCGTTGGCCAGCCGGGTGTTGGTGGCGAACGCTGCCGAAGTGGGCGAGATTGTCGGAGCGCGGGTGAAGACCGATAAGGAAGATATCAAACGCCTGCTGAAATTGTTGTTCGGCGGGATCGTGCCGGAAGTGTGGGTGCCGCCCGCGCACGTGCGCGAGTTGCGCGCCTTCATTTCTTATCGCAACCGGCTGGTCGCCACCGGGACGATGGTCCGCAATTGCCTGCAAAGCCTGCTGCACAAACACAATCTGCTGCTGCCGGAAGAAGGCATTCTCAACCAGGCCTGGTGGGACGCGCAGGTTTCGATCAGCGCGTTGGAGAAGCTGCAGATTCGTCAGGAACTGTCGCTGCTCGACGAGATTGAAAAGAGCAAAGTCGCGGTGGACGAAGAGCTCGAAAAGCAAAGCACCGGCGAGCTGTGGGGCAAACAAGCGCTGCGGTTGATGCAGCTTTCGGGCGTTGGCGTCATCGTAGCCATGACCGTGCTCTCAGCGATTGGTGACATTACCCGCTTCAAAAGCGCGAAGGAGTTGGTCGGGTACGCGGGGCTGGGTGCGGGAGTCCACGACAGCGGCAAGACGCACAAGGACAAGCACATCACCAAGCAGGGCCGCAAGGAACTGCGCTGGATCATGGTGGAAGCCGCCTGGCGTGCGATCCGGATATCGCCGTATTGGAAGGAACAGTACGAGAAATACCTGCGCCGGATGCGCAAGCCCAATCAGGCCATCGTGGTGATCGCGCGCAAACTCCTGGTGGCCATCTGGCACGTGCTCAGCAAAGAAGAGACCGATGAGCACGCCAGCGAAGAAGACCTGGCGTACAAGATGCTGCTGGTTTCGTGGAGCCTGAGCGCGAAGGTCCGCCAGGGCTTGACGTACAAACAGTACGCCAAGTATGCGCTGATGAAGTTGGGCGTTGAAAATGACATCACGCGCTTCGTGCGCAAGGATGTTCCGAGAAGATTGGCATCGAAGACGGAAGTCTTGGCGCGGATGGAGGAACTGGGCATTTCTCCGTAAGTTGGAAAAACAGAAGCGTCTTCCCGTAGATGGAGTTTTGGTATAATGGGCTCACCCCCAAATCAAAACGGGAACGGCGCTCTTTGAGCAGTTGTTCTCGTTTTTTGATGGGGGGGGACTTCCCAAAGCCACCTTGAAATAAAACTTACGCTTCAACCCCGTCACAAATTCACAGGCTGGCGGGGGTGGTGAAGTGTTCCCGATTGGAGAAAAAATTGAGCAAAAGAAACGAGCCGTGGGAGTTTTTTTGCTCTCGTGGCTCGGGTGATTCTACCTGGCACTTATAAAAATCAATTTTGGGGGAAACTCTTGACAGGTGCAGTAATCGGTACCGGCAAGGGCGGGATTTGGCGGATAAAGCCACCAGACGCCGAATCCGCTGTTGGGGCCAGAATCCCGCAAGTGTGGGCGAAAGCCCGCACTTGTCCGGTGCACGCGGTGTTACTAGAATGTAACCAGTGGGGCGTGGCGGGTGGTATCCTATGGAGAGCATGACGCTTCACCGGGGATGCCATCCGGGGCCGGAGCATCAGGGTAGACCGTCGCTGCCCATGAGCGTGAACCTGATCGTTCATCGCCTGAGGTGTTACTTGGTCGCCCGGTGGATTTTCGTCTGGACTGCGAGTCCGAATCGGTGTGTATCACTCACTGCCCTAAAATCCACGCCCCACCATCCAAAACTAAGGAGAGTGTAGCATGGATAAAGAACTAATAGCAAGACTTTCCCGCCGTTACATTGCCCTGGATATTCACAAACATTATTGCGTGGTTGCCGGGGTCAACTTTGACAGTCAGGTGGTTCTCGAGCCAGTGCGGATCGAGCACGCCGATCTGGAAGCCTGGTTGGAGAAGCACATCCAACCGAGCGACTACGTGGTGATCGAATCGACCACGAACGCCTGGCACATCTACGATCTGCTCGAACCGCTGGCCGAGAAGGTGCTGGTCGCCAACCCGATCAAGGTCAAACAAATCGCTTGTGCGCGGGTCAAAACTGATATTCGCGACACGCTGATCCTGGCGCGCCTGCTGGCCGCGAACATGATCCCAGCGATCTGGGTGCCACCGGTGCATGTGCGTAACCTACGTTATCTGCTTTCGCAGCGCCGCCATCTGGTGGGGATGCACACCCAGACGGTGAACCGGATGCACAGTGTCGCCCACCGCCATCACCTGAGCCACCCGAAGGGGAAACGTTTCAACGCAAAGAACACCGGCTGGCAGCAGGATGATGAGCTGTCCGACTCGGAGAAATTTCAACTTGAGTTGGATATGCTGACCAAGGTGCACCTGGCTGAGCAGGCCGGGAAAATCACCCAAAAGCTGGCGCGCATGAGCCACGAGCAGCCCTGGGCCGAAAGCATGCTGTACTTGGTGCAGCTGCCGGGCTTTGGTGTGATTACGGGGATGACGGTTTTAGCGGCGATTGGCGAAATCACGCGCTTCGAGAACTTCAAGAAACTCTCGAGCTACTCTGGCCTAACGCCAGGGATCGAACAAAGCGGAACGAAAAACAAGAGCAAAGGCATCACCAAGGAAGGGCGCAAGGATCTGCGCTGGGCGATGGTGGAAGTGGCTCAACGAGCGGTGATATCCGACCCGCTCTGGGGACGCCGTTTCCAGGAACTCTGCCGCCGAATGCACCGGAACCAGGCGATTGTGGTCATCGCTCACCGGCTGTTGGAACTGGTCTGGTTTGTCCTGACCCGTCACCAGCCCTATCGCAACTTCTCTGATGAACGGATTGCCTACAAGTATCTGACCTGGGCCTGGCAAGTGAACGAAAACGACCGCGATGGTCTGACCCGCCAGCAGTTTGCCCGCTACTACTTGATGCGGCTCGGGATTGGGCATGATCTGGAGCGAATAGCA
>JAPLGT010000151.1:0-6481 GCA_026390035.1 Chloroflexota bacterium
GTTGTCGAAGACTTCAACTTTACTCGAAAAGCCCTATTTCTTTTAACTAATTTTGGCGAAGGTATTGGATATTAGAACCTTTTTTTCACAATCCCAAATTGAGAACCTCTGGATTGGTATTGTATAATGATTAAGATGTTATTTGTATTGGGATCAGGGTTCTGACTGTTCTCCTTGAGTTTGTGCCGGGTGGAGGTAGTATGAGACCGAGAACTTGTCTGGTTGTGGACGTGTGGGAAGGGCAGCTGGAAATTGATGAGGCTGCTTTGAAGGCGAACGGCGTGGCTGGCATGGGCATCCGGTTGAATGACATGAATGGTGGGCACCACATGGATGCGGGCTTCCAAAAGCAATGGGCAGAAGCGCAGAACTTTGTACGCTTCCCTTATTTTGTTTATAACCCCTGGGTGGATGGGGCTGCCAATTTTGCATGGCTGGCAGCCAATGTGCCCGTGGAAGTTCTGGCAGTGGCGGTGGATATCGAAGTGCGCAAGACGGGCTACCCGGCTACAACCTATGCGGCAGAAGTGGCAAAGTTTTTGCTGCTGTGCAAGTCGCGCTGGAAAATGATCATCTATACCGCCCAGTGGTTTTTGCCAGATCTGGCAGCCTGGCCCGATGTGGATTATTGGTGGGCGCAGTACCCGGATACTTCGATGTATCTCAAGAATGTGAAAACCTGGGATGACCTGAAGCTGCGCCTGGATGACCTTGATAAACCTTTTAACCTGGGCTTGATCCCTGGCAAGATCAAGATGTGGCAGTTTAGTGGAGATTTCCTGGTTTTGCCCGGAAGCCCCAGGATGATAGACGTCAATATTTTTAATCGCACCCCGCAGGACCTGGCCGACTATTTAAAACCGGTTTGTATTCGTTTGCCTCGTCGAATTATTATGCGCGCCCGGGTGGTGGGCCACTGACTCTGGCCATGAGCCGGCAGCGCAAGCTTGGTTATAATTTGGTGCGTCTGAACTGGGCCGTTTTGAAGCCGGTGCTTTTCAAGCTCAATCCATCCAATGCGGCGGCAGTTGATCTGATCGCACGGCCAGATTGGGGACCCAGCAGAGGCCGCGATGGGGAGTTCCTCAAGTGGATTGGCCTGCTGTGGCCCGGGCGGAATGTGGTCAAGATTGAAGAAGTTGTGGATGGCACCCCAGATGCGCCCGGTTGGTGGGGACGGGTGGAAGGTGTACCGCTGGCGAATGCCGGGACTTTAAACGTGTACGATAACCCGGACGTGGTCCACATGGTTTATGATTTTCACAAAACGAACGGATATTGTGAACGTGTCAAGCCGGTCTATGTGCCCATTTTAGATGGAACCTGGTGGGTGGAAATGAACAAGCTGGTCAGTGTCGATGGCCTGCTGCCCAAGGTCGTCAAGATCAGGGCTGCTCCGCGCTTGAATGTGCGTGCTGGTCCGGGAATGGATTCAGTGGTGATCGGTTTCAAGAATTATAGCGAAGGCGTGATCATTGACCAGGTGAAGATTGGCAAGGGTGGCATCTGGGGCCGGGTCGCGGGTAGTTCGCCTGCCCAGTGGATTGGGTTGAGGAGTAATGGAACGAACTGGACGGATTGGAAGATTTAGAGCTTCCAGATGGTTCTCAGGATTGGCAGTTTGATATGAAATTCGGTTTTATGCGTGTCATTTCGTGAAGGTAATGTAAAATAAATGCAACAGTTTTTGCGAGATTGGATCCGTTTCAGGGAAAGCCCCGAAATTGGAGCGCGAGCATGACCTGCGGGATGGAGGAGCGATGAAAGCGAATACATGCCTGGTTGTGGATGTATGGGAAGGGCAGCTGGAAATTAATGAGGCTGTTCTGAAGGCGAATGGTGTGGCCGGCATGGGTATCCGGCTGAACGATATGAACGGTGGACACCACATGGATACCGGCTTCCTCAAGCAATGGGAAGAGGCCAAGAACATGGTGCGTTTTCCTTATTTTGTTTATAACCCCTGGGTGGATGGAGCCGCTAATTTTGCATGGCTGGCAGCCAATATTCCGGTGGGCGTTTTGGCGCTTGCGGTTGATATTGAGGTGCGCAAAACAGGCTACGCCTCTTCAACGTATGCGC
The DNA here is from genome assembly GCA_026390035.1 of Chloroflexota bacterium. GTDB lineage: Bacteria > Chloroflexota > Anaerolineae > Anaerolineales > Villigracilaceae > UBA5195. The sequence continues at coordinate 2,083 of JAPLGT010000151.1, forward strand.
TGGAGGTGGGCAGGTTTTTGGAACTATGCAAGCCGCATTGGAAGGTGATCATCTATACGGGGCAGTGGTTCTTGCCTTACCTTTCCTCGTGGCCCAAGACGGATTATTGGTGGGCGCAGTATCCGGATAATAAACTGTATTTCAATAATACCAAAACCTGGGACGATCTGAAGAACCGGCTGGATAAGCTGGACCAACCCTTTAACGTCAAAACGGCGCCCGGGCCAGTCCGGCTCTGGCAGTTCAGCGGTGATCTGCTGGTTTTGCCTGGCAATCCGAAGCCAATCGATGTCAATATCTTCTATGGCACCGAACAGGACCTGGCCAATTACTTTGCTCCGGTACCCGTCACTCCACCAGTGGTAAGCAAGTATTATCGCGTTTTGCATGATACCGAACTGGCATCAAAAAATTATGCGCCGCGCCCCATGACCGGGGTGGATGCAACCCCTGAAACTGTCCGGATCAATGGCGGCAATGGTAATGTGACGCTTTCGGCGGCCTGGGTGAAGTTCATTGAATCCATTAATACCGTCAACGCGGGCCGCTTTATTCGCAAATCGTTCAATGGCTGGCTCAATCGCGGCGTTTGGCCGCAGGTGGAACAGCTTACTTTTGCCGGGAATATTGTCGAAGTCACCGAGATCATCGATGGGCGCGCTTACATCAAATGCCTGTACAATGACGAAGCCCCGCCAGCCCTGGTCGGCGAATTTTATGACCCTGCCACCATGCATGTCTTTGGGGTTATTCGCAATGACGGCACGCTTGAAGGCCCGCCGGTTGGCAACACCAGAATACTGGTGATTGCGCGGACAAATTCAGAACGTTTGTGGATACCGCTGGAAGCCCTGGTGAAGGTCGATAAGCTGACGGTGTATATCCCGCATGGTACCGCACCTTTGTCCAAACCGGTTGGTTCGGGTCTATACACGTTTGCAAGTGGAAATTTCTTTTTGCGCCCGGGTGGTGGGCCTCTGACACTGCCCATGAGCCGGCAGCGCCGGTTGGGTGATAATTTAGACCGTGTTACCTGGAGTGTCTTAAAACCGACCCTTGCCCGCTTGAATTCCACCAATCCAGCGGCGGTGGATCAAATCGCGAGCGCCAATTGGGGCCCAAGCAAGGGCCTGGAAGGCACCATTATCAAGTGGATTGGTTTGTTGTGGCCTGGGCGGAATGTGGTCAAGGTCGAAGAGATCCTGGATGGCGTGCCGGATGTTCACAGCTCCTGGGGCCGGGTGGAAGGCGTGGCACTCGACAAGCTGGCCAGCCTATCAATCTATGACACTCACGATCTGGTTCACATGGTGTATGACTATAACAAGGCCAATGGTTATGGCGAACGCGCCAAGCCGGTGTATGTGCCGATCATCGACGGGAGCTGGTGGGTGGATATGAGTAACCTGGTCAGCGTGGATGATATGCTGCCCAAGGCTGTGATCATCAAGGGTTTCCCCAGGTTAAACGTGCGTGCTGGTGCCGGGACTGACGCAGCAGTGGTCGGATATAAATATTATAACGAAACAGCGCTCATTGACCAGGTCAGAATTGGTAAGGGCGGGCTCTGGGGCCGCGTTCTGCCAGGCAGCGCAGATTTATCTGAAACCTGGATTGCACTGCGCAATAATGGCACCAACTGGACGGACTGGAAGATTTAGCCAGATTGTACATTGAAAAGGTGGAGCTGCCTGCAATGGCGACTCCACCTTTTTTTATTTTGCAGAAAAACTTTCGCCAATAAATACCTGTAAGTAATTTGACAATCCTCGATTGGGTAACAGCGCACCACTGATCAGCATCCACTGAAAGTGGACCATTGCCAGGTTGGTGCCGACTGGAAGGTGCTGACAAACTGTGGTCAAGGTTGCTATGGTATGATTCAACATGGTAATGGGTTCCTCGCATGATTTTGTGTTTCGCAAATTTTTATCTTATCAGTTAGCGGAAACTAAAGTTTAATTCCCATCGGGATCAGCGGGATAATGATAAAGGCTGCAACAGCGACTGGCACCCCGAAAAGGACGAATGGCATGCGCCGTCCTCAGCGTGTGCGCAAGCTATCGCTCCATGCGCCAACGATCGGGCTGATGAATAATCCGGCAATGTTATCGAAAACCAGGATGAAGCCTGTCAGGGCAGGCCCAAGTCCAAAACCCAGGGTGGTTGCGCCCGCATTGCTGAAACTGGGGTTCCCGGCCTGCAAATAGACTGGCACGTAAGTGTTGTATAGCTGCCAGATGACTTCCATAACGGCCGGCAAGGTGGCCGCGATGATGATATTGCGCCAACTCAATTTGATGTTCATGAGCCTTACTCCTTTGGGTTTTGTACAGTTGTTCAACTTATTGAACGATGAAATAAATCATACAAAAACAAGAATGAGAATCACCAGGCAATTTACAGTAATGATCCTGATGATATCCATGACTAGAAAATTGCACTCAACGCAGGTTTGATCAGGCCAGTTCATCTTGATTAATGGATGGAATTCGAATACACTCGCATAGTTTATTGATCTCTGGTCGAACAACACAAACGAAGAGGCAAATGTTGGAAAAATCACTCAAATTCATTTTTGCGTTGTGTGTCCTGGTTATTGGGATTGCAGCTCTGTTTTTTATCTATGGAGAAGGATTAAACTATCCAATTATTCGCAGTGATGGCGAGGCTTATTATGCTTACCTGCCCGCTGTCTTTATTTATCACGATGTCACCTTGCGCCGTACGATTGCGGGTCCACTGAATGGAGTTCCACCCAATGGCACTGTACTTTGGGCAGGTACCACCCGCTACCTTAGCAAAACCCCCTACGGTGAAGCTTTCTTGATGTCACCTTTTTTCTTTATTGCCTGGGGGTTGCCTATGTGTTTCATTTTGGGATGAATGGATATTCGCCTCCCTTTCATTATGCCATGGCATTCTCAGGTTTATTTTATACGGTGATGGGCTTGCTGGTGCTTTGGACTGTTTTACAAAATTATTTCAAGCCAAAGACAATCCTGATTGTTCTGACCGCGCTCTTATTTGGCACAAATCTTTTCCATTATGCCACCTATGACGCTACGTTTAGCCATACTTACTCTTTTTTTCTGTTTTCTTTATTTCTGTTATTTGTGGAACGTTTCTATCGGAAGGGTAAAGTGCTTGATTGTGCTGCCATGGGGATCTCGGCAGGTTTGATCGTTGTCACGCGCAACGCAAACATTCTCTGGCTGTTGTTTGGCGTGTTTTATGGCATTGTTTCCATTCAAGATATTCCCCAACGGATCCATTTCTGGAAACTACACTGGAAAAAAATTCTGCTGGCGCTGGTAGCCTTGGTGCTGGTAGTTATCCCCCAGCTTATTTATTGGCGCATGATCACGATGTCATTTTTTGTTTTTTCCTATCCCGGAGAGACGTTTAACTTAGCTAAGCCTGAAGTTTTAAATGTGCTCTTTAGCGTTCGAAAAGGATTATTTTTCTGGTCGCCCATTCTATTGACTATTTTCCCTGGACTATATTTTGTGCGACAAAAGGCCAAAGAATATTTCCTGCCTATTCTCATTTTTTTTCCAATCGATGTTTATGTGATTTCGTCCTGGTGGTCATGGTGGTATGGCGGCTCGTTCGGCCAAAGGCCGTTTGCCGAGGCGATACCTATGTTTGCCATCGCTTTATGCTGCCTGTATGAAGGTGTGGAGTCTACGCGATGGAAGAAAGTGCTTGTGGTTGTGATCATTCTCGCCAGCGCTTATACCATCTGGATGATGTTGAAATACTGGTTTGGAATTGTCCCATTTGATGGTTTAACCTGGGAGCACTTTGTGAAGACCTTTTTTACACTCTCAATGCCTCAGCGCTGATAGTCAAACCGTACCCGGTCAGATTCAAGCTGCAGAAATTGGACAGCCTGTGATCCGATTTCAGGATAGCAGAATACATTAAGTGGCAGCGGGTATTATATAATTCCTTTTTAACTTTAGTTTCCGCTAAGTGGAACCTAGACAAGTTGGAAAAAAGAACGAAAGCAGGTAGCCAAAAAGACAGGTGACGGCTGCCGGTAAGTTTTGGATACCCAAAAAGCCAAAATTTGGAGCAAAAGCCCTTATGGACATGCTTCTTGGGCAGTTTTTTGGGTTCGTGCCAGGTGTCCTTTGAGCAAATGCGCGGTAAATGACTGCTTTTCTCGGAAACGCAGTGGCAGCTCAGCAACTCTTGGAAATGGTTTGCCCATTAACTGCCGCCTAAAACGTCCCGGAGTTCTCTTTGGGTTCTTGTCCCAAAAGCCAGTGGGAACTGGCGGGAAAGAAGCTGCCAGGAAACTCAAAATAGAACCTGCGAGCAGGGTTATTTCTGGTAAACGCTGGACACATTCTGGGTTGTGAACAAACTGGCGATGTGAACCCAGCATTTG
>JAPLGT010000289.1:0-1144 GCA_026390035.1 Chloroflexota bacterium
GGGACCCGTATTGCGACTGCCGGTTTTGACAATACTGCCCGAATTTGGGATGCAGCCAACGGTCATGAACTCTTGAAACTCGCAGGTCATCAAGGCTTGGTGACAGGGGTGACCTTCAATGCAGACGGTTCGCGTCTGGCGACCGCTTCCGTTGACCAAACTGCGAAAATATGGGATGTCAGGACTGGTAACCTGTTGTTCACGCTCGCCGGCCACCAGGGGGCTATCCCGGATATCGCCTTCAGCCCCGATGGCACGCTCCTGGCAACCGGCAGCTTTGATAAGACAGTTCGCACTTGGGATGCTGCCACGGGCAAGGAGTTGCAGGTACTGGCCGGGCACAGCGCAGATATACAATCGGTCGCATTCAGCTCGGATGGTAAATCGCTGGCAACCGGCAGCGAGGATAACACTGCCATCCTATGGGATCTTGCCACGGGTAAAGAACTCCATTCCCTGTTAGGCAGCGCCGGAGGGGTCATGGGCGTGACTTTCGATCCGGACGGTTCCAAACTGGCGCTATCCAGTAGTGACGGGGTGATCCGCGTGTACACCCTTAATATCGATGACCTGCTGGCACTGGCCCAGACCAGGGTCACGCGCTCATTAACCGCGGCTGAGTGCCAAAAATATTTACACACCAGTTCCTGCCCTGCCGAACAGGGAAAATAAGCAATGAATTAATTGTTCGATGATTTTGATCACCAGCCTTTTCGCTCAAGAGTGTGCTGGCCTGAGAAAACGTGCTAAATAGACAACTTTCAAACGAATACTGTCGTCCTTCCATATTCTTTTCTTACCTAAGGGCCTGTAAAAGAATAACTCCGCACATTAAAAAGACACGATTGGAGCTGGACGCGGTTTGATGGTGTAATTCCATCGAGGGCAAACCTCATGCCATTCGATGCATAAGGTTTCCATAATTTTCTTTGCGACTTTGATGCCTTTCACATAAGCCTTCTCGACGAAAAAAAGCTTCGACTTGCAAACCAGTGTCCGTATCTGTCCACCGCGCTCATCTCGAACGCGTTCGGGTGAGCGCGAGGCCAAATCATCATCCAATTCACGTCTGCCACGTCGGATCGTCTCAACATCCATGCCTGTGATGGCCGAAAGTTCTATATCGCCACCGTGGCCAATTTTC
>JAPLGT010000289.1:1183-10468 GCA_026390035.1 Chloroflexota bacterium
ATTTTTGCCTGCAAGCCAGGCTGCACATTGGCATTCATGGATAATTTCTGTCATTAGTTCGTCTATTGCTATGTGGTTTTTGAACCACAATGCTACTCTCAGGCAAACCTTATTAAATCATTCCGCGGACTTATACTTTTACGGACCCTTAGTACTATGGTTGCGATTGGCCTGTGCCTGTTTCATCAGGAATAATTGTGATGAAACCTGGGCTATGCCTGTGTAGGTTTACCAGCTAAAATTCAGACCATCTTTCTCAAAAGGTAGGTCAAAAAAATATGAATTCTTTAAACAGCCGGCGCCGTTCGGTCTTGATGTTAATTTTAACTGCTACTTTATGGAGTACCAGCGGTTTATGGATCAAGGTTATTAGCTGGTCTCCATTGGCAATTCTGGGTGCGCGCAGCCTGGTAGCCATGTTTGTATTATGGGCTTACCTGCGCAAACCAAATTTTCGCGTAACCTGGCTGCAATTGCTGGGGTCGGTTTGCTATGTTCTGACACAACTGACTTTTGTGTGGGCTACAAAGTTGACTACGGCTGCGAATGCAATTTTCCTTCAATATGCATCACCGATTTATGTGGTGATATTGGGCTACGTTTTCTTAAAAGAAAAGCCTCATAAAGCGGATTGGGTATCGATGGGGTTGATCTTCTCTGGTCTATTCCTGTTTTTTGGCGATAAATTGAGCCTGGATGGTTTTTCAGGGAATGTACTGGCGGTTTTGAGCGGGATGACTTTCTCTGTCGTGATGCTAATTATGCGCAGCCAAAGAGATAATAATCCTGCAAACATTATATTTATTGGTAATATTATTGGGTTTTTAGTTGGACTGCCGTTTATTTTTAAAGAGACTATCAACCTTCCCAATCTCGGAATTATTTTATACTTGGGTCTATTCCAAATCGGTCTCTCTTTTGTGCTTTACTCGATTGCTGTTAAGCATGTGCGTGTGCTTGAATCTAATCTAATCCTGACTCTTGAACCTATTTTGAATCCGGTTTGGGTCTTTCTTGTATTGGGCGAAAAGCCCGGTCCCCTGGCCCTGGTTGGCTCGATATTGGTTATTGGGGCTGTGACGTTTAGGGCTGTTGTCAGTGCGCGCACACCGGAGTATGAGACCGTCCCAATTGGATGAAAATTTACACCGCTGGGCTATGCCGGTAGACAGCAGCCTGGCAACTCAGGTGCTTTTCTTTTAGATTTCGAGTTTTTTCTGTGATAGTTACTGGATCAGCGGCCAGCGCTTCGACGGAATAAGGTTGGAAGAAGTAAGTGGAAATAAAATCGGATAAAATTTGGATAAATTCTTCCCAGTTTGGTTCAAAAGTAGTAAAATTAATATACTAAATTCAACTTGAAAGGAGGTACAAAAATCACATGGTATGGTTTTATGCGTTTACACAACGTTTGTTTTGCGTACCTCCTGCCCGGTGCATCTCCTGAGATGCCTTGACGGCTCAACCGTCATGAGTTAACTACCATAGCCGCAGGTGCGCTTTCGCCTGCGGTTTTTAATTTGCCGCCGGGTCTTGCGGCAAATTTTTATTACAGGCTGCAAATTCTGATGATCATTGAGATCTATTTACAGTTAAATATACCATTATGGAAACTATCAAATATTACGATGAATTAGATGATGATGAATTAGTTGAAACGCTGGTCAATAAAGGACAGCGACACCCGCGCTTTGATTTGAACGGAAAACTTTCCCGCCAAATCATTAAACCGACAATGCCTGAACGGCAATTTTTCCAGGCGCAGGATGACTCTCGGAAAAATTTTAAATTTACCTATAAGGCCGCAAGATTTGAAGAAGGTTGGTTGCTGGATTCCCTGGGGGGTTTTTACGAGCGAAAGTGGATTTCTGATGTACTGCGGCGTATCAAAGGTGGCAAGGAAGCCTCTGTCTATCTCTGCAGGGCCGGGACCGAAGTGCAAGCCGAACTGGTGGCTGCCAAGGTCTATCGCCCACGCTCGCTGCGTAATCTCAAAAATGACCATGCCTACCGTGAAGGCCGTGACAACTTGGATGCAGAAGGTAAGATTGTTCTTGACGATGGCATGCAGCATGCCATGGCGAAGAGAACCGAGTATGGCAAAAACTTGCTGCATCAATCCTGGATAGCCTATGAATTTACCTGTATGCGGGCACTCAAGGCAGCGGGCGCCGATGTTCCGATTCCATATGAAATGGCCAGTAATGCGATATTAATGGGCTACATCGGAGATATTAACGGTTGTGCTCCAACGCTAAGTGAAATCTCACTTACGCGCAGCGAAGCCCGTAAAGTCTTTGAGCAGGTTATCCAAAACGTTGAGCTTCTCCTGGCGCATGAGCGCATTCACGGTGATCTGTCTGCCTACAATATTCTGTTCTGGGATGCTGGAATCACGTTGATTGATTTTCCACAGGTGATTTCACCGAAGATCAACCGGAATGCTTTCCAAATTTTTCAGCGCGATGTGACCCGGGTATGTGAGTATTTCAACAAGCAGGGCCTGAGCCTTAATGCTCGGAAAATCTCTGGCGATTTGTGGATAAAGTATGGTTACAAACTTGATCCTGAAGTGGATATCCGGCTATTGGATGCGGAAGACCCAGAAGACTGGGCACTTTGGCAAAAACAAGCGCGTATTAAATAAAAAATGGCCGGCAGGTGATCACCTGCCGGCCATTTTTGAGTTTATTCCAGGCCCCACAGTCCGAACCCTTCCTGGCGGCGCTTTTCTCGGCGAGTGTGTTGTTCGTGGATTTCCGAGACATGTTGTAGTTTTTCCAGGATGGCTGCTTCCAGCCATAGGCGGCCTTTTTCAGCTGTTGCATGGCTGCCAGCTCCGTAAGCGCCGTGAACCGAATCATCGTCCCAAGGTGGGTTTGCCACCAATGCTCCGCCTTCGACCCAATCCATGTAATAAGATGGTGTGGTCACAAAGTCGATGTCATCCATAACCCTTTCCATGTGAACCAGGTCGGGGCGCAGGTGCAGCATGAAGGATGTTTCCAGCTCGCAAGCATGACCCATGCCGCCAATTTTTGAAGTTCGGTATTTTTCGAGTGCGGCAATGCCGTCAGGGCCAGAGAGATACAGAAATGCTGTTGCGCAAAAAATTCGACGGTGACGCTCTCCCATGTATTTGATTACATTTACCAGGAAAGAGCTGTTGCCGCCATGACCACTCAACAAGTAAAACCTATCGAAACCACGCATCGATAAAGTGTTTACAACTTCACACCAGAAGTCTTCAAAGGCACGGCCACCAGCATTCATGGTGGCGGCAAAGGAGGCGCGGTGGGTACTGACTCCGTAAGGCATGACAGGCAGCGAGTAGGCTTGTTCGGGTGCTGCGGCCGCGGTACCGGCTGCAACGGCGTCAATGCTGATGGTGTCCACAGAAAGGGGGAGGTGTAAGGCATGTTGTTCTGTGTGACCTATGGGTATGAGGATGACTTTTCCTCTGGCCGAATCCGGCGGAAAAACCAGCCCGTTTTCGGCCTGGCGTGGATGCAGGTGGATGGTACTTGAAAATGGCCCAAGGTCAATTCCCTGGGGAGCCAGAGCAAAGACAAGTGTGAAGCCGTCGTCGCGGATCGAAGAAAGCAAATTGTTGACGTAAGCCGCCAGGATGGGTTCGGGTACCTCAAGTCCGGATCCGCGCCAACCGAAGGGCAAGGTTGGCAACAAACTGATCCGTTGGGGCCGACCCAGGCCATCTGCCAGTTGTGAGAGTGGGTACCCAAAGCCGAGGGGCAAAACCAATGGCAAGTCGCGGGGTAGGCCAGCCACCTCTGGCCAGGTCAGGTCGTCAAAGTTGAAAAACTCAGTCATTTATACACTCCTGGTTTGGTTGCAGGTTGAACGCAACCGACCTTGCAAAGAAAGAATGGGGCGGTTGCTTTATACCTGGCAACTGCCCTGATCTCTCATTCCATTAACTTGCATTTTATTCGTTGCTCGTGCCCAGCTCCACCATTCTGAAGATGAGTTGGATCTGGGAGGGAATGAACGTTTGGGTTTTCTTGCGGCTATATCAAGAATTTCAGCATCTCCAGTTGCGGCATATTTTGTATGCTTGAGTTCAATTTCTCGGGCTGGAGATGGCCGGGATGTGAGCCTGCGAACGATTCCATTTGATAGATAGAATTTCTTCTTGGTGTATGGCAGGATTTTTGGCGCCCGAAGCAGCAGTTTGATTGTGAAAATAGTTTTTGCGATCAAGCACTGATTATTTCTCCGTTTTTTATGACTGTCTGGACAAGATCTTCGGCAAATTGATAGCATAGGTGACGGTAATCACCGGTTTTCAGGATGAGTATATCGGCTTGTTTACCAGGTTCGAGGGAGCCGACCCGTTTGCCCATCCCAATCGCATGGGCGGCGTTGATCGTACTGGCATTCAGTACTTCGGTCGGTAAGAGGTGTTGGTAGCGGGTGGCAATCGCCATGACCAGCGGCAGAGATGGGCAGGGCGCTGAACCTGGATTGATGTCAGTGGATAGTGCAAGTGCGCAGCCGGAATCCAGCAGAGAACGTGCATCTGCGAAGTGAGCGCTGCCGAAATTGAAGTTTACGGCTGGCAGAACGACGCCAATCGTATCCGATTGTGCCAGTCGCGCCCGTTCTTCGGGTGTGGTTACGTCCAGGTGGTCAACAGATGCCGCATGCAGTTCAACCGCCAGTTTAACTCCGCCCAGGGAAGTAAATTCATCAGCATGGATTTTGACTCCCAGCCCAAGGGTGATTCCGGTTTCCAATATCCGCCTAGATTGTTCGAGGCTGAAGGCATTTTTTTCACAAAAGACATCGCAGAAAAAGGGAATTCCGCGCTCTTTGAAGAGCGAACCAGCATACCAGGCGGCCGCTTGTGGCAGCATTTTTTCAATGACAAGCGTCACATACTGTTGTGGTTTGGTCTTGTACTCAGCCGGGATGGCATGGGCGCCTAAAAAAGTGGGCACGAGTGTGCAGGGATGACTGCCGGCAAGAGATTCTATCGCCGCAAGTAGTTTCATCTCGCTGGCTTCGTCCAAGCCATAACCGGTTTTGACTTCAAGCGTGGTTGTGCCCAGGCGCAGCATGGCATCCAGACGAGGACGGGTTTCTGCAACCAGTTGCTCCACGCTGGCAGCCCGTACTGCCCGGGCACTGCTGATAATGCCGCCACCGGCTTCCATGATTTCCATGTACGATGCGCCTTTTATACGCATCTCGAATTCGTTCACGCGATCACCCGCAAAGACCACATGCGTATGTGGGTCGACGAAACCAGGGCAAACCACCTTATCAGTGGCATCCAGGCTGAAACGTGGTGCAAAACGTTCGAGTAATTCCGAGCTCGGACCCACTGCAACGATTTTTTGATCGGCGATGGCAATGGCGCCATCTTCCAGCAGTCCCACGTCCTGCATGGCAGCACCGCGTTTTGGACCATTTGGGCTGGCGCAGGTTACCAGCTGGCGGGCATGATAAACCAACATGTCAATTTGGATCATAGTAAGCCTCCTGCTATTGCTGTATCAATCTGGCCCGTTTGGATCAACGTTTTGACAGCATTGATAAGTGGATACATAACGATATCGTGCATAATGAATGGTGTCTGGGTACGGATCAGGGCGTAGACAGGAGCTGTGCCTGCCCCAAGTCTCGTATTCGGGCCATGGATTTCGCGCCGAAAATCAATACCCTGGGCAGCTGCCATCAATTCAATGGCGAGGATATGTTCAATATTATCGAGGATCAGCCGGGCTTTCAGACAGGCGGTATTTCCCATGCTGACATGATCTTCGACGTTGGCAGAGGTTGGGATGGTATCCACGCTGGCTGGGTGGGCCAGTATTTTATTTTCTGTTGCCAGAGCAGCAGCTGTGTACTGCGTGATCATAAAACCAGAATTTAGCCCGCCATCTTTGGTCAGGAAGGGTGGTAAAACATGGGAATTACTGCTCCCATCTGTTAACCGCATGATGCGACGCTCTGAAATGTTTCCTAATTCGGTGAGCGCGATCGCCAGGTAATCCATCGCGATTGCGATGGGTTCGCCGTGGAAATTTCCGCCGGAGATGATGGTTACTTCGCCAGTGTCATCGTCAAAGAAGATCAATGGGTTGTCTGTGACCGCATTGAGCTCGATTTCTATCACCCAGCGCGCATAGGCAATCGCATCGCGGATCGCGCCATGCACCTGGGGAATGCAGCGCAAGGTATACGCATCCTGTACATTGGTAGGATCATGCTGGCGGGTGAATTGGCTGCCTGCCAGTATGGAGCGTAGATTAGCCGCACATTCTATCTGGCGTGGGTGTGGACGAATGGCATGGATGCGCTCGTCAAATGCCAGTGTGGTGCCGTGCAAAGCTTCAAGGCTTAGGCACCCGGCTACATCGGCTGTGCGACTCAAGCGTTCAGCCCGATTAACGGTCAGGGCTCCGACTGCGCACATTACTGATGTTCCATTGGTGAGGGCCAGCCCTTCCTTGGCGGCCAGAGTGACAGGCTCAAGACCTGCAAGGCGCAGAGCCTCACGACCTGGGATGATTTCTTGCTGGTATCCAAAAATTGCTTCACCTTCACCGATCATTACCAGTGCCATGTGCGCCAATGGGGCCAGGTCGCCGCTGGCCCCTAGAGAACCTTTTTCTGGAATGCAAGGGTGTACCCCGCGGTTGAGCATTTCCAATAAAAACTGCAGGGTGCTAGCCCGGATTCCAGAATGTCCGCGGGCCAAGGTGTTGGCGCGGATCAGCATAATGGCCCGTGTGGTAGGAATATCAAAATTATCACCAGTGCCGACCGCATGGCTGATAATGATGTTTCGCTGCAGGGTTTCGACCTGGTCTGGGGAAATGATGCGGTCTTTAAAAGCACCGAAACCTGTGGTAACCCCGTATACAATTTCTCCGCGTGTCAGTAGATCCTGAACGGCCCTGGCGGCGCGTTCAACTTTATTGAGCGCATCGTCGGTGAGTTTTACTGGAGAGCGTTGGTAAGCTACTTCTAAAACTTGTTCGATGGACAGCAAATTGCCATCAAGTTCAATTATCGGGTTCATGGTTGCCAATCCTTTATTTTTCATTGTGAAGAATATGTCTTAGCTTACACTATTTTTCAATTATCCGCTATTATCTGTGCAGTTATTCGAGAAATTTTGAGCGGGCATGTTATAATTAAACAAACACCTGAATATGTACTCAGTTGTTTTGCCGAGTAATAAATGACATCCATCCTTGATGAACACAGCGCGGCCCATGTGGCAGAACTTTTCCGCTCTTTCAGCGATACCAGCCGGGTACGAATTCTTTCAGCAAACATTGCAAAAGAATTCAATATTTCAGCGCTTGCGCAGTTGGTTGGTGTGACTGAATCCGCTGTGTCCCATCAGATGCGTGGGTTACGGCAAATGCGCATTGTCCGCGCCAGGCGAGACGGCAAAGAAGTTTATTACAGTGTGGATGACGCACATATTATTGCCATGTTCCAGCAGGGAGTCAGGCATGTGCAGGAATAAGATCTTTTTTTTCCTGTTTATTTCTGTCCTGATCGGTCTGTTTGGTTCCCTTGTTCCATTTTCTGATATCGATAATGATGGATTGTTGGATTCGCTGGTAACCGAGGGTTTCTTACAGATTCCATTGCTATACTTTGTGACCGGATTGTTTCTCTTGCTGCTCCGGTTAGTACCTGGCTGTTTATGCTCATCTTTATCCTGTTTCTCCCGGGTTATTCCCCCTCCAATCTTTAACTAAACAATCCAGTTTTTTCGCTTTTAACAGTTTGCCGTTAAAGGCTGGATTTTGTTTTTATTTTTGGGCGATCCCAATGGAAGGAGCTGTGATGGATAATTATTATCAGGAAAATGAAAAGCGGATTATGGGAGAAATTAAACTCGCCATTCCACATTACCGCCGTTTTGTGGTCGAGGCGTATGGGATTTTATTGGCCGATGCGATAATCGCTGAGACGCTGGAACGTTTTTTGGCAGGCTTGTCGCAAATCCCCTTTATTGGTGGTCGAGACAACCGTTTAACTGAAAACCTGTATCTTTCGTCTGCAATGCTGGCTTTTTACCAGGCACTGAAGACGCAGGGAAAAACGGTTGTCGAAGCTGCCCGTATTATTTATCTGGGGACAGCCCACATGTATTCGAGTCTTCCGTTTCTTATCATGCTTCGCCTGCGAGGCTGGCGCCTGTTCAATTATCACAGCCTGGCGAACCTTCAGAGAGATGCTTCCAAGAGTCAGGAGCGGAAATATGCTGGAGATTGGGTTTACAACCTGGTCGAAGGTGATGCGCAACGATTTATTTTCGGTGTTAACTATACTGAGTGTGGCATTCAAAAATATCTGGCAGAACAGGGAGCATCAGAATTGACAGCGCACCTATGTTGGTTGGATTATCCGATGTGCGCAGCTATGCGCGTGGGTTTGATCCGGACACAAACCCTGGCCCAGGGTGGGGATTATTGCAATTTTCGTTTTTGCCGCTGGCAGGATCGGCCAGATTTAATCACTGAATTTATGAAAGTTTGATCGGAATAATTATTAAGTTATTCTGGTTTGGAGGGCAAGGCCTATGAAGCGTGCTTCGTTTGATCTTCTGATATGTCCCAGTTGTCACGGTGAACTGGAGAGTTTTTGTATTGATCCAAATGCAGAGCCTTGCCTTTATGGGAACCTGTATTGTGAAGCCTGTTCTCGTAATTACAGCATCGTGGATGGTATTCCTCATTTTATTAAACCAGAAGAACTAATTGGACTGAACCGTATTTTTTCGGGGATATACGATCGATATTCGCGGAGGTATCGACTGTTTTCGAAAATGGCTTTTGCTCATATTGGCATGGACGAAGATGCCGGACGACGTGAGATCACTGACCGGTTGGATCCGCATGGTGGAAAAGTTCTGGAGGTTTCCATCGGCCCCGGGGTCAACTTGCCATATCTATTAGATCGTCCGGATGTGGGCGAAGTGCTAGGATTGGATATTTCGCTCGGACAATTAAAGCGTTGTCAGAACTATTTGGCGGAAAATGATTGGAGCGTGGAGCTATTTCTAGGGAATGGCGAACAGTTACCATTCCGGGGCGAATCTTTCGATGGCGTTCTCCATATGGGCGGGATTAATTTCTTTGATAATAAAAAATTTGGCAGGGTTCAGAAAAGCTAAAAAAGTGATCACAGCACCTTTACAAATTATGCAGTGGACTGTTGCCGGGTCCAAACGAAATAGCCCCGGTAGAGCGGGTAGGATAATATTTCGGCGGTAAAAATGACTTGCAAAGCCAG
>JAPLGT010000075.1:0-42049 GCA_026390035.1 Chloroflexota bacterium
AACTCGTGAGTTGTGTTTTGGAATAAGAACATGTCAAGCATTGGAGTAGGCAAGCTGCTTGGCGAATAACAGATCGAATACTGATTTTGCGCTTTCGCCATTCTGAAGCATTTTGTGAGCGTGGACAACCAGTAACTCGATTAGAGCGCGTGCTTGCTGGCGGCAGGTTTCGCCAATGGATTTGGTTGGCACTTGTTCTTTGGCCAGTGGTGAAGGCAAGCAATCCAGGTGTAACATCGAATAAGCCACGAACACCAGACACCAATGTTTTCCTATGGCTTTAGCGCTTCGCATGAGATATTCGTCTAAACCCAACTGCTCTTTTCCATCCTGGTAAAAGGTTTCAATCGGCCAGCGCAGCAAATACGTTGAAATGATCCGTTTGGCTTCCCAGTCCAACGCATTGGTCACCAAATTCCCAAAGAAGGGATGCGCACATTGAGACTAAAGGTCCAGTAGGTTTTTTCATTGACCACTACCATCTTGAAGGCCCTGGTGGGGATCTGTTTGACAAATTCGGCTACCGAAACGTGCTCGCCTTCAAATTTGATGGGCTGCCCCTCAGCATCCTTCAATTGAAAGCTGCCGGTTTCCAAGTTGCGGTTTTTCTTGAGAATGCTGATCCATTTTTTGTGACGACGCGTGGCTTCGTTTACCAAGGCTTCTGATAGATACCAGCCATCGAACAGTAAAATGTCAAAACGCAGCCGATGCCGAATGGCCGAGCGCACCAAATCAATTGCCAAGTCAATTTTTGTCCGGAATTGGTGGTGAAGTTCCAGAAATTCAGGGTCTTTCAGCAAGGTTTCATCTACTTGCTTGTGCAGTTTTTGACGCTCTTTCTTTTTCTTCGGGATCGCTGTCTTAGGAAAATGTTTCAATACAAATTTTTCCCATTGCGTGAGCTCTTCATATCGCCGGTACAAACGCAAATCGACCGGAAAGCGCACAGCACCACTGACATAATGGCTAGTCACCGGATTGTGTGCGATAGGGTAGCCATCATCAGCATGGTCGTAATGCCGGTCGACATATTCAAATAAGCTGCCAAAGTGCTCACACAGACTATCATCGATGGCTAACACCGATTCGGATTTTGGCTTGCGGACCAATTTCGTCTCTTGATGCAAATATGTCAGCCGCCGATCATTGACTTGCTCTTGGAGCCAGGGCGACTCGGACATGAAACGCGAAAGATTGGTCTTGTCCGCACTATCCACAATACATCGGCTGATATTTGCCATGCTTTTATTTGGCAAAACCATCAGCCCGGTTAAGTAGTTTTGAAAATGTCGGTATTGTTTCTGGTTTTCAAATAAATCTTTGAAGGCCTCAGCATGTTGGCTGACCAGTGGCGCAGGTGCTAAAATCGGCAATTGCATGTCTTTTACCAGTCCGGAGCAAAGGATATTTTCTGGTAGGTTAGCATTCTTTGGCTATTTTGTCAAAACACAACACTCGAGTCAGGTGTAGCTATGGCCAGAGGCAAACCGATCAGATCTTTAGGAGCGGCTTGTAGGTATTTTTGATGGATCATTGGTAAGTGGCTCGCGATACCAGGTATTCGTAGGCAAAGTAGATCCCGCTCGTATACGTATCTTAGCATATTGCGAACGAAGTAATTCTCAAATCATATTATTGTGATTTGTAACAGCTCACAGTTTTCAGCCGAACGATACATCAACCTGAACAGCACCTCATACTCCGTTTTTGGCACGACTTTCTCAATCTTCCTGCTGCCAAAATCATACTCTACTTGTTTCAAAATAATCTGGCACAATTCCTGCAACTTGCTTTATCACCCAAAAGATAAAGGTTCTTTGGTGAATGTAAATGAAAAAGCGCCATGGCAGAATAACTTTCGCCACAGCGCTTTTTCATTTTTTATCTTCAATCTTTTACAATTTTCGCCACAGTTACGCCATCGCCACCTTCGTTGGGATGGCCTTCTTCGAAGGATGCCACCTGGGTGTGCTCTTTAAGTGCTGCTCGCACTTCCTGGCGCAGTTTTCCGGTGCCCTTACCGTGAATGATACGTACAAAAGGCATGCCGGCCAGGTAGGCTTTATCCAGGTAGTTATCCAGCATCAACAAGGCGTCCTCAGCGCGCTGCCCTCGCAGATCCAGTTCCATGCTGGGCGTGGCCATGCTCAGAGCTGCCGCAGCATATGATGTTGTAGCCAGAGACATGTTCTCGGCCATTTGCCGGATGCGGCGTGTACGACCGGAAACAATTTTTCCGATTTCTTCGGCCGCTTGATTTTCCAGTGCATCCGATTTCCTCTGGATGTCGCCCAGTTTGGCGCGAATTCGCAGGCTGCCTACCTGTACTTCGGCTTCGCCTTCTGATAGGGCAGTTACAATTCCTTCACTACCCAGGGTGCGGACAATCACCTTTTCTCCCAATTTCAGTACGCCGCTTGTGGGGCTGGGTCGCGCTTCAACTTTTGGGACCTGCCGTTCGACTGGAACCTGGGTTTTTTCCTCAATCAATTCAACTTTTGTTTCAAGTTTTTCGAGTGCATCCAGCGGCTGGCGCATTTTTTTCAAATCGGCTTTAAGCCGTCCAATACTGCGCTTGAGCACTTCCACTTCCAGTTCGGCTTCAGCTTTGGCTTTTGCAATCACCTCGCGGCGCTCGTCTTCGATCTTTTCAAGGCGTTGGGCGAGTTCATTGTTAATATCATCGGTGCGCTGGCGAGCTTTTTCGGCTTTTTCGCGTTCGCGGCTGGAGCGATTGCGTTCTTTGCGGATATCGTCCAGCAGCCGGTCGGCCCGCAGTTCATCCGGGTTGACCTCGTTGCGCGCATCTGCAATAATGCTTTCAGATAGACCCAGCCGTGCGGCAATTGCCAGGGCGTTTGAACGCCCCGGTAGACCGATAGTCAGACGGTAGGTGGGGCGTAAAGTTGCCACGTCAAATTCGAGCGAAGCGTTCACTACGCCTTCGGCGCTGTGGGCGAAAGCTTTTAACTCCGGGTAGTGCGTCGCGACAAAGGTGCTGGCACCGCGCTCCAACAGGTGGCTGAGAATGGCGCGAGCCAGGGCGGCACCCTCTTGTGGATCAGTTCCGGCGCCCAGTTCATCCAGGATGACCAGCGCGCGCGAGTCGATTTTTTTCAGAATGCGGATGATGTTGGTGATGTGACCGCTGAATGTACTGAGGGATTGTTCGATCGATTGTTCGTCGCCAATATCGGCGAATACATCATGAAACATTGAAAGTTCCGAGCCGCTCTGAGCGGGAATATGCAGGCCACTTTGAGCCATGACCACCAGCAGGCCGACAGTTTTGAGTGAGACGGTTTTGCCACCGGTGTTAGGCCCGGTAATGACGACAGCGCGAGTGCCGCTGGCCAGATCAATGTCGTTGGCGACTACAAAGGCCGGGTCAATCAGTGGATGGCGTGCTCTTAATAGCCGGATGACAGGGGATGGGGTTGACGGGACGGAAGCTGCGAGATTGGGATCACTTGATTGCGGACGGGAGGCCGGAGCTGGCGCGCGGTGGAGGATCGGTTCGCTGGCGCGGATCTCTTCGGCATATTTCGCTTTAGCAAATGCCAGGTCAATGCTGGCCAGTGCTTCGACCCCGGCGATGATGTCGCTGCCCTGTAGGCCTACCAGTGCTGAAACTTCTGCAAGTACCCGGCGGATTTCGTCGCGTTCGGCCAGTTCCACTTCGCGCATCTTGTTGTTCAACTCAACGACCGCGATTGGTTCGATAAATAACGTCGCGCCGCTCGAAGATTGGTCGTGGACGATCGACTTGATCTGCCCTTTGAACTCGGCGCGTAGCGGAATAACATAGCGACCATCACGCTGGGTGATGATCGTGTCTTGTAACATTTGGGACGTCTTTCCGTCACCTAAGTAGCGTTGTAGGCGGCTCATCAAGCGTTCGCGCGCTACTCGAATTTCGGCCCGGATCGCGCCAAGCCTGGGCGAGGCGGAGTCCAATACTTCACCCTTATCCGAGATGGTGCGCGTAATGGCGTCAACTATGCCGGCGGGCACTGGCAGTGCAAGTGCAAGTTCAGCCAGGTGCGGGTAAGGGTGATCAGGGCGCGGTACAGATCCGTCCCGGGCTTCTTTTGCCAGTTTCCTGCGCTGGTTTTGGATGGCTTTTGGCTCAGACGCTGGTAATGGTGAATGAAATGGGCTGTTTGGTTCCGCGTTTTTGCCAAGCAGGCTGCGCTTTAGCTCGCGGCAGGAGATCAACGTGTATTTGATGTCCAATAAATCGACTGTATCCAGCACGCCACCGCGCCGGGCCAGTTCTACCTTTGCACGGACATCATGTGCACCGCCAATGCTGATATCTTGAACGGAGATCAGACGCCGGGCCTCGCTGGTTTCCTGCAGGCGCAACAGGGCTGTGTCATATGAGATGGTCGGTTCAAGTGAACGGGCCAGCGCTGCCGAGGCTGAAAAATCACAGTTGGCAGCCAGGCGTTCTAATATTTTCGGATATTCGAGTACTTGTAGAGTTTTGCTGTCCATGAGATTGATTTAACCATAATATTTGAAATGTTGGTATCCGTGCGGATGGTTTGTTGATGGATTGATGGATATTAAAAACGACTACTGCGGGTTGTGAGTGCAGATGTCGCTTTTGGACGATAGTTGTTTACCCGGGTTGGGCGGGATGATTATTTTTTCCATCTACAACATTTGAGCCGCAATATGCGCAGCTTGCAAAATGGGCGCCAGTCCACTTGATTTCATTTGACCGTACAGGCGCTCCACAGTGTGGGCAGGTGGATGGAAGCAGGTCAGTTCGTGGCGGGCTGTTGGCAGGCGCGGGCGTAGGATGGGTGACGAATGGCGGCAAAGGATTGGGCCTGGGCGCCGACGCCGGGCGGTCCAGACCAGGTTCAGGGTATGCTGGCGGTGCTGGAACCTGAGAATCTTTCCAGATAGATGAAATCACCATGCTGATCCCGATCAAAATCAGGATACCTGGCCAAAACGAGATTGATCCGGAGCCTGTGCGGAATAAACCTGAAAAGAAAAACACTCCCAGTGCGATCAGCCAGAACGCGCCCTTCAGGGGGCGTCCTCGGCGAGCAAACCCTGGGCCACGATAATGAAATCTGGGCATATCGCTACTCCTGAATCAGCCTGAAACAAAAAAGGGATCTGGGTTGATAGGCTGACATACGAGACTCATACGAATAAAGTTTCTTGCCGGTTTATGGCGTGGGCGCCAGCTTGGCCATCAGGTTGGTGATGGTTTTTAATTGCATCCACCACTGTTCTTTTGGGCGCTGGTGGACGATGTCCACCATGCGTTCAAAATCGCGCATATCATGGAATGAAATCTTGCCATTCTGCAAACCAATAAAGGCGTTGTTGGTCGTGTGCTTTTCACATTCGTTGATCAGGTATTCCAGGCACAGGCGTGCCAGGCGCGAAGCCTGGATACGGTCGAAGGGTGAAGGATCGCCGCCTTGTTGCAGATGCCCCAGGACTGCCGGGCGGACATCAAATACAGAGCGACCTTCTTCTTCAAAAAGGGAGCAGATGAAGTTGGTGGTGTAAATGGCATTGGCGTTTTCGGCACGAATAAATAGTCCCAGCCGTTTGCCGGCGTCGAAGCCACGGTTGAGAATTTCGATATCGTTTGCCAGGTCTTTAAGTGTGACGCCTTCTTCGTTGATGTAGACGCGTTCCGCACCGGTCGCCATCCCGCTCATCAGGGCCAGGTAGCCGCAAGAATGGCCCATTACTTCCACGACGAAACAGCGTCGCGCTGCCACCGCAGATTGTTTGATCTTGTCAACTGCGTCCACAATATTATTGAGAGCCGTGTCCGCGCCGATGCTGAATTCTGAACCGGGCAGGTTGTTACTGATCGAAGCTGGTAGACATACCAGCGGAATATTAAATGCCGGGAAATTGCTGCGTTCATTGGTCATGGTATAGACCGCCTCATATCCGGTCCAACCGCCAATGACTAACAGAGCGTCGATGTGGTTATCTTCAATGGTACGCGCGATCGAATACAAGTCGCTGCCTTGCGGAACTTTCCGGCTAGTACCCAATACAGAACCGCCTTGCGAGGCCCAGCCAGAGACGCTCATCCAGTTCAGTTCGCGAACCTGGTTTTTGACCATGCCATCAAAACCGTTCCCGATTCCCAGCATGATGTGTCCCTGGTCCAGTCCTAATCTGATGGCTGTACGTCCGGCGGTGTTCATACCAGCGGCGGGGGCGCCTGCATTCAGTACTGCGATTCTCAAACGTTTCTGGTGTGCTTCTGGAGGATGGGGCAGGGCACGCACCATGGTTTTGAGGGTATTGAAAGCCTCCTTGAAACTGGTGCTGCGCAGTTCAATGGCTTTTTCATAATCCCGGGCATTGATGGCGTCGGCAATCGCTCTGGTTTTTGTAACGCAATCCATCAGCGGGTAGTGCACAATCCGGTTTGCGCGCATCCCAACCAAGAGTGGCTCATCAGTTGTTTTTGCTTTTAGAATGGTGACAACCGCATCGTAGCCAAGTTGGGTCGCCAGGTTGCGATCATAAGCGCTGGGTCTGCCGCCGCGCTGGACATGTCCCAGAGCCGTAACGCGAACTTCCTCGCCGAGACGTTCCTCCAACAAGCGTTGAACATCTGAGCTGCCAATATAGTTTCCATCCCGGTCGCGTGCGCCCTCAGCCAGAACAACAATATGGTCGCGTCTTCCGGCCTTAGTGCCGGCTTTCAAGCGTTCCACCATCACATCTTGCCAATTGTCCACATCTGGCGGTGATTCAGGAATTAGAACCCAGTCTGCGCCGGTAGCCAGGGCGCCATAAAGCGCCAGGTAACCGCAATTGCGGCCCATTACCTTGACGATGAAGGTCCGTTGGTGGCTGGCGGCTGTGCTGGAAATGGCATCGATGGCTTCGGTGATGCGGTGCAGTGCGCTGTCTGTGCCGATGGTCATATCGGTGCCATAAAAGTCGTTATCGATGGTACCTACCAATCCAACGATTAACAGCGCTGGATGCGCAGCTGCGACTTCCGCATCGATGGAGCCTGCTTCGACAAGTTCAGTTACCAGGGTAGGCCATTCCTGCCTGAAGATATGTGCCCCGGTCAGTGACCCATCGCCGCCGATAACGATCAAACCATCGATCCCCAGCTGAATGAGATTGAGGGCAGATTTGCGCCGTCCATCACGCGTCCTGAATTCGTCACTGCGCGCTGTGCCGATGATGGTGCCGCCTCGCTGCAAAATGCCGGCTACCTCATTCCAATCCAGTTTACGGATGCGTTCACCGCCATCCACCAGGCCCTGGTAGCCTTCATAAATAGCGTACACCTCTGCGCCTTTGTCTATACCGGTACGAACAACTGCCCTGACGGCTGCATTCATGCCCTGGGCGTCACCTCCGCTGGTCAGTACCGCAATTCGCTTGGTTGATGTCATATTGATGCTCGTCTCCTGCGATAAAAATTCAGTCTTATTGTACTTTGTAACCCGGGAAGGACAGGTTGTTTCTGTAATTTTCACGATAAGTCAGTTATTTTTTGTATTTATTCATAGTAAGTCTGGTGGCCAGGATACTCCCCCAACAAGGAAGAGAAGTTTTGCCCGTTTTTCGGTGGATCTCACACCTAAAAAATATAAGCGGGTTGCCCAGAACGGCTGATCGAATCAGCTTATCCATCCATGAAATGAGTGCGTTTCCCCTTAAAAATTATTCTGTTCTGGATGGAGTTTTTTGAACAGCGACACAGCATGAGGTAAGTATTCTTTCTGAAGCCATTGGTGCGATCGGGGATGTGGTTGTTTTTGTTCTATCGGTGTTTGGTATTTACTCACGGCTCATCAGTTTTGCTATTTGCCATGCTAATTTTTGCTGCGCTGCGCATGGTAATCTAAGGTTTGACCGCGCGGTGCTTTTGGTTGCAATCGTTGTGATGGGTAAGAGCTGAACCTGGATATCCGTGCGTAAGTACGGTGGTTGAGATTGAAAGGCAGGACGGACAGATGGTGCCGGTCCTGCCTTTATTATTTGTGGATTTGTTCGCTGCGGATGTCGCCGCCGGTGGTGGCTGCAGCTTAGGGCGGTCAGATTATGTTTATTTTAGCATCGGCATTTTGATGCCATGCCTTTTCGCGGCTGCTATAGCAATCTCGTAACCAGCATCGGCATGCCGCACTACGCCCATGCCCGGATCAGTGGTCAAGACTCGTTCCAGGCGTATCGCAGCTTCAGGCGTTCCGTCTGCCACGATGACCTGCCCGGCATGCTGGCTGTAGCCGATGCCGACGCCACCGCCATGGTGGAAGGAGACCCAGGTGGCCCCCCCGACGATGTTGATCATGGCATTCAAAATTGCCCAATCGGAGATCGCATCGGAACCATCTTTCATCGCTTCGGTTTCGCGGTTGGGACTGGCTACCGAGCCGCAGTCCAGGTGGTCGCGGCCGATCACGATTGGCGCTTTTAGAATACCTTTTGCCACCATTTCATTGAATTTCAACCCGGCCAGGGCGCGCTCGCCGTAGCCGAGCCAACAGATACGCGATGGGAGCCCCTGGAAAGGAACTTTCTCGCGTGCTAATTTTAGCCAGCGATGCAGATGCGCATCATCTGGGAATAATTCCATTACAGCTTCATCTGTCCGGTAAATATCTTCTTTATCACCAGAAAGCGCCACCCATCTAAACGGGCCTTTGCCTTCGCAGAAAAGCGGGCGGATATAAGCTGGAACAAAACCGGGGAATTCAAAGGCATCGCTCACACCGTGGTTAAAGGCTTGCTGGCGAATATTGTTGCCGTAATCGAAAACCTCGGCACCTCTGCGCTGAAAATCCAGCATCGCCCGGACGTGCTTGGCCATGGAGTCCATCGCCATCTTTTTGTAGGTATCCGGATCGCTAATGCGCAGCTGGTCTGCCGCTGCGACTGTTAGTCCGCTGGGAACGTAATACAGGGCTTCATGTGCTGAGGTCTGGTCAGTAACGACATCAGGGATGATGCCGCGCGTCACAAGCTCCGCAAAAATATCGGCAGCATTAGCCACCAACCCAATCGAAATGGGTTTGCCGGCAGATGTGTGCTCTTCGACCAGGGTCATCGCTTCTTCCAGGGTATCCACCACGGTATCAACATACCCGATCGCGCGGCGCCGCTCAGCTCGCTCGCGATCGACTTCCACAATCAGGCCAACGCCTTCATTCATTGTGATCGACAAAGGCTGTGCGCCACCCATGCCCCCTAACCCGGCGGTTAGGACGAATTTACCCTTGAGCGAGCCCCAACCCTTGAGCTTGGCTAGCGCGCCGAAGGTTTCATAAGTACCCTGCAAAATACCCTGGGTGCCGATATAGATCCATGATCCTGCGGTCATCTGGCCGTACATGATCAGGCCTTTTTTTGCCAGCTCATCGAAGTGTTCCCAGGTGGCCCAGTGTGGCACCAAATTTGAATTCGCGATTAAAACTTTGGGTGCATCCTTGTGCGATTTAAATACAACCACAGGTTTGCCGGATTGAACCAGGAGCGTTTCGTCATCTTCAAGATCTATAAGCGCTTCCAGAATTGCATCGAAGGATTCCCAGTTGCGCGCGGCTTTACCGCGTCCACCATAAACTACCAGGTCTTCCGGCTTTTCGGCAACTTCCGGATCAAGATTATTCTGAATCATGCGATAAGCAGCTTCGCTCAGCCAATTTTTACAGGTGAGCTGAGTGCCGCGCGGGGCGCGTACGACACGTGGACCGGTCATGGTTATCTCCTTCAAACTGGATGTAGTGAACCCAAAATTTAGATTGTCAATATGCTAGATTATACGCCCCAAAAAAGACAACGGTTACCGAAAGGTATCCGTTGTCTTTTTTGGGTGTTGCCCAGATGTAATGTATTATTAATTTGTAGTCGCAAATTGGGCAAAAGTTGTTGACTTCAAGCGAGTCACAAGGTCCTCCTGCGCATCGCACCAGATCGGGCGCAGTGGGCAATCATCTCCAAAAGAACAGCCATTCATATCATTCACACATTCGTTGAGAGTGATCGGCCCGTCGATGGATTCGACTACATCCAAAAGAGTAATTTCTTCTGGGCGTTTTGCCAACATGACACCACCGCGCGCGCCGCGCGAAGTCTGCAGGAGCCCGGCAATCGAGAGCTGCGAGATGATCTTTGCCAAAAATGATGGTGGAATGTGCTGTTCATGAGCAATCTGGCTGGTTGCGGCTCGTTGGTTCTGACCTAGTTTCGATATATATAGCACTGCTCGGATGGCATAGTCGGCCTGGCGGGTAATTTGCATAACAAACCTCTTTGAGTCGAAATGGATTTTTGCAATCCTGCAGGCTGGTAATCCATATGCAGGATAGGAAAATTATTTTGGCAAATACAGTAAAACGGTAGTTTTCATCTACTTATATCTAATTCTATTGTCTGATGCCAAAATGTACAAGTGATCATCGTCATGGATAAAATATGACCTTTTACTCCGAAATGACGAAATAGGTAGCTAAAACAAGTCAGACCGTGTTAGGGATAAAAATTTATCCTTACACGGTCTGAGAATATGAACCGATTTCTTCTTTTACTGAGAAATCTGCACGTTTCCGGCGCCCATTTCGATCACGATTGTTAGCGTCGGACCAGAGCCTTTTTGCGTATAAGTATCGCTGTTCTGTGCATGGGTCCATTCAGATGGAACCTGCACATTCGAGAGCCCGCTGCTAACCTTGACACTGGCTGCCACCCCTGGTGGGATCACCAGGGTCAGGTTACTCATGCCGGAACGGACATTGACACTGCCATCGCGTTGGAGCTTTCCACCAAAGTGGAGCGTGTAATTACCCGCGCCGCTTTCAAATACTAACGATGAAAAATTTGCGTTACCCAGGTTTTTCAGGGTTACATTTGAAGCTCCTGTTTTATAGCTGAGCACGCTCATTTTTTCAGAATTTGGAGCTGAAAAATCGGCTGTAACTTCGGCAGCGCCATCGTTCACGCTTAGATTGGTTAGTGCCAATCCGCCAAAGTCGAAATGGCCTTCATAAGCGCCGGCATTAATTTTCAAACTCATTGGAGCCGATCCGAGATTTAGTGTCCATTCATTTTTGATGTTGTTCAAGGCTGGAAAACCAGTCATTTTGTAGTCGCCCTGGGCAATACTTATATCACCGGCTTCTGTCTTGATTTCAGGTTTGAAATCAGGGATGTTATATGTGGCTGTGCCATCCACCAAATTGGTCGCACCGGGCGCCAACACCAGCTTGCCCGCCCCAAACGAGAGGGTCAGGCTGGTATCGGCATCGGGGACTGGCACAGAAACTTGACTGGTAATATCCGGGCCAGGGGTGGCCATGTTTGGAAGGTTGGTTTGAAAACCACAGGCAAGTGTGGCCAAGGTCAGCAGCATTATTGCAAATATAAACTTGTTGAACATTTCGTCCTCCAGAAATTTATCATGGCCCATTACACAAAAAAAGTCTGAGCCATTAAAGTGGGTCTGATTAAATTTACGTTTCAATGTTCAAAAAGTTGCGACTCTTTACTCGATTCGCTGTCTATAAAGTTGAAAACCATCCCCCGTGTCTTTAATCCAGAGTTCAGGTGCATCGAGGGCGATCCGTCCGCAGATATATAGATCGCCGATGGCCCCACCCGCATTGATTATCATGGCACCCAGGAGTGCGGCAAGCCAGGTCAGCGGCACGAAAGCGCAGGCAGTCAGGCCCAAGACTGTCAACAATATCAGCGGACTCAATCCGATTATCAGGTACTGTCGTTTTGGAAAAAACCAGTCCGGCATGGCGGCAAAAGCGTAACCAGTTCCGATGCCAAACTCCGGATGATGTTGAGCAAAAAGCCAAAAAAAGAAACCATGCACCATTTCGTGGAGTAAGATGGTGACCGCCATCACAAGGATCAGCAGTCCAAGTGTGATGAGCATATTTCCCCGCAAGCCTGCATTCAAGGTAGTCCCAAGTTCTGGGCGCATCGACCGAACGCAGAGAGTCAACAGCCAGCCAGCCAGTGCCATCCAGCCCAGGCCAATGACCTGTAAAATAATATTCAGACGTGTATTATGTTTCAGGTCCAGGTTCCAGGCGAGAACGAAATTACCGGGCAGAGTTTGGGTAGGTTTCATCTTCCAACTATAACACGGGGCAGCAACAGGTTGTGCCGCTGTTTAGCGAACGTTTATTCTTTGTGGATTGCAATTGAAGTAGTTTGTGATTTAATCGGATTCTTTTTGATCAAAGCAGTTGATAATAATTTCGGCGGCTGTCCTGGCGCCATCTTCACTTTGAATTTTGATCCCTAATTCTTTTGATGCAGTTCTGATTTCATTCGATAGCGCAACTTTAATGGCTGCCGACAACCTCTCCGCTGTCAGATTCTTGCGCGGAATGGGTTTCGTACCAACGCCCAGTTCAAATACTCGCCTTCCCCAGGCAAACTGGTCGTTGCTGTGCGGAATGATAATTCCAGGTACTCCGGCTCTCAGACCAGCCGCAGTTGTTCCTGCACCTCCGTGATGGACTACTGCGGCCATTCGGGGGAATAACCATGTATGCGGCGCACTCTCAAGAATAAATATTTCTTCTGGGATGGACTCAATCTTGGCTAGCCCGGACCAGCCCGTTGCCAGAATTCCTCGCTTGCCTGCATTTTTTAAGGCTTCAATCACCAGTTCTGTGGTTTGAACGGCCAGGGCTGGATCGCCAAGGCTGCCAAAGCCAACATACACCGGGGCTGGTCCTTTTTCCAGGAAATCCAATAATTCAGGGGCTGGCTGCCAGCCAATCTCTTGGTCATCAAACCAGTAACCAGTGTTTGTTGTGTGTTTTGGCCAATCAGCTGGTTGATGAAAAATATGCTTGCTGCAAGAAACGATGGTTGGGTTGCGCCTGCTGTTTTGCTTACTAAACGGGGAAGAAAAATTTTCGGGAGCATGGCCAAACTTTTCCATCCAGAATTGTTTGATTGCTGAACTGGATGCTGACCACATGATCTGTCCAAATATTTTATGGGTTGCGAGATTAAATCCTTTTCCCAGCCGCAAGGAATCGTAAAAAATTAAAGCAGGGTATGCCGTTGTCGGCGTCATCGGAAAAGGGCTGGCAAGAATGGCTGGGATATTTAAGTACTGGGCAATAAAAAAACCTATGGCTGCCCCCGGATGGTAAACTATGGCATCTGAGCCAATGCAGGCATCGAAAAAATCTTTTTGGAGGCCAAAAACCAGGGACTTTAATTTATTAAAACTCAGAATGAATTTGAGAGGATTATCGGCCTGCCTGGCATCTTTTGCACCTTCACTTGAAGCCACTTTGGAAATATCACCTTTGATGGGGTAAAACTCCAGGCCGTGCTCCTTTACAAAACTTTCGTAATTTTCAAATGCTGCCACACGAACCATGTGGCCTTCTTTTTTAAGTGCGATTCCCAATGCCAGATATGGTTGAGTATCGCCTCTCGTACCGGTGGTCAAAATTGTAATACGCATTTAAATTGCCTTTCGTGATTATGTGACACTCTGTAATTCTATTAATTTTGGGTCTTCCAGCATACCCAATGGCATCTACAGATTGAAATTGTCATTATTAACCGTGAGACTGCGGACCTGGATGGACCAATCCTTTATTAGATAGGGCAAACCTGACTTGCCGGGATGCAATTGGCTTGATATAACTTCATGTTGAGCGCAAAGTATGACAACGCAATGCTGTTTCGCGTGCGCAAAAACAACCACAAAAAAACCTTGCCCTACCGTTTTGACAGGGATATTGGTAAATATTATTGATGTTAGTTATTCACCAAGGAGAGTTTCATGGTCCGCCGAGTTACGCTGGGAGTTATTTCCGCTTTGTTTTTTAGTAGTACCTTTGTCTTGAATCGTGCCATGAGCCTGGCGGGAGGCCATTGGGTCTGGACTGCCAGCTTGCGTTTTGGATATATGCTGGTCTTCCTGATTTTAATCTTGCTCTTCAGCGCAGGGCCTGATGCACTCGTGGCTGTATTTGTAGTATTCCGGCAGTATTGGCGTTTTTGGATTCTGGCGGGCAGCATTGGGTTTGGCGTATTTTATGCCCTGATCAGTTTCAGCGCTGTATACGCAGCCGGGTGGGTTGTCGCCACAACCTGGCAGACCACGATCCTGGCTACTCCGATTGTGCTTGTTTTCTTCGGCAGAAAGGTGCCAACCAAAGGCCTTTTGCTTACCGCTCTTATTTTTATTGGCATCGTGTTGGTTAATATTGAACATGCAAGCTCAACCAGCCCAATGGTAATGTTATCCAGCTCTCTGCCTGTGCTTGTGGCGGCTTTTGCCTATCCTTTTGGCAATCAGATGGTCTGGGAAGCGCGCCAGGGTGAGAATTCACGCTTGCCGCATATTCGCCATGCCATTTTGGAAAATAGTTTTGCGCGGGTTCTGCTGCTTACGCTTGGTTCTGTTCCGTTTTGGATTGGGCTGCTGCTGGTCAGTGCCCCGCCATTGCCTTCTGGTGGACAGTTGATAAGTACGGCCATGGTGGCTTTGTTTTCAGGGGTAATTGCCACAACTATTTTTCTGTATGCGCGCCATTTATGCCAACATCCGTATGAAATTGCGGCAGTCGATGCGACTCAGTCGATGGAAGTGGTTTTTTCGCTGGCTGGCGAATTGCTCTTTTTACAGGGAGTTTTACCTGGTCCGCTTGGGCTGGCAGGTGTTGCGCTCACAATAGTGGGTTTGGTGGCTTATATGGTTCTGCAAAATAGGCGAGCCTAAGGGCAAGTTTGTTCACCGACCTGTGGCACATAAATTGCGATGCGGTCGGCAGGAAAGATGGCGGCTTGTTTGTAATTACACAGAATCTTTTTGACCACGTAGCGTGTCCACGCGTTATTTTCCGCGCCCATGGCATCCTGTTCTCCCACGAAGTTGAAGCGCAGTGGGTCAACAACGATAGCCGCAAAGCGGTGTTTTTCAAGATCGGCACGGAAGACCTGTAAATAAGCGTCGTTCTGGGCCATAGCCATTTCCATCAATTCTTCGCGCTCATATTCGGGGATCAATGTCACCCCTTTTAACATTTGCATAGAAATCAGATGACGTTGTGTGATGAACAGGATCTCGCTGCCCTGGTTGTTGACTTGATCGACCTGCTGTTGCAAAGCTTTCAGTGTGGTCTGTGATTTACTCGTGTCATACTGCCAGATGCTGGACCACCCCAGCACGCTGAACCAGGCTGGTACCATTACGAGCAAGGCGATGATACCCCATTGAAAAAGTGGGCTATTTGCAGGATGGGCTACTTGGTTTGAATTTTCTCGTTCGCGTTTTCCCCAAAACAGGTAAGCTGAAATAACCAGCAGCAGCACGGCGTAAGCATCCATATTGTGGATATCGGCTCCACCGCCAATCTTCATGCTGACAATCAGCCCGCCCATGGAAAGAATCAACAGTTCTCCCAGCAGGAAAACCGCCCTAAGGCGCTCAACGGCCCTGAAATGCCGCCTGACAGTGAACAGGAGCAGCCAAAAAGGCGCGGAGAAAATGATGATCCCGGGCAAAACGCCCAAGGAATAAGAAGCATTTGGTAACAGGCGTTCCCATAATTTGGTAGAACTCAGGCTGGTGAAGAAATCGCCTGGATTGGAAATGCCTGAAATTGCGATGTAAATTTGCATGGAGCCAAATGCGACGGCTGTGCTGACTACGAACCATAGAACAGGTTTGATCAGGTAGCCCCAGCTTTTCTTTTGGATGGGTACTTCCAGAAAATATAAAGCTGCTGCCAGCATGCCTGGCATGGGATACCAGTTCAAGCGGCTCAAGCCTGCCCAGATGGATGCCAGCATCAACCAGAACCAGCTGCGGCGTGCCATATTATCCCTGGTGGAAAACCCCCACAAGACGATAAAAACGGGCACAGCCAGGTGCAGGTAGAGCGGTAAAGTAAATAATATCAGAAACATCCATAGCCCGGTTAACCAGCGCAGGGTGCCGGAACTATCCAGTAGATTCTTTTGCGGATGCGGTGTAGAAATTTTTAGGCGCTGGATCAAGGCCGGAACGATAAGCCCTACCAGCAGGAAGCGCATGGCCACTTGCCAGAAACGGTGGAACCAGAGCGGTGCCGCGAACATATAAGGCGGGGTGAGCAATAAATGCAAGGATGGGTGCAGGATGGGCCACGAAAGCGATTGTCCAAAGATTGTGCGGCTCATGAACAGCGCCGGGTAATAGAAGCGGCTGGTTTCTGACCAGCCCATGGCGAACGGATATGCGCTGATATCAGGCAGGTAGAGTGCCACTCGTTGGATGCAGGCCTGCAGTAGGATGGTAATGATTAGAGCAGTTGGCCAGAGTGGGCGGCTGCCGGAGTTTTGGCGCGACTGGGCCAAAACAAATGCCCCCATGCCTGTCAGGCTAAGCATCCAAAATAAAAATAGACGAATTTCGATCTGCTTCGCGAGAAGCTCCCCATAATATGGGTGCAAGATGATCCCCGGGTATGCCACCAGGCTAGCCAACAGCAATGGATAGCCCAGCCAACGCAGGTTGTTAGGGATCTTGCTATTAATGTCGACAGCCGCAAAGCGTTTGCGCATCGGAGTGAAGCTAAAGATCAGAACAAGCAAGCTAATCCCAGCGGTCAGCGCCATGGCAGCCAGCAGCAACAGCCAGGTCTTGCTTGTTAGTGGAGATAATCCCAGCTTTTTGGCCAGGGAATAGGCCGACAGCATTGAGAGCCAGGCTAACGGTGAGGTGATTACTAACACCCATCTCCAAAATGTGAGTCGTGACGGTTTTGTCAGCATGCCTGGTTCACCTGCAGTCGCTTATGCTGAAAAGGTAACGAGCATCAACTATTTTGCCGTTGTTTTTGTCCTGGACCTGGTCAACCAGGACCGCGCAGTCTTTCTGGATAATCTTTGTATATTTGTTAAGGTACTTTAGATCGACATAGAGATAATCATAGCCGGCGGCTTTGAGATTGAAAGGATTGGGGTTTTCGTTGAGGGCATCCCACTCGGGTAGGTTTTCCCCCATGGTTTTGGATGCGCGAATCGGACGTCCAAGGATCGTGGCTGCGCGGGGGTAGACCGGGTCGAAGACCATCGTATTTGGCGCAAGCTTATCCCATTGGCGCGTAAACATTTGCGCGTCGAGTTGGGTTAGGTAGATGGCGTAAACCGGATTTGGCATGGCCGCAATTTGCAGGCCAAACAATGAGATACCACTGAAAATAGTTGCCATTCCCCATGCGAAGATGCTTATTTTGATATTCTCTGCGTGTTTGGATGTTTTGAGCGTATTAGCCCAGATCCACAATAGCGGCACTGCGTAGATTTTGACAACTGTCAGAAAGTGGGCCTGCATACGAGATGCGGCGGTTGGTCCGGCATTGCCCGTGTATTGGACAAAGACCATCAGCAGACTGACAATGATCGAGCCAATCCAGGCAGCCTCCAACCAGTTTTCGTCATGGCTGAGCCCGGGGAGCCTCTTCAAAACGATGGGCAGGGCAAAGACAGCCAGCCCGGTTTCACCCAGAATTACCACCCATTGCAGAGGCTTGAGCAGGGATAGGTAGCCAAGGTGGGCCGAGAGCAGGGTTGGTAGACCCAGCGCAAAACCAACCTTGAAGTAGGTGCTACCCGCAGTGGGGCTGGCTGACTGCTTTTCCAACCAGCCTCGCATGATCTCTGTAAACATGCCGCCCTGTAGAATGGCCAATATCCCGCCAATAAACATCAACCCGACCCAGACCCATAGGGAACGCGGCAGGCGTAAAGAACGTTTCTGAATAATCCAGACCAGGGCTGCAACAGCCAGACCAAAATACAGAAAGGCGAAGGTAACTTCGTTTGCCAGCGCCATGGAAGCCAGCAGGATAATGATGGGGATAAAAGCTATGGTTGGGTGCAAGCCTTGCTTCCCAGAAAAATCTCTTGCTCTAACCAGGAGCACCAGCAATAACGCCATGGTGATGGCGCTGGTCCCCCAACCGTTATGGAACATGCTGAAGGATGGATCCAGCCCGGATCCGAACATGAATGGGAAGGGCAGCGGTCCAAGGCCCTCAATCTTCCAGTATTTATAGATGGCAGTGATCAGGTTTGGGCCAGTATCGGCACCGGAGCCGATTAATTGAACGCTGGACGAAAGCTGGCGCTGAAGTGCTATGGGTAAAAATAGGAATAACCAGCGTGCGCCACCTGCAAAGGCGATGAAGACCATTGAGATGGCCTGGGCCAGGCGGCTGCGAGTGATGCGCAGTGCCAAAAAACTGCCATACGCCAGAGTCAATGCCAAAGTCAGACCGCGTGCCAGGTCGAGCGCTGTCCAGGGTCCGGCGCTGGCCAGGCGTACGAACTGGGATGCTACCAACAGCAGAAAATAATGATATCCGAAACGCAGGTCGGGGTTGTAAGAAAAATGGGGTGGCACGTCGCCGGTTGCCATAATGGAGACTGGCGCAAGGTTTTGGTGGTCGTCAAAAAAAGCAAACCCACGCCCAATCAGGGTGAAGACGATCACAAAAATGATGAATAGGACCCAGGTTCCGGGCTGAAAGATTTCCTTCAAGCTGGAGATTCGGGCCGATGGGTTTGCAGAACTTCCAGCGGTTGGGGAGAGCAGGTCACGTGTTACGGGCCAGGCCATGGCAAGACCGAGAGTCACCGTTAGCAAGGCTGCGCCCCAGAAAGCCGCATCGGGTGGCAGGAAGCGGGCCAGCCAATTAGCCAGCCATGTGCCAGTGACCAAACCTACGCCCAGGCTCACCAACCCACGTTCGTTGGCCGGCAGGTTAAAGGATCGTGCGGTGATCAGCCAGCCTCCCAGAGTCCAGAGTGCTAGCAGGAGCAGCGCCGAAAAAAGGTTAAGTTCGCTGAATAAGTACATTTTATGAGCTGGAACTGGATGTTGTGTGCATATAGGTTGTACTCTGACTGGAAAAAATAAGCTCATATTGCGAGATGATTGTTGCCATGTCAAATAATTTTGCCATTTCACGGCTTTTTTGTTGTGCAGATTGTAGCATGGAAGGGTTTTCGATCAAAATCTTTAATCGCTCCGTGAGTGTATCTATATCACCGACTGGGAAGAGAAAACCGTTTTCACCTTCGTGCACCAGTTCCAGATTGCCGCCAGCATCGCTAAGAAGCAAGGCCAGGCCCATCCCGATGGCCTGGACGCCCACGACAGACAGGCCTTCAGATCGGGATGGCAGCACAAGCAGGTTGCTGCGCGCAAATTCAGCCAGAACGTGCTCGGGGGTTACCCAGCCCGGCAGCCAGAAGCGTTCTGATATGTCGCTGGCAGCTACGCCTGTGCGGATGGATTCTAGCAATGGGCCATCGCCGAGCATGGCGCAATGCCAGCGTAGATTTTTTAACCGGCTAAGCGCTTGAACCAGGTGGGCTGGATTTTTTTGCTCCATAAAACGCCCGGCAAAGACGATCCTGACGGTCTCGGGGGAATTTTCAGCGGGTTTAGGTGCTGGCAGTGTGGAAAGATCAACTCCGTTGGGGATGACTTCAATTGGAACATGGTAGTGTCGCAAGGCTAACTGTCGGGTGAATTCGCTGACCGCCACTACCCTGGCTGCCCCCCGCCAGATAGCTGGGGTAAATGGGTAGATCCATTTGAACCAGCGGTCGGTTTTTTCCGGCACAGCGCCAGGCACATCGCCAAGGTGGGCAGTTAAAACATACGGTACTCCGGTCAGTTTTGAGAGCAGGTAGGCTGCTGCTCCTGCCGGGACCGCAAAATGGGCATGGATCACATCCGGTTGCCATGTCCGGATGATGCGCCATCCCGCAATCACTGCGGATAGGTTGTAGTAGGCCATTTCAATTAGATCGGCGCGAAAGGCAGTTTTGCGTTTGGTGCGCATACGCTCAACGCGCACATAATTACCCTGGAAGTTGACGATCTCTTCGGAAAGCGCTAGACCATCCATGTGAGTCGTAAGTATGCGCAGCTTATGTCCACGCTCAGCCAGTCCCACGGCAATATCCCGAGCAACTCGGCCTCCGCCTCCGCCCACTGGAGGAAATTCATGGGTGAGCACAAGGATTTTCATGGTTTACTGTTTCCCCCGCTCGAGTCCGTATTTTTCAGGGCTATCGCGTCGGGAATATCATCCAATCCGGCTGCGCCACTGACAGCCGAAGAGAGCCAAATTGCGCCTGGTACGGTGGCCAGCAAAGTTAATAAGCGTGTCACCAAAGCCAGGGTTGAGGCTTGTTCAATACTGGCGCCAAGTGCGGCGTAGAGTGTGGTGTAAGCCACTTCTCGCAGTCCATAGCCGTTGACAGAAACCGGCAGCACCGAGAGAAAATAGGTCACCGTTTGTACGCCCAGCACCTGCCAGAAGTTGACGTTTATACCTAGTTGGTGAGCCAACATGTAGGTTGCAGTCATCGGTAATAGATTGGATGGCCAGGCCACCAAAAAAGCGTGGATAAATGTCCAGGGTTTTGCAGCCCAAATCTGTAACGCAGAAATAACTTTGGGAAAGAATTTTTCAAAAAGTTTTTGCAGGTTGGGTGGTAAAGCCAGGGATGATAGCCCCAGACTGAGCACGCCTGACTCAAACAGGCTGTGCAGAGATGCTCCAAATATGATCAGCGGAGCCGGGATCAGACAAGCCATAGCTGCCATGTTAATGATGCGGTCCAGCACCACAGAACCGATGGAAATGGTTTTACGGCCCGAATAAGGATGGACTGCCAGCATGCGAAACCCATCACCTCCGATGGTGGAAGGTAAAAAATTTGAAGCGAAGTTTCCAGCCCAGGTGAGACGATATGCCTGCCATAACGAAATTTTTACGTTTTGCGCCCACAAAAGAATGCACCAGCGCAAGGTATTAAACCCAAAGGATAATAGATAGAAAAATATTGAAAGCAAAATTATCCAAATTGAAATCCCCGCCGCTTTTACAAAAACCAGATCCCATTTTTGGCGTGAGATCAATACGAAAAACAGCGCCATACTGGTGAGCGTACCAGCAATGCGAATCATCAGGGAGAAGGATTTTTGGCGCGAGGTTTTCGACATGTGTTTTTGTTACTCGGAAATCTAAGAACCATAAAATGCAATTGGCGTAGCCAGAGTGGCTATTGATAATTCTACTATTTGACCAACTCATCTAACACAGGCAGTAGATGCGCCTGTGTACCTGCAGAAGACTGCGAAAATGGCAGTACCAATCGGTAAGCTGGAATTTTAACCAACAGATTGGACAGCAGGTCCTGCTCGGTATCTTTCCAGGCAGTCAGCCATTCGATGTTGAGCGCCCCAGCTTTATTAAGTAGCTTGATGAAGTGCCGGGCTTCCCCAAAATTCATTTCCAGCAGGTCATCGGCAGTTTCGTCCAGCTTTCGGATCGGGATTAGCTGGGGTTTGGATACGTCCGCGCGTTCGAGCAAGATGATGGCTGTTGGCGAGGCAGTATTGGCGATGTCTATGCCAGGCCAAAGACGCTGCGGGCTAAGCCTGACCGGCCATTTGATGCCTTCGTTAGTATATTTTCGTAATGCACCAAAAAACTCCAGACGTATACGTTCCCAGTTTGTCAGGCGTGTGCGAATATCGGGAACCCAATTCTGTAGATCCCGGTAAAGATGCGAGCGCGTCACATAGGCCTTGCTTTGCACATCATACCTTGCGTCGGGAAAAGATGATTTGTCTGTGCGGTCCTGTATGAAAACATAGTCGTCTGCGTGGATCTGCCAGCCCTGGGCGGCTGCCAGGATCAGTGAGGTGGTTGTGGTTTTGCCTGCGCCGCCTTTACCAGTAAAGATCAAGCTTTTGTTGTTTTTCGCTACTGAGCCCGCATGTAATAGCAAGGTTCCATTGTTGGCTGCCAGCCAGCGTAGCGACGGGTGCACCAGCATGTGATGGACCATGGAAACTGCGGCATTATTTCCGTAAACACGCATATCAATATCGCCGGGTTCAATGGTTACTTGATAGGCCCAGCGTGCCAGCAGCTTGTGGGTGTGTTGAGTGAAACCTTTGGGGGCGGCCAGATTCATGTGAAAATCGAGAGAAACACGCGGAAGATCTTCGGCTTGCTTCTCCACGCGATGGTAACCATATTCTGCTTCGAAGAACGCCCCTGCAAAGGAGTTATCGCTCCTGACTGAGACTGCCGCAATATCATGAAATCGAAAGACCTGAGGGGGCAACGCCATATTATGGACACACTCCACTCGGTGCTGAAACCGGAGCAACATATGGCGAGGTGCGCGGCAGGTAAAATTCAATCCGGCTTTCGTCTGCCTCGATATAGGTGAGTGGTTCAGGGCTGCTAACGATCGTGACGGGTTCGTAGTAGCAAAGGATGTAAGGTGAAACACGCGAGTTCCAGATGTTGTTCTCCTCGGCAAACGCACCCTCTTCTTTTATCCCCACGTTTTGCTTGCCGGTCACAATCGCGGCAAAACGATGGTCTTTTAGATCGTTGTAGAACTGGTGCAGGTAGGCTTCGTTGTTCGACATTGCCATTTCCATCAATGTAACAGCCTCGTATTCAGGCACCAGCGGAACCTTGATTTCATGGAAAGTGACCAGATGGCGTTCATTGATGAATAATACCGGACCGGTCTGGCTGGCCTTTTCCGACATATCCTTTAATAGGGCGAAGGCTTGTTTGTTGGTATCTTGATTGAATTTCTGCATTGGAGAGAGTAATGGAATAATGAATACCAATGGGATGAGCAGCCCGGTTGCAGCATTGGGCCAGGTAAGCGCCAACCAATCCTGGTGTCCGGTTTCTGAACGGACTTTTTCGCCGATGAAATGAGCAGCGATCACAGCTAGCAGGACAGCGAAAGCGTCCATGTTATGTAAATCACCGCCACCGCCAATTTTTACACTCACAACCAACCCGCCTGCAAACAGCAAAAGCAGCATGCCCCATAAACCGCCCCAACGGAGGGGATGCAGGGATTTGAATTTCCCCAGGCACGCGAGTAATAATGTCACGATCAGCGGCCCGCTAACGATCAATATAGCTGGGACGATTCCCAAGGGGTATGAGTCATTTGGCCACAACCGGTCCCATAATTTTGGTGAAGTGAAGCTGGAAGCGAAGGCCTGCGCGTTGTTGGCATTCCCCGATAGCGGGATATAAGCGGCCTGCGATGCCAGGGCGGAGATCAGCCCAACAACTCCCCAGGTCGCGGGTCTGGCAAGATATTTCCAAACTGTGCCGTATGCAGAAACAGGTTCTTCCAACAGGTAGAGTGCCACCGCGATCATGGCAGGGACGGGAAACCAGTTTACACGGCTGATTCCAGCCCAGCAAGATGCAAAGATAACCGCAGCCAGCGAGCGCCATGGGTGTTTGGTTGAGACAAACAGGAGTGGCACGAATACCATCACTTCGAGGTGATAGTAGACACCCACGCGCAACAGGTAAAGAAAGATCCAACCAGCGAACAGTGGTTTGATCCATTTTCCGCTCACCCCTTCGGGAGATTCTCCGCTGCTTGTGGCGCGCCATGCCAGGCTGATGGCTGTTGTTGCGCTCAGACCCATCCAAAGGAAAAACTGCCAGAAACGGTGGGCAGTCAGCCCCAGTCCAGAAAATAAAAACGGAACAGCCTGCAGCAAGTAACGGCTGGGATGTAGGCTGGGTAGAGGCACCTGAACGCCATAAATAGAGCGTGCGAAGTACAACGATCCATAGTAAAAACGGCTTGCTTCAGACCAGCCCATCGAAAATGGATAAGTGCTTACCATTTGAGAGCGCATGAAAATCTCATAAATCACGCCCAGTGAAATGAGTGTGCCGGCAAAGCTTGCCCCCCAACTTGTCTTGACGGCTAGTTTAAGCGCGCCTGCAGCGGCCAGTATCAGCCACCACACTACCCAGTAAAAGACGATGGTAGTCAAGACCGGATCCTGGGTCGATTTTTTAACAACTTCTCCAATTCTGAAAAAGAATTTCAGGGTTGGGATCAGCAGCACGATCCCGAAGAAAGCAATCCAGGCTGTGATCTTCCAGAAAATAGTGCTCGCTGCTTTTGCTTCAGCCGGTAGTGAAATTTCAAGAAAATTTAACAACCGGTTGGCGTTGCCTTTGCGGATCCAGATGAATAGTCCAACACAGCCTGCCAGTGCCGCCAGGTATAAAATCAGCGGGATCACCCAGACAGATCGCCACATAATGACCTTCAGTTCAGTCCAACGAAAAATTGACCAGATCAATATGACCAGGTTAACGATGAATGTGAAGGTAAAGATGGTTTGCCAGAAAGTTGCTGCGGTTACTTTTCTCACGCTTTATCCGTTTCAGACCCTGTATATTTGGTAGGGGGTACAGTGTTGGAACGATCCAGGGCTGCCATCACAGCCGGCAGAGTGATGGCGCCCGGCAAACTGACCAGCACCATTAACATGCGATGTAAAACGGCAACTGTTGCGCTGACTGGCAGGCTTATTCCGCCAAACTGTGATAACAAAAATGTGACGGTCAGTTCCTGAACGCCATAACCATTGATCGAGATTGGGATTAACGAGACAAAATAGGCCAGACTGAAGAGGCCAATGACTTTCCAGAGTGCCAGGGATTCACCCAGGCCCTGGATCAGAATGTAATTTGCCGAAAATGAAAACAACATGTGGATTAAAGCAAAACCAAGTGCCATCAGTAGTGCTGATGGTTTTTTTATCCAAATGGTAAATGATTCCAGCGTGCGCAGCAGGAAATCCCAGCCTTTTTTCCACAAACTTCCCAGTGCGACGGATTGCATGCCGCCCAGTTGGTAGCCAATGGTTGGCAGGATGAAGAGCTGCCAAAGCCCAAGTGGTGCGGCCAGTGACATGCCAACCATGTTGACCACGCGGTCTGCCGCGATGGAAGCCAGGCAGATGGCCCGGTCATGACCCATTTGAATGGCACCTGCCAGGCGGATGACATCTCCGCCGACTGTGGTCGGCAGGAAGTTATTGGCGAATAGGCCGGTAAAAACCAGCGAGGCTGTGTCTTTGAATGGGATTTGGACACCACCCGAGCGCAATAAAACGTGCCAGCGCGCGGTGATAAATAAACGTGAGAGCATGATGCAGCCGAGAGCCATTGCCAGGTTCAGGACGGAGACTCTTCGCACAGCTGCCCAAATATCTTCCCAACCGCTTTGATACAGTAAAACGATCAGCAGGATGATTGCCAGCAGGGTGCCCGCCCCGCGCAATGCTACGGGGCGATTGCGTTTAACCCAGGCCCTCATTTCACTTCCTTGCTATCGCCTGGCTGCTCTGGCAGGTTGCTGCCGGGGCCAGTATCAGGAGCCGGATTGGATCGTGTGACTTTGCGAACAGTGTAGGTGGGTTTTTGCTGGGATTCATGGTAAGTGCGCACCAGCAATTCCGCGATCAGGCCCATTAAAATGGCCTGAAACCCGGACATGGTTGCCAGTACCGAAATAATAAATATCGGTGAGCTTAAGATATCGATCTGCATGACCAGCTTGCGAATTACCAGAAATAATATTCCAATGACGCTGGCAGCAATTAGCGCAAATCCGCCGCCCCCAAAAAGGTAGATAGGTTTGTTTGCGCCGCGCGTCAAGAATTGGACTGCGATCAGATCCAGTACAACCTTGATGGTTCGTTCCAAACCATATTTACTGCTGCCAAATTTTCGTGCATGGTGCCTTACCGGCACTTCCAGGATTTTTGCCCCAACTGAATTTGCATAGACCGGGATGAAACGGTGCATTTCGCCGTACAATTTAAAACCAGTGATCACTTCACGCCGGTAAGCCTTTAACGTGCATCCGTAATCATGCAGGTGAACGCCAGTTACGTTTGAGATCAGCCAGTTGGCAATATGCGATGGCAGGTTGCGTGTCAGGGCATTATCCTCACGGTCTTTGCGCCAGCCGGAGATCACGTCGAAGCCCTCGTCCAGTTTTTCCAGGATCATCGGGATATCGGCCGGGTCATTTTGCATGTCCGCGTCCAGAAATATGATCACATTCCCGCAGGCATGGTCAATTCCAGCAGCAATGGCGGTTGTTTGTCCGAAGTTGCGCCGGAATTCAACCACAACAACATGGTCATCACTCTTCCCGGCCAGTTCTTCCAGTAATTTTACGCTGCCATCGCGCGAGCCATCGTCCACGTATATCACTTCCCAGGTACATTTAACATCCTGCATGGCTGTGTGCAGCGCCTGGTCTAGAAGCGGCAGACTGTCAACTTCATTGTAGATTGGGACGACTATGGATAGATATATACCCGCAGGATTCTCATTGGCAATTACGGTGCTTTGCATTACTTCCTCCGATACAAGAACATTGCCGAAGTATCATGGCATGTCTGAGGTGCGCTTTGTTCTACAAGTTCAAATTTATCAAGGCGGTTGGTTAGCCAGTCATTCTTACCCAGATTTTTTTGTTCTGCCAGGATAAAATCGGCTTCATTGAGCCATTTCTCTGCCAGGTGTTGATTCCACCAGCCATATTTTAGCAAAGCATCGTCGTCTGTGCTTATTCTAAACGAATAGGCACCATGCAGTTGTGCGGGATAAATTTCCACGCCAGGGAGATATAACAACGTAACTGGCGAATATCCAGCCCAAAAGATCTTTGAGCCTGCCGGGATAGATTTTGCCAGCAATTTGCCGGCCGTCTCATAAGCTGGGATTACATCGGCTGCACAATCATACGAATTGTAATCCCCGGCTAGCACTGGCGCTGGTGCCAGCAAGCTGCCAAGCAATAAGATGAGTACGAGCCCAGATGTCCACGCTGCACCCATCAACGGAAAGCGGGTTGCACTTTTTCGCGCTGCGTAGCGTGCCAGCAGGTACCCAACCAACGGTAGGCTGTAAATAACCAGACCAAAAAGGAGAGTCAGCAGCACTGGTAACCAGACATGAAAAGAGTCATACAGGCTCTTGTATTCCAGCTGGAACTTGTTTGCTAATACTTGCCATAATACCACGCCATTCAGCCCGGGTACTGGGGTGGCGAGCAGGCGTTTGTAGAATAATTGGCCCAACATGTTTTCGGCTGCACCTTCGGCACTGTAAGCCATACCGGCCAGCAGTACCAAAAATGTAAAACCGCCCAGCCACTTGCGCCACGCCGGCGGATTGAGATTCCACCAGGGTAATGTCACTGCTGTTAAGAGCAGTCCCACACCGGCAAAAAAAGCCGTGTATGTGGGGAAACAAAAGACGCAGTATTCATTGCCTAGTGCGGCCCAGGCATGCAGTAGAAAAAAAAATATAATCAAAACCGACAAGAAGACAGCTATCTTGAAATTTTCAGTGGTTATTTTTTCTCTTTTTGGCCAGAAAATCCAGGTAGCCAGGCTGCCAGCCAGCGCTGCAAAGTGGTAACGGAACGCCAGAAAAAAACTTGCGATACGGAATTCGAGCGGGTTGTCAGGCTTCCAGGTGGGGATGGTTTTGGGCGGGAACCAGGTTTTTAAAAATCCGAGCGGCAGCCATTTGGCCCATAATGTTAAAATATTCGGCCAGTAGGCCAGGTGAGTAATGCCAAATGAGAATAGCATGCCGCTCAACGACCAGAGCATTGCTCTCCAACCGCGAGCCCACAAGATGTAAAGTGTCAACAGTGGCAGAAGCGGGATCATGTTGATGCGTACCATTACCGTGCAACCTGCCAGCAACCCACCGATCAATACTTGCCAGTGCTTTTGGTTTCTCCCCAGACTGAACCACATCGTCCAGGCCAGAAGGCAGGCTACCAAACCCTGGGATGCAGCCAGTGCGTACATACGCGCAGCTGCCGGATTGAGCACAATTGC
This sequence comes from Chloroflexota bacterium, assembly GCA_026390035.1. Lineage (GTDB taxonomy): Bacteria > Chloroflexota > Anaerolineae > Anaerolineales > Villigracilaceae > UBA5195. Next base: position 27,761 of record JAPLGT010000075.1, read on the forward strand.
AATAATTACTCCTGCTGCGATCCAGCGGCCCCCCAACCGTCTTGCTGTCAACCAGATGGCGGGTAGCATCAGCATGCCAAGAAAGATTGCCATCATTCGCCCCGTGAGTAATCCCGGCCCAAAGAACATTTCGACCCATCCTGGGATGAGAAAAGCCAGCGGCATTTGATTTGTCCAGGCACCGTAGGCCTGAAAAGGCGAATACTGTCCGGTGACAAACAACCAGCCCTTGAAAAGATACAAACCTTCGTCGAGTACAGATATTTGGTTGTGAGCCAGCCCCCAAAGCGTGATGCAATAAGTCACCATCCCGACAACAGCAAACAGATCGGCTAGATTGGGCCGGCCCTGGAAATAGCGGAGAATCTTTCGGATACTGGACATGGTGGCGAAAACTTCTGTGCCCTTTACTCGCGCACACTTCATGTGGATTATTCTGCGCAATCTGGCAAGCTGTCTACGGATGCCGTAGACAGGACGAGATCCCGGTTGTGCACGATATCCGGAAATGGAGCTGAGTTATTTGCGGGTCACTCGCTGCAGATCGGCTTCGACCATCATTTCTACCAGTTTTTGAAAACTGGTAGAAGCTGTCCAGCCAAGCTCAATTTTTGCCTTGGTTGGGTCGGAAATGAGCAGGTCGACTTCAGCTGGACGGTAGAAGCGAGGATCTTGAACTACATAATCCTGATAGTTCAGTCCCAGATAACTAAATGCCAGTTCGCAGAATTCACGCACCGAATGAGTCTCGCCAGTACCGATCACGAAACTATCTGCGTGGCTGTGTTGAAGCATCATCCACATTGCCTGAACGTAGTCGCCCGCAAATCCCCAATCTCGCTGGGCTTCAAGGTTGCCCAGGCGCAGTTCCTTTGCCATTCCAAGCTTAATTTTGGCGACGGTATTCGAGATTTTACGTGTGACGAACTCCAGACCGCGCCGGGGGCTTTCATGATTGAATAAAATACCCGAGGTCGCAAACATATCGAATGATTCCCGGTAATTAACAGTGATCCAATGCCCGTAGACTTTGGCAACGCCATAAGGCGAGCGCGGGTAAAAGGGAGTGGATTCCTTTTGAGGCACTTCCAATACCTTGCCGAACATTTCGCTCGATGAAGCCTGGTAAAACTTGATCTGGGGATTGACCAATCGGATGGCTTCCAGAATTCGGGTGACTCCCAAACCAGTGGCTTCGGCGGTCAGTAGGGGCTGGCTCCAGGATGTGGGTACGAAAGACTGTGCTGCGAGGTTATAAACTTCGTCGGGTTTGTATTCTTCAATTAGCGCAACCATGGATGATTGGTCGTGCAGGTCTCCCTGCGTAATGATGATATCGTCCTGAATATGTTCAAGACGTTCCATGGTTACAGTACTGGAACGGCGCACCATACCGATAACCTGATAGCTTTTACCGAGCAAAAGCTCAGCCAGATAAGAACCGTCCTGACCGGTGATACCGGTGATAATTGCGACAGGCATTTATATCTCCTTGAAAGAATTCAATCGATCCCGTGCAAACCGTAGAGTGAGCGGGACCAGAACAGGAACTGTAAATTATAACCGAGATGAAGGCTTAAATTTTTCTGCCAACTTGAACTGGGCATTGTACCAGAGCCAGTCAGCCAGCACAACCAGCACAGAAAGCCCAATGGCGATGACCAGCGTATTGCGGATCCCGAGATTAAAGCCGAAACCAAGATAGCGCCAGGAATACCAATGCCCAAACACCATCAGGATGATAGCTTCGACAACACAAATCCGCCGAAACCAGCGCCCAACTTTTATTTGTTTGAAGGCCAGTACAGCCAGCATCGCCATCCAGACCAACAGGATCACTCGATAGCGTGGATTGTCCCACTGGTCACCACCGCCGCGCAGCGCTGCAATGAATATCCAGCCCCAAACGACCAGACAAAGCCATATCCATTGTCTGCGGCGCTGACTTGTTGGTAGTGACCAGGCAGCCGCGGGGGCAAAAGCTACCAGGGGTAGCAGTAGATACCAGCCTACTGCGCGGAAAATACCCAGGATTTGCCAGAATGGAACCCCGGGCTCCAGTAATACAGCTGGCAGTACGGGTTGGAGAATGCCATAAATCGCTACGAAGGGCAAAGCCAGAATTGGTGGAAGTGCTTGAAAAAGCAGCTGAACGATGCCGGAGCTACGTCCCAGTAGGTAGGCATTCCAGCGGGTTGTTTCGCGTGCCCAACTACCGATGACGCCAAATAAACCACCTCCCCGCACTGCGACCAGAGAATTCCAACTGGTTGTGAGTATGATCAGGGCCAGGACAAACAATCCAAGGGCTCCGGCGATGACCTGCCATGGAATTTTATGTTCGGGCTGCGTTTCGGCGGGTGAACCGGCGAAATATAACCAGCCTGCGGATGCGATTAGTGTCACTACTACAAAACCGGGTGAAACCAGTAACATGCCAGCCAGCGAAAACACGATCCAGAACCAGGGTGCTTTCTGGCGGGTGGCCAGCCATTCCGTCAGCCCATAAAAGGCCATTGCGATAAAGGTCATCAGGAATGGTTCGCGCATCTGGGCAGCGCCCAATAAAATGGATTCTGGGTAGAATGCAAAGATAAGCGCACAAAGTAGCGCAGCTTTATCATCCCATTGCCAATTTGATGTATTTTGTGCAGGCACCAAGCCAGTTTTATTTGCCAGGCGTTTGGCGGCTAAGAATACAAACAGAACGCCCAGCGAACCAGCTAAGGCCGCCAGAAAAACAACCAAAAGGGGTTGGTGCGTACCCGCTGAGATGTACCGGTATACAAATGCGCTCACCCAAAGCAAACCACCATATTGGTCAGACGAAAATTTATCGTCGAATGCGCGTGAAAGCGGTTTTGATGATTGTGCCAGGTTCCAAGCCTGCGTATCGCGGCGATACGCGTCAAAAAAGAGGTACCCGGCTTGCTGGGGTTTGCTCTCGTAACCCACCCGTGGCAGAAGGCTGGCAGCAGTTGCGCCAAGTCCGAAACGCAGAAGAAAGGCAACCAGCATGATAAGGTAAACTGAACGTTTCATCTAGTATTGCTCTTTCTTAGGAGGGGAAAAGTGAGCCCAAATATTTATTAGCCAACTCGCAGTTACAAGGACAACCAGCGTTTGCAATGGAGCCAGAAAGCGAGGGTTATCACCATGTTCTGCCAGCGTTTGCAAGATGGATGTGACCCAAATTGCGCTGAGCGCGAACCAGGTGAAAAGATCCAGCCCGAACCAGCGGCGGAATTTTTGCCAAAGCAAGGCCAATGAACCGCTCAGAAATAATAAATTGATACCAAAAAGACAGGCGCGTTCGACCAGCATGATGTTATTTACCAGGCTGCGCAGCGATGAATTTGAAAGCGTATCAGGCAGCCAGAAAACGCCCACCTTCCAGAACCAATACCAACCCCGAGCCAGATTTTGCAAATATAACCAGGGATGTTCGCTGATCAGACGGGTCGAAATTTTACCCATTACACGCCCGAGTGAATAATAATTTAATTTGGTTTGGAGCATCAAGGACGGAATGGCATCCCAGATGGTATTGATGGGTGAACCTGTCCTTGCGATGTGTTGCTCGCGGAACTGTAAAAAAGTGGCGCGGATGGGGGCATATTCATCTGGAGCCAGTTCAAAAAAGCTGCTGGTATGATTCACCAGGTGATAGCCACCGATCGAATCCAGGCCGATGATATTAAACCGTGAATAAATAAAATTGATCCACACCAGCAGCACCAACAAGGCCGGCAGGGTTGTCAGGATTGCCGCGCTCAGACGCAATTTTATGGGAACTGGGCGCCAGAAAAAGAACAGAAAAAAAGCTCCGAAAAAAGGGAAGAAAGCAAATAATGGGCGAGTCAAGGCCAGGGCCGCCGCTGCTAATCCTATTAAAAGCGATACCACCAGCACGCGGACAGGGTCAGGTTGGTTTCGGGCAGCGATCGGTGCGGGGGGAATTTGTGTATCAGCTGTGGCCTGGTTTTTCAAGATATATACCAGGCCCGTCAGGATAATTAAAAGGAAAAATGTAGCCACAGTCTCAGATAACATTGCGGCTTCAAAAAAAATCTGGCCCAAGTTCAAAGTATGGATTAGCGCCAGCAAACCGGCGAACCAGGCACGCTGGCTGACACGCCAGGCGATGTAATAAACCATGAATGTGTTCAGCACACCCAGACACAATTGCAGGAGGTAAACTCGATCGGTGTTGCCCGCCAACATCAGAAAGATGGGATATCCGGGTGTGCGAGTGCCATTGTAACGCTCGAATCCATGGTTATTTTTTAAAGAACTGGCCAGGTGCAGGTAAGTTGGCGTATCGTTGCCCTGGGCGATTGGATATGCAAACCACAAACTGGCGCGCGCCAAAATTGCCACGGCCAAAACAATTCCCAACCATGCCCACAATTTTCTACCCTGGTCGTTCAAAAACTATCCTTAACAGAGAATGGGGCTTTGCCTGTAAATGCATCTGGAGCTTACCCTGGAAAACTATCCAGAATGCGCCTGGCGCGTTCTTTCCATGAGTATTTTTGGGCATCATCGCGAGCTTGTTTGGCCAGCTCTGCACGGTGGGTCGGATTATCCAATAAGGCCTGTAATGCGGTTTCCCAGGCAGGCAGGTTTTCAGGAGGGCAAAAGACAGCATTATTCTCGTTTAATACCTCATGAAATACGGGCAGGTCCGATGCCAGAATAGCTCGACCAGTCGCGAGATATTCAAACATTTTCATTGGGCTGGATACCATGGCTGAATGCCCCATGCCGCTTGAAACACTAATTTCGCGGCTGTATGGCATTAAAAGCACATCTCCGGCGGCTTGATACATGGGTAGAAGTGTGTTCGGAACGAAACCGCAGAAAGTCAGGTTGGGTAGGTCTTTTGTTTTCTCCTGCCATTTTTCGATATCGGCAGGCTTGCCTCCCGCCCATAAAAAGCGGATTCCTTTGGATTGGAATGCCTCCGCCAGTTTGATAAATAATTCCACACCCCGGCCTGGGTACAGGTGACCTGTGCAGACAATGGTGGGGGCTTCCGGCAGGTTCAGAGCAAGTCGGGCAGCCACCGGATTGGGTAGGTTTTCGAAACGTTCGGGTTCCACACCATTTGGGGCCAGCACTACGTCCGCGCTGCGTAAATAGGAGCCGAAGCGTTCTGCCAGGGCGTCTTCTAAGGCCTTGGTAATGACTGTCATGCGTTTTTTACCTTTAAAGTCGCGGAAATAACGAAACCAGAGTGGGCCTATGCGCCCGGATGGCAGATCGTGCATTTCCAAAACAACAGGGAGCCCATTCATCAGCCCCAACACAGCGGATGGCAGGGGCCAGACATAGATCAGGTCTGGTTTTAGGTTTTTGGCCCGGTGCACCGCTGAGAGGAAAAAAAGACGACGTGATGCGCTTGGCATGTACTCCACCTGGAACTCGTCTTGCAAGCCATAATAGGTTGCCAGATCGAGCCACTTCTCTTCGCTGCTGTTATGCTCACTAAACGGAACGATCAGGGTAACTTCGTGACCAAGCTGGGCCAAGGCATGAACTGCTTTCATGGTTTGCAAACTATTTGCAACGTTCGATGGGATCTGGGAACCTGAAATAGCAACGATTTTCATAATTGGCACTCCATATGGATCTACACTTCGTCGATGTATAAAGATCGGCGCTTGATTTCGCTAAAACCGCGCCAGATAATAATGCCGACGGAAACGACAAAATAGGATGAAAGAATTCCTGCCAATGCCAGATATCCGAAGCGGGGCACAAAAGAAAAAATCAAAACAAGTTCAACACTGCCAACCAGCAGAGAGACCAGCACCGGATATCCGGGTTTTCCCAATGCCAATAATAATGGGCGGTTCCATTGAAAAATGCTTGCAAATCCGTAGCCTACCAACAGGATCAGTAGTGCTGGATAAGCAGGGCGGGCCTGTTCGCCATACAGAAGCGGGAGCAGGAACCAGCCGGTGAGCGCCAGAAAACTGCCTACTGCAAATACAGCCGAAGCTGTGATGGTACTTACTCGGCGTAATAGCTGGCGAGTGGCATTCCACTGTTTTTGTGCTACGGTTCGGCTGATTTCTGTATAAGTTGGCCATATAAGCGGATCAAGCGGTAATAGGATCAAGTTGATCAGTGATTGTGCCAATTTGAAATAACCAACCTGGGTGGTATTTAGCAATGCCGCCAGATAGAGTGGAATATTATCACGAGTAAACAGATTAACGGTACCGTTCAGGTTGGTATTCAGCATGAACATGAACATACTGCGCCGTTCGGGCAAAGATCGCAGTGGAACCTTCCACCAATCTGTGTTTAACGTTTTGCCCAACTCTCGAAAGGCCAGCAGGGCAAGCCCAATTCCGTTGATAGTTTTTCCGGTCACATATGCCAGCAAAACACCAAAAATACCTTGTCCTTGTAAAAAAGCATACAGGATCAGCCCAGCCGTGGCGATGCTTTGAAAAACATTGACGCGCGCGATCCAGTCAAAGCGCCGCAAGGCTTGTAACACACCGGTTGAGCTTTCCGCGACGAGATTGGTAAGTAGGATCACCCCATAAAACAGGAAAAGAGGCGCAGTTTGTAGGTTTTTAGCGAAGCTGTTCGCTGCCCAGGGTGTGAGTAAAGCCAAAACCAGGTAAGCGGCAATTGAAGTGGCCATTTCGGTTAGCATGGCGGTTTTGACCACAACTGCAGCTTCGAGCTTTTTAGCAGCCTCAGGGCTTGAACTGGAGCTGCTGCGCGGCAGTACCTCACCCAGGCGTTTGACAATCACTTCGCTCATACGAAAAGTCAACAGACGATTAATGTTGGATGCAAAAGTAATCACGGTGGTTACCAGGCCCCAATCGGTAATGCCGATCAGGCGCACCGCCAGGATGCCCTGCCCGAACCCCAGCGCTGCTGCGATAAGGTTGCCGCTCAGTAAATGGCTGCTATTTTTTATTACCCGGCGTAAGGTGGCATCCTCTTGCCAATGCGTGGTGGTGTTTTTGAAGAGTCTTTTGACCCAGGTGGATATATCCTGGATTTTGGTGTTACGACGGATAGTGGCAACCACTTTTTCCCAGAAACTCACAGAGTCAAGACCTTGTTCGCCCAGGAGCGTTCAGCTAAATACCACTCGATCAGTTTTTGCGTGCCGCTCCGCATGTCATACTCAGGAGACCAGCCGAGCATTTCTCTAGCTTTGGTAACGTCGGCCCAATTGGTGAACATGTCTGCCGGGTTGGCCGGTCCGTGGATAATATTTGCTTTTTTACCGGTCAGGTCTTCGATCAGGGTCACAAGCTTGTTGATTGAGATGACTTCGTGGCCGCCCAGGTTGATGATTGTATGCCCTAAAGGTTTTAAGGCCGCGATGATACCCCGTGAAATGTCATCGATATATGTGAAGCCACGGGATTGGTCTCCATCGCCGTAGATATGGACGGGCCGGCCTTCAATAATCCATTGCACAAAGCGGAAAAGGGCCAGATCGGGGCGTCCTGCTGGGCCATAAACGGTAAAGAAGCGCAGTACGGTGGTGTTTAGATCATAAAGATGGTGGTAGGCGTGGGTCATGGCCTCCGCGCCTTTTTTGCTGGCAGCATATGGTTGGAGTGGTTCGCTGCTTGATGCAGTTTCTGGGGTTGGATAGGGTGGATTGGATCCATAAATGCTGGAGGTCGAAGCCAGGATAAACGTCCCTGAGCCGGTTCGCCGGCAGACCTCCAGCATATTAAGCGTCCCAGTCACATTCGAATCGACAAAGATCCAGGGGTTTTCGACGCTTAATCGTACTCCAGCCCGCGCGGCGAGGTTGATCACGCCGTCAAATCTTTGTCCTTCGAATAAATGAATCACATCTTTGTGGGAAATATCTGCGCGAAGAAAGTTAAACCCAGGCTTAGTCTGAAGTTTCTGCAGACGGTATTCTTTCATGCGCGGGTCATAGGCATCATTCATATTGTCGATACCAGTGATGGTGTGACCCTGGTCAATAAGTATTTCAGATGTACGCGCGCCGATAAACCCGGCGGCACCAGTAACAAGGTAGTGAGCCATAATATCCTGATTTCTAATAAATAACCCCGGGGTAAATTCACCGGGGTTATTAAAAAGTTAAAGACGCACGACTTTCGGGTTCTCTTTGCCGCCAAAAGCGCTGAGCGCGTTGCGACTGTCAAAAATGAACGTTGCAGCCGCAATAATTGCAGCATAATCATAGGTGGTATGGTTGGTGACAATCACAACTGCATCTGCAGATTTTACTGATTCCATCAGATTGGCATCCGAGATGCTCTGCATCTTCCAATCCTCACGCTCGTGATGGATGTGAGGAATATGCGGGTCGTGATATTCTACGATTGCGCCTTTCTTACGCAGTAAGCCAATCACATCCAGGGCAGGCGATTCACGCACATCGTCAATATCGGGTTTATAAGCCACGCCCAAAACAAGCACCTTGTTGCCCTTAAGCGTCTTGCCGCGGTCATTCAAGGCTTCCAGGACTCGGCTGACGACGTAGCGTGGCATATTTGTGTTGATTTCAGATGCCAACTCAATAAACTTGGCATTGTAGTTGAGGGCCTTCATCTTCCATGAGAGATATAACGGATCGATTGGGATGCAGTGACCGCCCAGACCCGGGCCAGGGGTGAACTTCATAAAGCCGAATGGTTTGGAGGCAGCCGCGTCGATGACTTCCCAGACGTCCACGCCCAGACGTTCGCACATGAGCGCCAATTCGTTTACCATCGCGATATTGATCATGCGGAAGGTGTTTTCCAGAAGTTTTGCCATTTCAGCTGCTTCAGGCGATGAGACCGGGACAATAGTTTTGATCGCGCCGGAATACCAGGCCGTGGCGACATCAACACAGGCTTTGGTCATACCACCCAGCACCTTGGGAGTATTGTATGTGGTCCAATCTTCACGCCCCGGATCGACTCGTTCGGGAGAGAAGCAAATGAACAGGTCTTCGCCTACTATCAGGTTAGGTTTGCCTTCTTTTGGAGCAGTCAGCATTGGAACCATCAGTTCGCGAGTGGTGCCGGGATAGGTGGTTGATTCCAGTACGATAACCATGCCCGGGTGTACATATTTTGCCAGTTGTTCAGTGGCTGAAAGGATAAATGACATATCCGGGTCACCGGTCTGGCGCAGGGGTGTGGGGACGCAAATGCTGACGGCGTCCATCTCTGCCAGGGCAGTAAAATCCGTCGTCATATTGAGCTTGCCAGCTTTTTGCAGCCGGACTACGGTTTCAGATGGAACGTCCTGGATATAAGAAATACCTTTGTTGAAAGCGTCAACCTTGCGTACATCGGGGTCAATGCCCAGAACGTTAAATCCTTTTTCTGCAAACACGACAGCGAGTGGCATACCGACATAGCCCATACCGAGAATACCAATCCGGGCGGTTTTATCTTGTAGTTTTTTTATTATAGAGTCTTTCGTTGACATATTTTTTCCTTTTCTTATCGGTGTGGATGGTCGATGACTGGTATGAAGTAACGAGGAATTGGTTTTGATTAAAACAGTTTTATCTGTTTTGGTTCATCCATTTTACTCAAGGCTGCGGGTGCTTGTGGCAAGACCTCTGATCTTGAATTAGTTACTGCCGGTACAGCCTGAGTATCTGTAGCTGACGGCGTGTTTTTTGCCAGCCCTTTGCGGGCGACTTCCAATAGATTCGGCAGCCGGGCGAAATCAGCCAGAATAGTCGGTTTGAGCGCGGCCTGATGAAGTGCTGCTGCTGGGTGAAACATGGCAATTACAAAACGTTCATTGATCCTGCACATTTGCCCGTGAACCTGGGTGATTTTTACACCGGGCATGAACTTGCCCATTGAAAAACGTCCCAGAGTGATGATGATTTTTGGGTTGATGGCTGCAATCTGGCGTTCAAGATAGAGATTGCAGGCGGCCAGTTCGTCTGGGTTTGGATCACGGTTCAAAGGTGGGCGGCATTTGACCACGTTGCAAATCCAGACATCTGTGCGTTGTAACCCGGCCTGACCGAGTAGCTCTACCAAAAACTTTCCGGCCGCGCCAATAAATGGTCGTCCCTGAGCGTCCTCGGTTGCTCCTGGGCCTTCACCGATTAACATGATCTCAGCGTTGGCAGGACCTTCCCCAGGTACCGACATATTGCGGGTAGTGTGCAAAGCACAGCTTGTGCATGACGAGACTTCACTTGCGATTTGTGCCAGGGTTTCTTGTGCGAGCACGGGATACCTCCGGAAGTAAAACTAGCTTATCATCACAGGCAGTGGCTGGAACTATTAACCTGGATTGGTCTGGGTAAGATCGAGTGTCATCAACAAGGCGTCTTCACCGGTGTCTTTGTAATAGCCCGGTCTCCGGCCTACAATTGCATAGCCAAACTGTGTGTACATTTTCTGCGCTACCAGATTCCCCGCGCGCACTTCAAGATGATAAATGCGCGCGCCCTCAGCAAAGGCTGCCTGCATACTGGTCTGTAAAAGTAACTTTCCGATGCCCAGCTGTCGAAAATTTGGGTGTACGGCGATTGTAGCAATGTGCGCTTCATCCAACACCCTCCAGAGAACCAGGGCGGCAACCACCCGGGTTTCACCAACTGCGCTCTGTTTTTCTTCCATTTCAGTTACCCAGCAGCGGGCATTGCTGTTAGCCAGTTCGAGCTCAAAAGCGGCTGGCGGCCAGGGTTGGCTGAAACTTAGATCATCGATCTGAGATACAACAGGCAGATCTGCGTCTATCATTAAGCGAATATTCATGCCAGGCTGGTCATGGAAACACCCGCTTGGCTGGCCGATGAATTCCCATCCGGAATTGGTTCTGCCAGGTGCAGGTAAATTGGCGCGAGGCTGGAAATATTATCGACGTTGCCGGATTGCCAGCGGATGTATGCAAGCTCAGCCAGAATGGCGGGGCGGCGAGTGCTCAGCGCTGGTGAAACGAGCTGGATGTGCTCGTTCTTCTTTAGCGTCGAGCGCTCTGCAGCGTTGAGATCGCCACACACTACAGAATCTAGCGTAATTTTTTCGGCCAAAGTTTCGGCGGTCATGATTTCCGGGCTGCCTTGAGCCAGCCAACCAGCCTTGGATGCATACCAACATACCGCAAGACGTCCACGGCCAGCCGGCAAGATACAAACAAGCGGTAAGCTGCCTGCAGGCTGGCTGCCCGCCACAATATCCAGGGTGTTGATCCCGATTGTCGGGATGAATTGGGCGAAGGCTAGTCCTTTGACAAAGGATAGCCCTACACGTAATGATGTAAAAGATCCGGGGCCAACTGCCACGCCGAGAGCCTTGATTTGTTCTATTTTTACACCGCTATGGGCAAGCATGCCAGCAACCGCCGGGGCGAGTTCCACCGTGTGACGGGTTTTGCTTGTCCAAAGTGATTCGGCCAGCACCTGGGTTCCATCATAAAGAGCCAGGCCAATTTGAGGAGTGGATGTATCAACGGCAAGTAGCATTAATCGGTTCCAAAACAAGATTTACGGAAGTCATTAAGCAAATTAATGTAATGAACTCCGACAGGTGAAAAGGTAAACTCGCGGCGGTCTTCATCAATATATTCGAGCTGGATCCACAGTCGTTCAGCCGGGAGAATACCAGCCATGCGTTCCGGCCATTCGATTACCAGCGGTCCATTGCTGAGCATTGCATCAATATCAAGTTCTTCGGCCTCAAGGCTGGATTCTACCCGATAGGTATCGAAGTGGAAGAGCTGAAATCCATCTACTCGCCGGTAGATATTGACGAGTACAAAAGTAGGGCTGGAAACAGCGTCCAATGAGCCCCAACCTGCAGCCAATCCTTGTACAAAGGTGGTTTTTCCTGCGCCTAATTCCCCTTGCAAACAAATCACATCTCCCGGTTGAAGATGTGCACCCAGGCGCATACCCAAGCGACGGGTTTGCTCAGAACTGTGGCTGAAAAAGTCAAATGAGTTGGCAGATAAAACGGGCATACGCAGCACCATGTAATGTAAGAATTATATCAGTCCCCTGCAAGGACTGGGACCGTGAAGCTAATTAATCCAATACCCGGCTCGTTTACTCTGTGGAAGAGCGACGCCAGGTGAAACCTGGCGAAAAAAAGCAGGATAGACAACGGTTTATTTTGTTGACATTCTACTGGTTGAGTAGCCGCGCTTTTCTTTGGATCAAGATAAAAAGCCATAAAAACGATTCAACATAGTATCTTGCGCGTGGACGGCTCACATAAAGCATGAGATGTCTTTGAACCATCACGTTTTTGCTATTCACAGCTCATCGTTCTTCTCGAAAACCATCCAGAATAATCCGTGCAGGCGAATAAAAAACCGTGGTTTGCTTCGCACAGGGCGCCTTGCGCTTGTGGCGATTCGGCGGGACACTCGGTCCGCCAAATCACAATAAAAACATCTATTCGGCTGTTATTACAGGCAGCTGCTTACAGAGAAACATCACCTCGGTAAATATCGTTTTCAAAAATACCAGGTGGCAGAAAAAACGTAGGTAGATAAAAATCGTTACTGACTGTTCACCAGTCCCAATTTCTCGCCGATCGTGTGGGCAATATCCATCGATGAATTGGGCCGGGCGGCATGTCGACAGGCTTCCACCACTTCTTCGCGTGCAGCCGGGTTGTTAACCCAGTTTCTGAGGGCTGAGACGACTCGTTGGGGTGTGGGTGCCCAGATGCCGGCTCCCTCATCCACTGTGTAGGTGACATTGCCATCTTCCTGCCCTGGCAATTTTGAGAACAGGATGATCGGCAGGTGCGCATTATAAGCTTCCGCAATCGTGCCTGGACCGGCTTTTGTCACCAGCACGTCCGATGCACGCATAAAATCGGGCATCTCTCGTGTAAAACCATAGATCAGAGTGGGTACCTGCCAATGCGTCTTTTCCAGACTAGTTTTCAGACGTTCGTTGCGGCCAGCCACGATGATCAATCCGACGTCCAGGCCAGAATCGGCGATGGCGCGTGCTGTTTGCCCCAAGGGCCCCATACCTTCGCCACCCCCGACCGCCAGAACAATGAATTTATCTTGTGGCCAACCCAGTTTTTCGCGCAGGCTGGCCTTATCACCGCTTGGCACACAGTATTTGCGTGCCACAGGCTGGCCAACCACTTTTACAATTTCTGGAGGCATGCCGAATTGGATGGCTCTCTGGCGGGCAATCTCTGTGGGCACCAGGATGGCATCCGAGCGTTTGTCGAACCACAGGGCATGCGTGGTCACCATATCAGTAACGACGGTGATGAACGGTGGGCGGTTTTTGCCCAGGGCTTTCAAAATCCATGAAACTGCCAGAGGGTGTACCGTCACCACCAGGTCACTGGGATGGTGACGGATGATATTGCGCGCAGTTCGTGCTGCCACGGGCCACATGGTGGCCGTGATGGCGCGCGCCTGCGGTCGTCCGTCAGTCACGCGAAAACTGGCGCCCCATAATTGTGGTGCCAGCACCATGTAGGGATACCAATCAGGCATGCGGTTAAGCGGACGCGGAGCATAATCCTTAAATATATCTACCTTTTCGCAAGTAAAGGCATCCGGATATTCCACCTCAAGTGCTTCGATGATAGCTTCAGTGGCAGAGCGATGCCCTCCACCGGTATCGGAAAATAAGAACAGGATGTGCGGTTTTCTATCTGGAGTTGGCATGATCGTCTCCTGGTGTGAGCCCGGGATCGGGCGCGATGATCGTTTTTGTTCGCCTGGCAAGCTCTCGGCGCGTCAACATGACCCGATGCCCACAGGTGCGGCATTCCAGGCCAATATCTGCCCCAAGCCGGGTGACTTTCCACTCAAAACCACCGCATGGATGTGGTTTGCGCATTCGGATGATAGCGTTTATTTGCAAGTCAGGAAGCATGTTTTGTGGCAACTCCGTGGCTATTGAGCGGGCATGCCTTCAAAATTATACCGTAAGAGCGCTGACCTTCATTACAATAATCTTTTGCGAAAAAATATCCGACCAAACTTCAGAATTTGCTCAGCATTTTTTCCGAAACGTTTTCCGAAAGCACCGATCCGTTTGTGCAATGGCGATTTTTAGAGCCGTGTTTTCCAATATCATATTTATTGCGCACAAATGAATGGAAATCGGGGTCTGCTCCGCCGGTATTGATTTTGCCCTATCTGGATGTGTTCCATCCTTCACCATATTTACTTACTCGAGTGTTGTGTTTTGACAAAATAGCCAAAGAATGCTAACCTACCAGAAAATATCCTTTGCTCCGGACTGGTAAAAGACATGCAATTGCCGATTTTAGCACCTGCGCCACTGGTCAGCCAACATGCTGAGGCCTTCAA
>JAPLGT010000104.1:0-5435 GCA_026390035.1 Chloroflexota bacterium
GATCAGTAAGACCTATTCTTCGCCAGCTCATAGAATGAACGGATTCGTTTACCATTCAAATTGGTTGCACAATTTGCTGGTTGCGACCTCCATGTCTGGCTGCAAGCAATGACCACAAAAAACATCAGAACCAGAAATTTTCATGAGTATGTATGATGCGTTGGATTTCCTCGTCCCCATCGAAGATATAAAAAATATCGATTGGGGAAAAACAAGGATTTCTCATCTGGTCACATTGATTAATTCAGGAGATACAATCAAATCCATACAAAAAAGAATTCGATCCCATTCGAAGGCTATCGAAGAAATACTCATGAAAGAATTGATGGAACTAATATAATCAAGAAACAAGAAAAGATATAAAGATGATCTCAATTTGTGCAGTCATAGCGGTTCGAAATGAACAAAAATACTTGGAAATTTTACTTCCAATTCTCGCCAACCAAAATATCGATGTTGTAATTATTGATAACGATTCTAATGATGATAGCCAAATTTTATTCGATGAGTTTGCAGGAAAGCCAATTATTGCAGTAGAACACCTTCCTTACCATGGCTATTTTTCCCTGGTTGAACAATTAGAGATCAAACAAAGAGTATATAATACAATCAGTCACGATTGGGTGATCCATCATGATGCGGATGAAATACTAGAGAGCTGTAAACCGGGGTTTTCTTTGCGCGAGGCCATTCAAGAAGCCTCCGACCACAAATACGATGTAATAAATTTTGATGAATTTGTTTTTCTGCCAGAGCCTGGCTTTAATAGCGGAAATTATTATTCAAACATGCTTCAATATTATTTTTTTGAACCACAAAAAAATAGATTAAATCGTGCCTGGCGACGGAATAAATTTTTAAATAACCTGCAGTCAGGTGGACATCAGTTATTTTCTGACCAGGAAATTGCAATATTCCCTGTCAATCATATACTACGACACTATATTGTACTAAGTTACCAACATGCTCTAAATAAATATCTAGACCGCACATTTGATCCAAAAGAGATAGCCAAGGGTTGGCATTCGAATAGATTAAATTTTAATGAAAATAACTTGCGAATTCCTAGCGAAAGCGAGTTTATATTCCATCTGGATTCCTTTGATTCGAAAAATTTCTGCAGAAATAACCCAACAAATAAACATTTTTGGGATTGGGGAAAATGAAAATTGTTCTTACCACATAGCTGCTCAGACAGTTGATATTGAATAACAATTGTCAAAAATAAAAAAACAGCAGCAACGCCCCAATTCTGACATGTTCCGTGCTCGCCTTGGGCTCTTCAGCCGCGTCTGCCCATCATTATAGTGATAGTGAGCCTCTAAGAACCTCCCTCAAACCAAATACAAACCCAGGACAGCCAATGGATATTCCAGAAAAAATCATCACTGAACAACAACTGCGCCGTAACAACGGTGATCGCGGCGCGCCCAAATGGATTGCACACCAGGGCATCGTCTACGACGTCAGCGACTGCGCCCGCTGGCGCAAGGAAATGCACGAAAACCTGCATTTCCCTGGGCAGGACCTGACATCAGAACTACCCGAAGCCCCGCATAGCGCCATCGTCTTCAACAACCCATGCCTGAAAATAATCGGCAGGCTCTCAGGCTAAATCTGGCCCGGCCTAGCGCTGTAATAATTTGTACCTTCCGCCGCTGGTAACAGCATATCAGCCGTATTCAGGCTGGATTGGTTAATTTTGGCAGGGTACGTTCCGCCAGGAAAATGGTCGAAATATCAGGCCGCAAGCCCCTATTCTGGTTTGCGCCTTTTGATCATTTGAAACCTTCCACCTGGCTCGGCTTGCATGACGTGCCCGCGCCAGACGATCTGCTGAGGCGCAAGCAGCGCCGCCAGGATTTGGACCGGCAGCAGCAGCGCGATCAAGATCACCCAATAGGAACGGCCCCAGGGGGAAGCTTGCTTCAAATACAGCAGATTGATGGATGCAAAAATCAGGTAACTATAGACAAAATAGATCAGCGTGACCGGCCAGAGCGTGGGTGCCAGCATGGCAATCACCAGCGCCAGCCAGGGAAAGAAAACCGGCAAGACCGCGCTGCCATAAAAAATAAGCCGCTCAGGCCCTGCCAGGTGGCGCAGCATTGATTCTCGCGGGAAGATGAACCAGCGCTGGATTAAGTTGAAGTAACTGCGCGGATTGTTGACCCAGGTGCTGATACTGTGTCGTAATGGCGTCTGTGCCAACCGGTATCCGTGTTGGCGCAGGCGCTGGGCAACCGCAAAATCATCAGCCAGGATATTTTCCAGCCCGTCAAAGCCCCCAATTTTTTCGAGCACGCTGCGGCGTATGGCGTAAAACATGCCATTGATGGTCACTGGCTGGGTTAGCATGGCGAAGGGAACATAGTTCATCAGGCTCTGACTGTTGACGAAATAAGCCACCAACTGCGACCAGAAATTATAAAAACTGACGTAATATGGCAGGCCAAACGCCAGCCCCACTTGAGGCAGATCGAGATAAGGCAGGCACACTTCCAGGCCGTGATCGGGCAGGCGCGTGTCATCGTCGAGCACACACAGCACATCGCCGTGCGCCAGCCTGGCACCTGCGATAAGCTTGATCATTTTTGGGTTTTGACGGGCTTGCGGGGCTGGCAGCAGGATTAATTCGATGCGTTTTTCAGGGTAGCGAACCATCAAGCTGCGGCAAATGTTTTGAGCAGCCAGGTCGTCAGTGTCTACCAGCCACAAATACTCGAGCGGATAGCAAGTCTGCATGGCCAGGTTTTGCTCCAATCCAGCCGGCATGCTTGGGTCTCCGCTCAAAATAGGCTGGAGCAGGCTCACCAGGCTCACCGCTGTTTTTTCTGGCGGGCCTGGCAAACGGAAGAAACGGAGCACTAACAGGTGTTTGAGCATGCGCTCAGAGAAAACCAGCAGGATCAGACATGCTAGCAGCAGATTCATCGGGTTTGGTCCCGATTAAAGATTTCACGCAATTTTCGGCCCTGATTTTTGAGCAACCGGCGAAATAGACCGGGCGCAAAGCGGTAGAAAAAGCTGGGCAGCACTTCCCAATCGAACCATGAAATTTCATTCCGGCCGGTTTCATAGGCGCTGATGATCTGCTCCGCAACCTGAAGCGCATCTGCTTTGTGAACTGGCCAGGAGCTGGCCCCGAAGGGCTCGGTCAAAGCTGTCCTGGTCAACGGCGGGTAGGCCAGGCAGACGCGCACTCGTCCGTCAAACTCCACCTGCAGAGCTTCAGCCAGCGAACGCAATCCGGCTTTCGAGGCTGAATACAGGCTGTTATACGGCTGGGGAAAGCGGGCGGCAGTGCTCAAGATAAAAATCAGCCCTTCTGTTGGCATGGCTGCTGAACAAAAACGCTGGGTCAGCTCGGCAGGGGCAGCCAGGTTGGTGGCAAAAGCCGTCTCGATTTCGAGGCTGCTGCGCCAGAGAAAATCTCCGCATGGCATGCTGGCAGCATTGTTCACCAACAGGCTAGGTGCGCCATTTTGGGCGAGCACACGCTCGATTAAATCAGAGCGAGAGCTTGGGTCGGCTAGATCCGCACAAAAAATACTGGCGCTGGAGAAAACACCGATTTCATGGGCAGTTGCTTCCAGCCTGGATTGATCCCGACCCACCAATAGCAGCTGGTAGCCGCGTTTGGCCAGGGCCAACGCCAATCCGCGCCCAATTCCACTTCCAGCGCCGGTGACCAGTGCGGTTTTAGGCATGGATTAGAAAGTCAACGCCAACGCGCCGATGCTCAGACCTGCGCCGGTGCCAATCAGCAGGACCTTATCGCCACGCTGGATACGCCCGGTCTCGACAGCTTCAGTGAGCGCGAGCGGAATGGAGGCAGAAATGCAATTGCCACGCTCGCGAATATGGACAAAGACCCGCTCTGGATGAAAACCAAATCGCGTGGTCAGCAGCTTCAGGCCGTGACCGCTGGCCTGGTGCGGGATCACCTGGTCAAAGTCCTGGGGCTTCCAGCCGAGTACATTTGAAAATTCGTCCAGGAAGGGTGGCAGCAGCCGCACAGCTTTCTTGAAGACCGCTGGGCCATCCATATCAAACATGTTCATCTCGGGAGTGGTAGCCGGATCATTCGGATGGTGGAGCGTGCCGCCGCCAACCAGTTGGGTCAGGTCAACGCCGCTGCTGTAGGTGACAAAATTCGAGTGCCAGATGGCACTTGATTCTCCGGGTTGAGCGGCTGTCACAATTGCCGCTGCCGCGCCATCCCCAAATAAAACGGCACTTTCCCATTGTTTGGGGTTGCGTGAAAAAGTGCCGAGTTCGCTGCTGAAAATCAAAACCGTTTTATAAACACCCGCATTAATCAGGTGCGCGGCGGTTTGCAGGGCAAAAACAAAACTAAGGCAGGTGGCATTGATGTCGAAACAGGCACTTTTGCCATCTGGCGCACCTAACTCGCGTTGGACGAAAGCCGCCGTGCAGGGAATCGCCTGCCGGACCCCGGCCGAAGCGCCAATAATAGCATCCAGGTCCGAAGGCTGCAACCCGGCCATTTGAAGCGCTTCACGGGCGGCGGCGGTGGCCATTTCAGAAACAGTTTCGCTGCTGGCATACCGACGCGACTGTACACCGGTAACATGCTCCACCCAGCCAGATGGAATCCCAAGCTGCTTTTCAAGTTCCGCGCTTGTAACGATTCTTTCAGGGCAATACTTTCCCAATCCGGCGATTTTGATGGCAAGTGGTTTGGGGGTCATTGGGCTCCTTGAATTTATGCAGCCAATTTGGTGAGTTTGTCCGCATAAGCGAGTTTCAGAATCAACACCGATAAATGTCTACCAACACTAGACCCCCTTGCAAATACAACCGATCACAGGCACCAAACAATCCTGTAACTATTCAAGGCTCGCATCAGATTAGTGAGAGACAATCAAGCAGGGCTGTTCTGGGGCATCAACTTTTATCCAGCCATGCTGCACCACGCGAGTTTTTGGCAGCGCTTTTCACGCTATTTTCCAAAGAAACTTCGTGTCGTTCGTCCATTCGGCACGTATTCGTGATGAAAACACCCGCAATCGGCCCTGAAATACCTGCGCATATCACACACCAGCCACAGGCAGGCAGCGCAGATTAAATATTTATTCCCCCACTAATCCAGGGGAAACTGTGCTTAATTCTAACATATCTGATCTTTTTTGATGAGAAATTGTATTGGTCAGGTAACGGTTGGACAAAATAACTCATTCCATGTCATTAGTAGTAGTAGCCGCCGATTTTGCTCTCCGATTTAAGCCTCGGTACTTGTGGGGTTTGGCGGCGTGCCAATCTCCGATTTCGCGGGAAGATTGCCACGCTCGCGATGATTATACTGAGTCGTTTACCTGCGATTTTCCGCCACTTTTATGCGTCTGCTTCCGATAAAAATATAAAAAAGGCCGCATCCGCCTTCAGTACGCGCGATTTTCAGCGTAAAATAA
>JAPLGT010000305.1:0-3685 GCA_026390035.1 Chloroflexota bacterium
TGATAAGTTGCTTGAAGATGATCCACGCTACTCATAATAATTGTTGCAAGAATCAAGAAGTGAGCTGGCGGCAATCACCATCTCACTTCTGAAACACACAACTATAATGTGCCCCCAAGGCTGCACGTTATATATGTGTGTTTGGGCAATAAGAGGGTATTACTATTCCCTTTCGATGTTTTAAAAAGTGCGCCCCTCGCGATCAGACCTGATATCCGCAAACTTATCCGGCTACAGCCGCCAATTGATAAATGGCTGGGCGATACTTCGGACGGGGAATTGGTTTATGCTCTGCCTTTGCAGCTTCCAACCATGCTTTTTTGGCGATCAAAGCCTGTACCAGAGCGGCCTCCGGTGTCTCACCAAAGGCAGAACAATGTGCAAGATCAGGGAAGTCAGCAATATACCCTCCATCATCGTCACTATAAAAAATATTGATGTGATAATCTTTCATGCCTGCCACTCACGCGGGAAAAACGAAATTCAAACCATCTAACCAACAGGGCAAAATCGCTAAAAGCGATATTCCTTGAGCCTACCAACACCTTAGCCAAAATTTAATTTATCTTGCCGTAGTGCTTTTATTATTCAAACCTCCGGCGAGTCTCAACCTTTTCATCCAAATAGGAAATTTGATAAGGATAGAAACAAATTCCGAAAAATGGTTTATGACGAGTGAAGTTTTAGTGCTTCGGAAGTTCAAGTGAGCTATTCGGTCTTGAATTTCTTGCGTTTCTCTTGAATGCGTCTGGCTATTGTTTCCACATCCTGCCCATCCAACCATTGATGGCGGTCGTTGGAATAATCGCCAGCGCCAGTTTCGAACTGCTGTATAAAGCGAACCATACCAACAACACCAAGTTCACGAGTAAGAGCAACCATCCCTGCCACACGAATTTGTTCCAAGGTCATCGTTTGAGTGTTCATTTCACTTTTGCCTCAAGCCACAATAATGGGTTTACAACGGGTATGTGAAGTTTTTTCGAGAAGCGTTTTGCCAGTTTGAGCAGACGGTCATCAGTTGTCAGCAATACATCAGCTTTTGAATTTTCAGCACAGGCAATATGCAAAGCGTCATATCCATGAAAACCAAGTTTTTGTAAATCGTTTGCCCTTTCGAGTTCGAGCTCAGTAATCTCAACAACATTCTGCACATAATTTGCCACAATCTGTAAGCGGGACCGCTTCCCGAAATCTGGTGTTTGCTCAATTTCATCAATGAGCACATCGCTGCCAATCCATGTCCAATCACCTTGTTCGATGTGAGACAAGACAAACAAAACAGCCTCCGATTCCAGCCGAACACGTACTTGGGTTTGGTCATCGAAAGGGCGATTAAGACAACAATTATCGAGGTAAATTTTAACCATAGTTGCTTCTTCTCAACAAATTATAGCACACTGGATAACTTGCTAAATCACATACGACCTGCTTCGGCCATTAAATAAACTGGCCATTCAAGCAAACAATTATTGTTATCACCTGTTAAAACAGTTTGAGAATCAAAAAGTGAGTTGGCGGCGATCACCATCTCACTTTTTGAACACACAACTATAATGTGCCCCAAGGGACCACGTATCATAGGTAGAGTCAGCCTTGAGAGGGTGCGATGATCAATCAAGGAGCTTGATAATGCACTAATTTCAGTATCGCCCATTCATCAGAGATGACGCCTGATCCAATCGATGCAAGTATGTTCTGTACGATAAGAGTAGTGCCTAGCGCGAGAAGCGTCACCTACTTGTTCGAGCAGCTTCATTCCTTCCGGGGACAAGCCAGATTTTCTCCATTGCTTGTGCTAAAATGTACACAGCTTCATCAAATTTAAACCTATGGCGGGCTAATGCTAAATTAATTTGGGCGTTTAGCCTGCAGGAAATCTATAAGTAATTCACCTGTCAAAACACCGGTGAACACTTAGTTGGGCGTTTGTCTTACAAAACCGATAATCCGTTTTCAAGATTATCAGGGACATTTATGCAAACTGCAATCTATATCATTTCTGCTTTGCTAACTGATTTTGTATTCTCTGTTGTAACGAGCATGTTGATTGTTTTTGGCATTGAAAAAACGGGCGGCGATCCTGGCGCCCCCATTATTATGCTTGTTGTTTTACTATGCATTTGTGGAGTACTCAGCGTTGCGACTGCAACAGCAATGGGAATTGCGAAGACCAAACATCAGAAAGAATTTCCAGCAAAATTTTCGGCGCTTATTTTCCTCTTCACATATTTTCCCTTTCACATTATCGGGTTTTATTTTCCAGATGAACAACTAGGTTTTCTCGCAACCCCACTTGCAATTCTGACTGTGATTATGCTGTTTTTTTCCTACATACCATTCTTTCATCTGACTGCTCAATTGCTTATCAACTTGAATGAGTTTGTAAAAAGACAGGAACTTGCAGGAAATCGATATCCTAAATTTATTGTTTTGGCATCTCTCGGTACAATTATTC
This sequence comes from Chloroflexota bacterium, assembly GCA_026390035.1. Lineage (GTDB taxonomy): Bacteria > Chloroflexota > Anaerolineae > Anaerolineales > Villigracilaceae > UBA5195. The sequence continues at coordinate 2,459 of JAPLGT010000305.1, forward strand.
TTTTTGTAGGATGGCTAATATTTAAACCAGAAACTCAACCTTCGCCCCAAGTGCTATCCTTGCAAGATAATTGGGAATTGTTGGAATCAGGCGGGCGTGATTGGCAAAGTGATGCATACCTCAATGACATTACTTTTGACGTGAACGAGAGTATGCCCTACAAAATATCTGCTACATATCTTTCTAAAAGTACAACTGAAGAAATGTATTCAATTGACATCAACGAAAAGAGCAAAATTTACAATAAAGAAACTCGTGAAACCTATCCAATGAGAGAATCAGCGAAATTACCAATCAAACGGGAAGATTGGGTAATTGGAAGTACGCAAGCATGGGACTTGTTTCTGAAGAATAAAACTATCAGTACATGTGCAACATTACGGGATAAACATGTTACGATTTATATGAGTCTGGAACGGACAGTTTCTGGAAGGCTTGCATGGGCATTGTATCTTGGAGAGTGTCCTAATGAAGGTGTTCTTCTTAGTTTTTATCTGGATGCCAAAACTGGTGAAACCATCGAGTCGTATTTACAATAAGGAAACGCCCCCTGATTAACTGCAGTGTCAAGAGATCAAGAAAAAACCAGGCCTGGCAATCTCTGAAGAGAAAAGCGGCCTGGCTTTTTACTTTAAGGAAGGTTTTGAATTGCCTGCTACTCAGCTTCCCCAACCAGAGACAGCTCCTTCATACCCCCACCCGCCCGTTTTGCGCTGGAGTTTTGCGGTCAAGCGGGAAATTCTCGGTGGGTTACTCGATCTGGCTCAGTTCAGGTCCCAGCGCCTAGAGTTCGGCCTCGCTGGCAAGGCGGTGGTCACCTGTCATTCCTGACAATTAAAACAACAAAAAGCTGGCAAAACCAGCATCTCATTGCGAATCATTCTTTTAAGACTGTGCCCCTAAGGGAGCATTACCAAGGGTTACCAACCCGAGATGCCCTGTTTACTGAATGTCATCCGCAGCCTGCCCCATCTTCCTCATCTTCGTACAAATCCCCCAGACGCTCTTTTCCTTCAGCCCAAACTCCTCCGCCAGCGATGGGATCGTGCGCATTTCTTCGGTATGGAGACGGTAGATCTCCACGTTCCGGGGATTGGTCGGTACCGGCGGCGGATGGTAAACAGGACGTGGCGCGAGGTAGGGAGCGACTTCAAAGACAGAAGCAGCAACTTCAGGGGTAATGATCGACTGTTGCTCTTCCAGACAGGCACCTTCCAGGGCGCGCAA
>JAPLGT010000035.1:0-68380 GCA_026390035.1 Chloroflexota bacterium
CAGTCCATGCAAGAGAACCATCCGCACTCGCGAGTGTGATCGGCGGTGTACACTTTACCGGAGACGCTTCGCTAAACCCGGCCAGTTTTCTGCTGCAGCTGGCAAAACGCGTGCGCGAGCAAGGCGCAGTTATTTATGAAAACACGCCGGTCAGCGCCATCGAAAGCGCCAATGGCAAAATTACACTGGTCAGAACAAATACAGAAGACTTCGAACCACAACTGGTGGTACTCGCGGCTGGGGCCTGGTCACCTCAGGTGGTGCGAGGCTTGGGACTGAATATTCCGATCCAACCGGCGCGTGGTTACAGTATGAGTATGCCAGCCACAAAAAACATGCCCAAGCAGGCCTTGCTGTTGGGTGAAAAACGCGTGGCCGTCACTCCCATGGGAGATATATTGCGCTTCACCGGCCGGCTGGAACTGAGCACGCTGGATACAACTGTCAGCCAAAAACAAATCGCTGGCATCGAAAGTGCCGTGCGCGAATACATCCAAATGGATGAGAAACTGGAGATCAACGAAACCTGGGCCGGGCTGCGCCCGACAACGCCGGATGGACTGCCTATCATTGGGTTTTCGCCAAAGCATGCCAACCTGTTGTTGGCCAGTGGACATGCCATGCTGGGCCTTTCACTCGGGCCAGGTACCGGGCAGGTGGTGGCAGAATTGGCCAGGGGTGCAAAACCAGCCTTTGACCTGGGTCCGCTGCAGGCAAAACGCTTCAATTAATATCGTATTTTCTCACTGTCTGACCTTCCGCGGTAAGTAGGTGCCCATAATAACAACCGAAAAGAGGTTTTTTGTGCAGCTTAAGCAGCACTTGCGGAGCAGAGCATTGATTTTTATTCGCCTGCACTGATAATTCAGGAGGGCTTTCGAAATAGCCGATGAGCCTGAAATTAGATATAAAAAATCATCTCAAGACGGTAGTGCATAGGATTTTTATAGCTGCGTGTGCGCAAAAACCAATCCAATGTAGACCACGATCGATTGACATGATTATTATTAAAAGTCATCGCGATTGATTCAATAAAAAAGAGAAAGACAGGGTTCGTCTTTCTCTTTTTTATTGAATTACTGGTCTGCACCAGCTCTGGTAAATTAATAGCTCAAACCATTCCAGCTTATCCGGGCTGACCAGCTTGCAGCGGACCAATCCGGAAGGGACGCATCATCTCGTTATCTTCATGTTCAACGATATGACAGTGCCAGGCAAATTGTCCGGGGTTTTTGAATTGCGCGCGAATACGGGTCACTTCGCCGGGATACGCAATCACAGTGTCCTTCACGCCGCTCTCCCAAGCTTCCGGCGGCCTGACGCTGCCAGTAAGCTGCACGGGTGTGACTGGCTCCCCGGTGGCAGCATCCATTACCAGCCCCTCGCGATTCAGCACTTCAAAGGCCACCTCATGGACATGAATCGGGTGAGCATCGACAGTGAAGTTATAGAACTCCCAGGTTTCGGTATCACCCACGTTGGGATTTTCAGTAACGGGATCCATCCACATGTGATGCAGCGGCATGCCCATCTCGTCCAGGGTACCCAACATGGCAGCCGCCGGCCCAACCTGGGTCATCGACATTTCTTCCATCAAGGCCAGGGGTCGGGTCACATTCGAGGCAGGCAATGCCTGCAATGCAGGCAGTTGCAGAAATCTTGGTGGTGTGCTCTTGTCAGGACTTATAGCTGGCACAACCCGGAACTCCATAATCTGCCCAGTAGCCCCTGGGTCAGCAGGTTCGAAATCAGAACCTGGCAGACCGCCACCATAGGGCTCATCTGGGCCGAGATTTGCAAGCACATAATTCCCCACCGGAACATTAGTAAAATCGACGATAACATCCGCGCGTTCAGCCGGGCTCATCAACAGTTGATTGGCATTGTTTGCGGTCAGGTTGCAAGGGGCAGCCAAAAAACCGCCTTCATTCCCGATCTGCCATACTTCCACGCCCGGGATGTTACCAAAATTCAAAATCAGGAAGCGCGCCTGGCAACCATTTAGAAAGCGCAAACGATAGCGACGCTTTTCAACTGTCTGAAATGGCCAGGTATTGCCATTGACCATGATGGTATTACCGAAGAATTCAGGGTTCCAGATAGGCGAAACATCCGTATCGGGAATATACGGCCCAATATATTGATCAAAGAATTCACGCGTATCTGGATAAAACAACGAACCATCGGCATTAAAGGCGCGATCCTGGATGGCAATCGGAATCTCGTAATAGGGCCGAGTCGCCGGGAATGCATCGCCTTCTTTTGGTGCAGGCCCGGGGAACACGGCTTGGCTTTTGGTGCGCGTATCTCGCACAGTCTTATCCCCGCTTGGGCCTCCACGGATGAGGAAAAAGCCAGCCGGCCCTGCGTAAACATTGACGCGTGTCATACCCAGAGTATGATCGTGATACCAGATTGTCGAAGCCCGGTTCAGATTCGGATATTGGAACGTGGCATACCCAGAGCCCCAAGTAGTGCGTAGCTTGGAAGCCGCCTTGGCTTTGAAAAAATCATACCATGTGCCCTGGCTGGCATATCCCACCGGAATATTAGCGGCACCAGGCAGGAACCAGGCTTCTGCATAGCCATCACTTTCATCGCCCACGCCCACGGCACCATGCAAATGCGGAACATTTGGAACAGGACCTGTATACGTGCCCGGAGTTGATTGAAAGCTCGGCCGGGTATCACGACCAGTAGTACCACCGCCAGGATTGGCCCAATGCAGAGTCTGGTCAACAGGCAGCAAATGCGGCAGATAATTACCGTTTGCATCTTTCAAATTATTGATCCACTTAATCCGGACAGGCCGGTTCCAGGTGGCTTCAATAGTCAGAGACGGCGCATTATGCAGGAGGAGCCCTTTTTTACTGGCAGATTTGACTGCTCCGTAGCCCCAAACAGTCGTGGCAGGGTAGCCAGCCGGTAAGATCTGCTGACTGAACTGCTGCATGGAGATTTCATAATAGTCCGTCTCCTTGCCGCCTTTGGGTTCAATTACTCCAGCTCTTGGCATTACTGGCGGAATGAGCAGCGGAGTTTGGTATTTGGGGATCGCAGTCGGAACCAAGGTTGCAGTTGGAACTGCGGCCCGGACCTGGGTTATAAATTTACCCTTTACGGACGCATATACAACAGCCGATAAACCAGCTGCACTTAATTTTAGAAAGTCTCGTCTGGTGAGCATTTTATTTACCAATCCTTGTTTATATTGTTAAAGTGTCCAAATTATCTGGTTGCAAACTCTGGGAAACTAATTTACAAAAATAAGATACGTACGCTGTAACTGATCTTCAAAACAATTTCTAAAAAACCCGGTAACAAATATGAGCAGCTTTGGAATGGCGATCTGCCCGACGAAACGGGACAATCAGGAACCTGGAATCAATATTTTTAATAAATTACGAGAACCATGTCTGTCTTGATTTGTAAATATAAATTTCCGCGCGGCACCTCCTGAATTAGAAAGACAGCCATAGCACCAAGCACATGGCAGTTATGGATCTGTTCCACAGATCCATGACTTTACGCCCCCACCTCACGATGGGTTTGCCTTCTTGGGGTTGGTTCGACCGAGTGGATACCCGGAAAACCTGTTAATCAACAGTATAGCCAGACCTTGCAAAACTGCAAGTATTAGAAAAGTATGATTTTTAGGTAAAAATCGCCTGCAATCTACCCTGGCAGATGGGAATTATTGCTCCAATAGCCACAGGAAACTCACCAACCACACATCTCAACAATAATCTAAAATGTAATCATTGCTTCAACTTATCAACATCCCAACTTCATGGTTTAATCGGATTGTCCCGTTCGCTCAAAACGGGCAAGGAGCCCAGCATGTCCCATATTTCCTTCGCCACCAGTACTCGCGGACTAAACCGCGACCTACCGCCCATGCGACTGTACGAAAAAGCCAAGAAACTGGGCGTCTGGAATCCATCCGACCTTGATTTTTCCAAAGATCGCGAGGATTGGGCTCACCTGAGCAGTACTGAACAGGATTTGATCTGGCGCCTGACCGGCATGTTTGTATCCGGCGAGGAAGCTGTGACACTTGACCTGTTGCCGCTGATCAGTGTGATCGCCGCCGAAGGCCGCCTTGAAGAAGAAATGTATTTGACTACCTTCCTGTTCGAGGAGGCCAAGCACACCGATTTCTTCCGGCGTTTTATCGATGAAGTAGCCGGTGCACCGCAGGATTTGGCGCGTTATCACACCCAAAACTATCGTTTCATTTTTTATGAAGCCCTGCCCGCCGCTCTGCAGGCCCTTAAAGAAGACTCTTCCCCCGCCGCACAAATTGGCGCTTCTGTCACCTATAACATGGTGGTTGAAGGCGTTCTGGCCGAAACCGGTTACCATGCATTTTTTAGCATGCTGGAGCGCAGCAACCTGCTGCCAGGGCTAAGAAAAGGCATCACACTGCTCAAACAGGATGAATCGCGCCACATTGCTTACGGTGTCTACCTACTTTCGCGCCTGATCTGCGCAAACCCTGAATTGTGGGAACACTTGCAAAACCAGATGAATGCTCTGCTGCCCGCTGCAATTGGCGTGATCGGAGACACGTTTGGTGCTTACGAGCTGGTACCCTTTGGGCTTGTTGAAGATGACTTCATCAATTACGCCATGGATCAGTTTTCCAAACGCTCTGAACGACTCGAAAAAGCGCGCGGTTCCAGCCTGGATGAGATCAACCGCGTCACAAAATCGATCATCGAAAGTGGGGATGCCTGAAACCATGCCCATCAAACCCTGGAAGGTCATCGAATCCAGCCGGCCGCGTAAGAACCTGCGCGTCGACAAGTGCGAACTACCAAACGGAAGTATTATCGAAACGATGATCCTGGAATATGGCACCTGGGCCACAATAGTCGGCATTACAAAACAACAGGAAGTCATTTTGATCCAACAGTATCGTCACGGCGCCGGAAGAGTGATTTGGGAATTTCCTGGTGGCGTTGTTGACCAGGATGAAAGCCCATTACAGGCGGCAAAACGAGAACTTCTGGAAGAGAGCGGCTATAGCAGCGCCACCTGGATCGAAACCGGCATGGTTTCTGCAAACCCTGATACCCATACAAACCTGATTCATACTTTCCTGGCACTGGATATCGAAAAAGTGGCCGCCCAAAATCTGGATGACACCGAAGAAATCGATGTGTTCCCAACCCCTTTAGACGAAGTGATCCAGATGGCAATTAAGGGTGAACTGTTACAATCCATGCAAGTCAGTGCTCTTTTCTTCGCGCTGGCGGAATTAAGGCGAATCAAATAACGATGCAGAATTCACGAATTAAAACCGCCACAAAAGCACTGCGCCAGCTGGGTTTCACGCAGGTAGCCCTGAATCTGCTCTATAAACTGGGTCTTGCCAGCGGACATTACCAACGCTCCATCCGCCCACCCGCGCCAATTGATTCCCTGCGGCTCAAGCCGGGCATGCCAATGCCAGATCCGGAAATTTTGCGCCTGTGCCTGGGCGAGAACGGCATACGCGATTTACTGGCCGAAGCCGGTGAGATCACTGCCGGCAATTTTCGCCAATTTGGCGCAGCGCCTATCGTGCTAAATCTAATTCCCGAGGGCCCTTTGGCACATTGGACGGCCTATGAAACCGGGAAAGTTAGGCCTAAGCCGGCAACCGATATCAAAATGATCTGGGAACCAGCGCGTTTTGGGTGGGCCTTTGTGCTGGGGCGCGCGTATCACGTCAGCCGCGACGAACAATACGCGGCTGCCTTCTGGCGTCTTTTTGAGATATTCAACAGCGCCAACCCCGCTTACCTGGGACCGAACTGGACCTCCGGGCAGGAGGTCGGGCTGCGCTTAATGGCCTGGGTCTGGGCTGCGCAAATATTTGCCCAATCGCAACATTCCCACCCGGCGCGTCTGACGGCCCTGGCAAATGCGATAGCTGTCCACGCTGCGCGCATTCCCGCCACCCTGCTATATGCGCGCTCACAAAATAATAATCACCTGTTGACCGAAGCCGCCACTTTGTACACTTCCGGGCTGGCCCTACCAGATCACCCGCATGCCTCGCAGTGGCTAAAGACCGGTCGAAGCTGGCTGGCATGGTGCTTCACTCACCAGATCGATCCTGACGGTGAATACGTCCAACATTCCATGAATTACCAGCGCCTGATGCTGCAGACCGCCCTGTGGGTCTATGCGGTTTCAAATCCTGAAACAACCCGGGAATTAAAAGCCCCACTAGACGCTGCTGAGCGGAAAAATCTCGGCCAGGCCGCGAGCTGGCTGAGCTCGCGACTGGACCCGGTTTCAGGCCAGGCACCCAACTTGGGAGCAAACGACGGCGCGCTAATTTTTCCGCTTTCCAACTGCAGTTTTACAGATTACCGCCCAGTGACTCAAGCCGCCATCCAGGCTTTTCTGCCCACAGCAGGTCACCTGGCGCCAGGTATATGGGACGAAATGTCAATCTGGTATGGCCTCCAGCAAGAAAATGGAGCTAACCCAACCCGACCTGCCGAAAGCGGACAAATCTACGTAAAAGATTCCTGGGGCTCCTTGCGAGCCGTTCATTACACTTCGCGTCCATCCCACGCCGACCAATTGCATATCGATTTATGGTGGCGAGGCCTGAACATCGCCCAGGATGCCGGGACATATCGCTATAACGCTGAGCCACCCTGGGATAACCAGCTGACATCAACGCTGGTACACAACACCGTCAGCGTGAATGGCGAGGAACAGATGACTCGCGCCGGTCGCTTTTTGTACCTGGATTGGGCCGAGGCTGCCTTCACTGAACAGGCATGGGAAAACAACACGCAACACGTCTCAGCCCAAACCACAGCCTATGCACGCTTCCACGTTCTTCACAAGCGCAAATTGAGTTCTTTCGCAGATGGACGCTGGTTGGTAGAAGATGAACTGATGCGGACCGCACCAGTAAACATACGGCAAGTTGCACCAGTCTACCGGTTGCATTGGCTGCTGCCCGATTGGCAATGGCAATTGGATGAATTAGAAGCACGCACACGCCTGCAAATCCTTTCACCACATGGTTGGATCAGCCTGGTCATCTCTGCCGACCAGACCTTGCAGCGGGTCGGCTTGCTGCGCGCAGGCAAACTCCTGCAAGGGCAGGCTTTGCTTTCACCCGTTTTTGGCTGGTCGGCACCTACATATGATGTTAAAATTCCTGCGCTCTCCCTGTCAGTTGAGGTGCAAGCCTCACAAAATTTCCAATTCAATAGTGAATTTATTTTTCCAACGGTAAGCGAAGCGAGCGCATAGACTTAATGAATATTCTCCTGATCCACCAGGCATTTGCAGCTCTGGACGAAGCCGGCGGGACCCGCCACCATGAATTGGCGCGTTTCCTCGTTCAAAATGGCCACAAAGTCACTGTAATCGCCAGTCCGGTCAGCTACCTGACCGGGACATCTTCCCATAAGCACAAAGAAGTCATCGAAGGTGTCACCATCCTGCGCGCCTACACCTACAATGCCTTGCACAAATCCTTCGTACACCGAGTTTTTTCCTTTTTATCCTTTATGATTTCATCGTTTTTTATCGGGCTGGGAGTCAGGAATGTGGATGTTGTCTGGGGTACTTCACCGCCAATTTTCCAGGGCCTGACCGCCTGGGTACTGGCGCGCTTAAAGAGAGCCAGATTCCTGTTTGAAGTGCGCGACTTGTGGCCTGATTTTGCCATCGCGGTAGGTGTGTTAAAAAGCCCAGCCTTGATAAAAATGTCACTCTGGCTGGAAAAGTTTCTCTACCAACATGCCGACCACATGCTGGTGAACAGCCCTGGCTATGTGGATCACGTCAGGAACCGCGGAGCCAGATCTGTAGATCTTGTACCCAACGGCGCCGATCCGACAATGTTCCAACCCGAGGATCAGGGTGCTGATTTCCGGCAGGCCCACAACTTAGGTGATCATTTTGTGGTGCTGTATGCCGGGGCGCATGGCATCTCGAATGACCTTGAAATTGTGCTGGAATGTGCCGAGATATTATCGCAGAACCCGGCTTTCCGGTTTGTTTTCTTGGGCGATGGCAAAGAGAAATCGGCACTGCAAGCACGCGCTGTCGAAATGGGCTTAAAAAATGTCCTATTCCTGCCATCCGTGCCCAAAAACGAGATGGCCGCAGCCTTGGCTGGGGCCCAGGCCTGCATCGCGATTTTAAAACCCCTGGAAGAATATAAAACAACCTACCCCAACAAAGTCTTTGATTACATGGCGGCAGGTCGCCCGGTGGTGCTGGCAATTGAGGGCGTTATTCGCGATGTAGTTGAGCAAGCCGATTGTGGCGTTTTTCCACGCCCAGGCGACGCGCAGGATATGGCCAATGCCATCCAATTTCTTGAAGCAGATCGGTACCACGCCAAAGTACTGGGGATGCATGGCCGGGAATACCTGGAAGAACATTTCAGCCGCGAGCATATTGCTGAAATGTTATCTGCAATATTTACAAAGATGCTGACCAGAGTATCTTCCACTCAAAACGGGAACCCTGGGAGCAAAGATGACAATGTTGGATGATTTCAGCGCAGTAAAACTTGAAATATATATTCCCGTCGACCATCTGGAAGCCCTGCAAAAGGCGCTGGCAGAGGTCGGTGCCGGGCAAGTCGGAAATTACGATCAATGCTGCGCAGTCATGGATGTTCGCGGGTATTGGCGTCCGCTTGAGGGCGCAAACCCTTTCCAGGGAGAAATCGGTCGGGTCGAAACCGGGCAGGAATGCAAGCTGGAAGTTAACTGCAAACGCGAAAGGGTCGCAGAAACCCTGCAAGCCATCCGGGCTGTACACCCGTATGAAGAACCTTTCATCAATATCATTCCACTTGCCAACCATCTCTTTTAATAAAATAATTTTGAAACTTTCCGGCAATTCAAACATCTAAAATGGTATATTTCTGCAAAAAATAGGAGCGCAAGAATGGCACAAGCTGACATTATGGCCGGAAACTGCGGTTTCTCGACACAGGTCGAAACGAAGATGGACGGAACAGTATGCAAAGTGCGCATCACCAGTGAATGCGCGGCCATCCGGCGCATGGCAGATGAGTTGACCGAAGTGGATCCCTATAAAGAAATTTCGTTCAGACGAACCATGCCAAAGACGCATGAAATGGGTGTCAAGTACTGCACTCACGCCGCCTGTCCGGTACCAGTGGGCATTATCAAAGCTATCGAAATTGAGGCCGGGCTGGCCTTACCAACAGATGTGATCATTAAGCTTTCAAAAACAAAACAGGAATAAGCTTGCGCCTGTGGTTTGCCCGCATCCTGATTGGAGTGGTCATCGCCTGGAATTTGCAGGCTGCGCTGGCTTTTTTCCTATCTCCAGGAACTTTTGCGACTGGTTTTGAATTATCTGGCATACCCGGCCTGGCTGCCATGCGCGGGATCGCGGTCTTATTCGTCATGTGGAATGTGCCGTATGTCATGGCAGCCTGGCAACCGCAGCGACACAGCCTGTCACTGCTGGAAGCGCTTGTGATGCAATTCATCGGAGTGAGCGGTGAGACAGTCATCCTGCTGACGCTACCCCCCGGGCATGCCGTGCTGCAAGGCTCAATCCAGCGCTTCCTTACTTTCGACGCCTGCGGACTGGCCGTTTTGGCGCTGGCGATGTGGCTGGCAAGAAAGCAAAACCAGGATGTCTCTCAATAATTACAGCCCTGTTACCTGCACAGGGCTGTATAATTTAATCGTACATCTTAAATTTTTTGTGCGCTCAATATTCAAATCCAGGGAGCAGCGTCCACGCCAAAAATTAAATTTGACCGGTTCTATCGCTACAATGACCTGACCCATCTACTGCAAACCTTTGCCGATGAATACCCCCTCAACTCGTGAAAATCATATTGGGGTTGATGGTGCTGCCAGATATGCCTGCCTGGTACAGCACAGCGCCTACCGGTCTGATTGTCCTGCAGTTAGCGGGCTTGATTGGGGTTTTGAGCCTGGTAGGGCTCTGGCTGGAAAGGAAAAGTGTGATCCTGGTTTTGTAAACGCTGGAACAAAAACGAGATGGCGCGCGTCTATCATACAGTACAGCCACCCGCCAAATTTATCGGAGGATCACATGAAATCACAGTTCCGGATTGCTTTATTAATAACCATATTGACAGCGCTGCTTCTAGCAGGCTGCGCACCAGCTTCCGCACCCACCACCGCGCCCTATGTAGAAGCCCCGGCAGCCCCGGCTGGAGCCGACCTATATTCCGCACAGGCTCCTGAGATGCCAGCACCACCTGCCCAGAAATCTGGCGCAGAGCCAGTTAGTGCGCCTGATGCAAACTCGGCAGCATCAGCGCCGGGAGCAAATAGCTTGCCCGAGAATGCCACCATTCAAACCGGCACAGAAGCGCTGATCAGTGCACAGACCGATCGCATGATCATTAAAAACGCCGAGGTCAAACTGCTGGTGATAAATACGGATAATGCTATCGACCGCAGTATGCAAGTGGTCAGTGACGTTGGCGGCTATATCATCTCTTCGCGTGTCTGGTATCAAGAAGCCAACGGAGAAAACTACAAATTCGGCACGCTCAGTATCGGTGTGCCAGTCGTTCAGTTCGAACCAGCGCTGCGCCGTCTGCGCGGGCTGGCCATGCGTGTGCTCGACGAAAATGCATCCGGGCAGGATGTCACCAGCGAATATGTGGATCTGCAATCACAACTCGGGAACCTCGAAGCCACCCGTGACCGTATCCGCAGTTTTTTAGCAGATGCCAAAACCATCGAAGAATCGCTGCGCATCAACCAGGAATTAACCAACATAGAGGGACAGATCGAACAGGTTAAGGGGCGCATGAACTTCATTTCGAACCGCTCAGCGTTTTCCACGATCACGGTTAATTTTGAACCTGATATTCCCGCCCTGACCCCCACTCCCACCCCAACTGCCTTACCCACCGCCACACCCAAAGTCTGGAACCCCGGTGAAACCATGCAGCAGGCCACAGGCGCTGTTACAAACATTTACCAGGGATTCGTGGAACTGGCAATCTGGTTATTTGTGGTCATCATCCCACTGCTTGCTCCACCCGCGGTGATCATGTGGGGCATCTATAAGCTGGTAACGCGCAAGAGCAAGAAACCTGAAACAACCAAGTAAAAACCATCTACCAAATAAAAAGCCGGACCCCCCCATGGGTTCCGGCTTTTTATTTGGATCAATCCACCACCAAAATTCACTCAACCAGCCGTGAAATATTAAAAATAAATGAGAAATTGAAACTGGTCGTAACCTTTTGATGTTGAATGCGACAAATATGTATCAAACAGATCAACAGCAATATTCAAAAATGGAGTAAACATGAACCCAAAAAATGCACTTTTTCTCTCCGCTTCACTGACAGCTTTTGTGTTATCAGTCCTCTTCGGAGTAGTAACCAAAATATCCAATGACACCACGCAGACAGCCGCGGCTGCCCCGCTAGTTCAAGCAACCGCTGTAATTACGAATACAGCGGTTCCCACCCTGGAACAACCAACCGACCTGCCAGTGCCAACCGCAATATTGCCTCCCACTCCAGATGAAGCTGCGCTGCTGGCCGCTGAAGCCATTAATCGGCAAGATGTCTACAGTGTGGAAACAACCACCTATCAGGGCGCCGAGGCGTACAAAGTCGTTTTTAGTTCCGGCGATATAGTTTACATCGGGCTGAATAAACAGGTGCTCACCAAAACCAAACTTCAGGCAGCCGTCGTTAGTGTCGATCCAACCCAAGCACCAAAGAAAAAGAACAAAGCCAACAATAATTCACAACCTGCTGCCAACCAATCCAGCGGCGAAGGTGATCATCAAGAAGCTGAACACGAAGATTAGTAAAAAGCATATCTTGATAACAAAGGAGACTCATTATGGCTAACAAACCACAAGGTAAAAGCTGGAGCGAAATTCAGATGGCAATCACGGCCGTCGCAATCACAGCCACACTGGCATTCTGGAACATCTTCTCTGCACCCGATAAATCCCTGGCGGCAGCCAAGATGGCAGAAACATCAACCCCACCCGCGCCTCCCACACCCACGGAAACAGAACTACCCACTGAAACAGCCGTTTCAGCGCCAACAGCGTCACTGGGATTACGCCCGATAAAAATCATTTACGGCGGTAAAGCACCGGTACAACAGGTCGTTCAGGTGGCAGCAGCACCCGCTAAAAAACGCAAAAGCGGTGGTGGTGGTGGTGGTGGTGATAGTGGTGGCGGTGGTGGTGGCTCAGCACCGGCAGCTTCTCAACCCGCCAGCACCGGCTCATCCAAACCATGATCTATCGAATCGACTTCAGAGCGATGGGTTGCCAGATGATCGCAATGATCGATAGCCCATCACCCGAAGCGCCTGAACTTTTAGCCCAGGTCCCCAACTGGTTTGAAGAATGGGAACAGATACTCAGCCGCTTTCGCGCAGATAGTGAACTAACCCAACTAAACAACTCGGCTGGTTGGCCCATGCAAGTAAGTCAGATCCTTTGGGATGTATTTCAATCCGCACAGGATGCCGAAAAAGCCAGCGATGGACTGGTTAGAGCCACCATCCTGCAAGCCCTGGTCAACGCCGGATATGATCGTAGCTTTGACCAGATGCAGCCTGAAAACAAGCAGCTAACGATCAGCACCTGGAATATGGTATCTTCACTGGCCGAAGTAAGCAGCGATGAAACCAACCGGTCGATCTGCCTACCCGCAGATGTGCATCTGGATTTCGGCGGTGTAGCCAAGGGCTGGGCTGCCCAACAAGCCGCAAAACGATTATCAGAATATGGGGCTGTCCTAGTCAGCGCCGGCGGCGACATTGCCATCAGTGCAGAACTTCTGACCGGCGAATTATGGCCTGTAACCATCGATGATCCACTCAAAACCGGCGATATTATCGCCACCTTGATGTTAGGCCCCTGTGGCGTGGCCACTTCTGGAACCGATTACAGACGCTGGAAAAATGGCGGGCATTGGAATCACCACATAATCGACCCGCGCAGCGGCAGACCCGCCCAAACAGACTTGATTTCCGCGACTGTGGTTGCTCCCACCGCCCTACAGGCTGAGATGGCAGCGAAAACGGTCATGATCCTGGGTAGCAAGAACGGCATGGATTGGATTGAAGCAAGGCCTGAATTTTCAGCCTTGTTAGTAAGAGAAACCGGTGAAATTTTTTGCAGCAATTATATGGAACACCTTTTTTGGAGATCTTGATGAACGCGAGAATGCCCGAACAAACAGAATTTGAATCAACCATAGGCGCACAAACCTTTGTACTCGTGCTTCTGGGTATCTCGGTTGGCACCCTGGCAGCAGTGGTCATCCTGCCAACCTGGATGCCCAACCTGGCAACATCTCTGCTCGGCAGAGACCCAAAAGCATTTTGGTACCTTTCGAGAGGCAGTTCCTTTGTGGCGATGAGTCTGCTTTGGCTTTCTATGGCGTTGGGATTATCAATCACCAATAAAATGGCGCGCGTTTGGCCAGGCGCCCCGGCTGCCTTTGCCATTCATGAATACGTCAGCCTGCTTGGGTTAGCCTTTGCCATCTTCCACGCGCTCGTACTGATGGGTGACCATTACATCAAGTTCACACTGGCGCAAATCATGGTCCCGTTTTCCGCAGTTGGTTTCAAGCCATTTTTGGTTGGCTTGGGACAGGTGGGTTTCTACGTCTGGTTGTTGGTAGCGCTCAGCTTTTATGTGCGCGCAAAAATTGGTCCCAAAACATGGCGCGCCATCCATTACATCAGCTTTTTAAGTTACTGCATAGCGCTCTATCATGGCATCAGCAGTGGCACCGATACCAAACTGGTCTGGGCTCAGGCCTATTACTGGGTATCTGGTGCAAGCCTGACATTTATGTTGATGTACCGAATCATCGTAACCATTGCTGCCAAATTTAGCAAACCAACCCCGCGCCCCATGCCTGCGCCTGCACCATCGGCCCCGACGCGCGAAAGTACGCCCACGGCATAGTCATTTCATGGTTTATTCAAAAGCCGTCCTGTTGTTTAGGGCGGCTTTTTTTTAGGCAAACAGACCAAATCGAGCCAGACCACTCCCAGGGTACAGCTATTTTGGCAGATTTAACAAATCATTAACAGCCATTTTTAAGTTTATGGTATAGTAATTTTATACAGGATACCCATGCCAGAAACCATTCTCGTTGTTGAAGACGAACCATCGCTGCAAGAAACACTCGCGTATAATCTGCAAAAACAAGGTTATACAGTGGAAAGTGCCGGGGACGGACGTATCGCGCTTGATATTGCGCGGCGGCTAAAACCCGATCTGATCCTGCTGGACATCATGCTGCCCGGTCTCAACGGGGTCGATGTTTGCAAAACACTGCGCCGCGAAAACTTCCAGGCTCCCATTATCATGCTGACTGCCCGAGATGACGAAATTGACCGTGTCGTTGGGCTCGAAATCGGCGCAGACGACTATGTAACCAAACCTTTTTCGATGCGTGAACTTATGGCGCGCGTCAAGGCACAACTACGGCGAACTGATAGCATCCGCGACGAACTCGAAAAAATCAAGACCAGCGTCCCAGTTCAAGACACCCTGGTTTTCGAAAACCTGACCATAAATCGTACCCGTCGCGAGGTAACGATGGACGGGCTGGCTTTGGCCTTCAAACCTCAGGAATATGATCTGATGTTATTCTTCGGCGAGCACAAGGGCCAGATGCTTTCACGCGAATTCGTTCTGGAGCGAGTGTGGGGCTGGGATTATATTGGCGACAGCCGCACCGTCGATGTGCATGTGCGCTGGTTGCGCCAAAAAATTGAAAAGGACCCCGCCAACCCAATTCGCATTGTGACTGTCAGGGGCGGTGGTTACCGTTTTGAAGGATGACCAGCCTCCTGCTGGCTCTACTAGGTACAACAATACTGATACTGGGGTGGTTTTCCTGGCGCTATTTCAGGTTGCGCCGCAAGCTGGATGAATACACACGTACAATTCAACAGGCTACCAGGGTTGAATTTTCGCCAGAAAATCTGCCGGCAGATTTCGAGGACATCGAGCCGCTCTCAGATGCCGTTCACGCACTCGTCAGGAGCATGGCTACCCGTCTCTCAAACCTTGAAGCTGAAAGAGCCCGGCTTGAAGCAACCCTGACACAGATGACAGATGGCGTCCTGATTGTTGATACTCAGGGGCGCATCCAAATGACCAACCCGGCAGCAGAAAAAATGTTTGGCGATGGCGAATCACTTATTGGGAAAACCGTTAGTGTGGCTCTGCGCCACCACCTATTGATCGAAACCTGGCGCAAATGCCAGCAAAGCAATGAAATGCAGAGCGATTCTGTAGAGCTTGGGGTTATGCGCAAATTTCTACAAATTATCGCCATTCCCGACAAACATGCAAATGGCGCAATTTTGCTGGTTCAAGATCTGACGCGCATCCGCCGGCTTGAAACCGTTCGACGCGATTTTATTTCGAATGTCTCGCATGAATTACGCACCCCACTGGCCTCTTTGAGAGCACTTACCGAAACTCTGCAAGAAGGCGCGTTGGAAGATCCGCCCGCAGCACGCCGCTTCTTGGGGCGCATCCAAACCGAAGTTGACGCCCTTACACAAATGGCCACCGAACTGCTTGAACTATCGCGGATCGAATCCGGGCAGGTTCCGCTTGCGCGCAAGCCGATTCTGCCCACCGATCTGCTGCATTCCGCCGCAGACCGCATGAAAGTGCAAGCCGAGCGCGCCGGACATAGCTTGCAGGTTGTGTGCGCAAAAGATCTGCCATACATCAACGCTGACCTGCCCCGCCTGGAGCAGGTGTTGGTAAACCTGATCCACAACGCTGTAAAGTTCACCCAACCCGGTGGCGAAATAATCCTGACCGCAGTTCCTAACGAGCGCTACATTCTTTTTTCGGTGCAAGATCATGGTGCCGGCATCCCATCAGACGACCTGCCGCGCATCTTTGAGCGTTTCTATCGCGTAGATCGCTCCCGCACAGGCGGAGGCACCGGACTGGGGCTTTCGATCGCAAAGCATCTGGTAGAGGTTCATGATGGCAAGATCTGGGCCGAAAGCCGCGAAGGGGAAGGCAGTACGTTCTTTTTCACTATTCCAACCAGCCAGGCCTGATAGAAAAAACCACCCACACTATATTCGTATTTAATCCCAGATAGTTCCCATCTATCTGGGATTTTCGCATCCAGCAGCCGCATGGTCTCACGCGGCCTGCCACGTTAGACAGAGTTAGCCCCTCCGAAGGGAAGAAGATGTTCTCGTGGACACTTTTGATTAACATTCGCCTCGCAACAAATATCAGCATTGTAAAAAGCAAAACCAGGGCAGCCGTAAGTAAATACCTATATTCATTGGCAAAATCGGTATAAAATACCCAAATAATGATACTTAGGTCACAGATCATTTCTACCCTATGGTGATAAACTGAAACTGAGTTTCTACTAACCACAGGAGTCGTACATTTTATGGAATCAAAACCAACATTATGGGTTGAGGTCGACCAACAGGGTCGGCTGGTTATGCCTGCCGAAGTTGTGGACCAATTCGGTCTGAAACCGGGCGCAAAAATGCGGGTTGAATCAAACGGGCATGGTTTCAAGATGCACCGCCCAGTGACACAACTAACAAAGATTTACATCGAGCCGACGGTAGATTGTAATCTGGACTGCATCACCTGTTTTCGGAATGCCTGGGACCAACCAATCGGCAAGATGAGCGACGATACCTTTGCCCACATTCTGGATGGTTTGAAAGCCATGGACCCGATCCCCCATGTATACTTTGGTGGAATTGGTGAACCACTTTTTCATCCGCGCACCATTGAATGGATCCGGCAAATAAAAGCCCTCGGCACACGGGTGGAATTGATCACCAATGGCACGACCCTGGTGGAAAAGAAAGCGCGCGAACTAATCGATACCGGGCTGGATGTTCTCTGGGTCTCGCTGGATGGAGCCACACCCGAAAGTTACTCGGATGTGCGCCTGGGTGCAGAGCTGCCTCAAGTGGTGGAAAACATTCGCAGGTTTTCAAAAATGCGGAAAGGCGGGCACTACCCACGGCCAGAGATTGGTGTGGCCTTTGTAGGCATGAAGCGCAATATCGACCAGCTGCCACAAGTAATCAAACTGGGTAAATCGATGGGTGCCAGGCATTTTTCAGTCAGCAATGTACAACCCGCCACAAAAGAAATGCAGGCCGAGCGTCTTTACACACGCACCATGACCAATATCGCCTACCTGCCTTCCAGCACCAACCCTTACCTGAGCCTGCCTAAGATGGATTTTAACGAAGATACCCGCGAAGCCCTGTTTGCAGCCTTTAACAGCGGATGCAATGTCAGTTTTGCGGGTAATAATTGGGGCGGCTCAAACGACGTCTGTAACTTCATCGAAAGTGGCACCATGACGATTGCATGGAACGGCGATGCCAGTCCATGCTGGCCTCTGATGCATAACCACACCAGCTTCTTGCACGGGAAGCCGCGAAAAATCAACAAACACGTGATTGGCAGTGTACAGTCGCATAGCATCGAAGAATTGTGGTTAGACCCGGCTTATGTCGGCTACCGTGAAAAGGTGCAGCGCTTTGCCTTCGCACCCTGTACGTTTTGTGGCGGTTGTGAATTATCCGAAGAAAATAAAGAAGACTGCCTTGGCAACGAAGCTCCCGCCTGCGGAGGCTGTCTTTGGGCACAAGGCGTCATTCAATGCCCATAAAGCCTAAAAACAACACAAACAACCTTGATATTTAGCTTCTACCTATGGGGCTGCGTGGCAATAGAATTGCTTCCAAACCCTGAAAACGAAATCGAGCGGGTCTAAAACCACCCGCTCGATTTCGTTTTTTTTAGACTCTGCTACCAAAAACGGTCACCAGCAATTACGAAAGTTACCCTGTTGTGACCCAACGAATCATTTTAATCTCAATCTTAAAATAAGGATATCAAGTGAACAGACTGGAGAATCATTTGAATGGAATTAAGAATAACAATATTTTCACACACACTTTGTTACAAAAGGTCTTGACAATCTTACATGGAAACCGTACAATGGTATCGTTACCATGAGTTAATTATTAATATCATATTTAAGACTTTCGTCTAACCAAACAAGCATACTAAGGAACGCTCGCTAATGAATAGTCCTCTGGTTTTGATGGAAGGCATCGAAAAGTCATTTACAGGCGTTCATGCGCTCAGCCAATGCAGGTTTGAACTCCAGGCTGGTGAAGTTATGGCGTTGGTTG
The DNA here is from genome assembly GCA_026390035.1 of Chloroflexota bacterium. GTDB lineage: Bacteria > Chloroflexota > Anaerolineae > Anaerolineales > Villigracilaceae > UBA5195. The sequence continues at coordinate 18,225 of JAPLGT010000035.1, forward strand.
GGGAAAACGGCGCTGGAAAGTCCACTTTAATGAAGATTTTGACCGGAGTCTATAAAAAAGATGCCGGTCATATTTTTTACAAGGGACAAGAGGTTGAAGTCCCGAACCCGGCTGCGGCCCAACACCTGGGCATCAGCATTATTCACCAGGAACTCAACTTGATGCCGCATCTCAGTGTGGCTCAGAATATATTTATCGGGCGAGAACCTCGCAAAGCAAAAATTTTTCTAAACGACGACGAAATTAATTTAAAAACAACCCAGCTGTTGGACATGATGCACCTCAAGCTTGATCCACGTGTAAAAGTGGCTGATCTAACCGTTGCGAAGCAGCAGATGGTAGAAATTGCCAAAGCGCTCTCGTACAATGCTGAAGTTTTGATCATGGATGAACCGACTGCTGCGTTGACCGAATCTGAAATTGATGAGCTTTTTATCATAATTCGACGTCTGCGCGAAAAAGGCGTCGGGATTGTGCATATTTCACATCGCCTGGAAGAATTAAAACAAATCTCCGACCGCGTGACAGTCATGCGTGACGGTCAATACATCGATACGGTCAACACCAAAGAAACCTCCATCGACAAGATTATCAGTATGATGGTCGGCCGAACGATATTTGAATCCTCCCCCGAAATTCCAGAAAACCCATCCAGCGAGATCGTGCTGGATGTAAAAAATCTCAACCGCGGGAATGTCATCAAGAATGTCAGCTTTTGCCTGAATAAAGGAGAAATCCTCGGGTTTGCCGGGTTGATGGGCGCCGGGCGGACAGAGGTGGCACGCGCAATTTTTGGCGCCGACCCTTATGAACAGGGCGAAGTATATATTCGAGGTAAAAAGACCGACATCAAAAGTCCAAACGACGCGGTCCAACATGGTATTGGATATTTATCCGAAGATCGAAAAAGATATGGTCTCACGCTTGGAATGGATGTAGAGACAAATGTTGTTTTGGCAGCCTACAACAAATTCCTGGGATTTTTGGGGATCGTAAAGAATGAAAAAACAGCGGAAACAGCCGAGCATTATGTGCAGGCTCTGTCCATCAAAACGCCAAGTATTCAACAGAGCACAAAGAATCTTTCAGGCGGAAACCAGCAAAAGGTGATCATAGCAAAATGGTTGACCGCCAACACCGAAATCTTGATCTTTGATGAACCTACTCGTGGTATTGACGTTGGAGCAAAGAGCGAAATTTACAAACTGCTCAACGATCTGGCTCGCCAGGGCAAATCAATCATCATGATCTCTTCTGAGCTGCCAGAAATCTTGCGTATGAGTCACCGGATTATCGTAATGTGTGAAGGTCGCATTACTGGCGAGCTGGATGGAGCAACCGCCACACAAGAGAAAATCATGAAATATGCCACCCAGCGCACAGAATCATTGATCGTTAATTAAGATTAACCGCATTTTACAATCTGCTTCCTGACTCACACGCACACCCAATAACGAATTTCGGAAGGTGAATGATGTCCATTATAAATGCTCAGAAACAATCTTTCCTGCGCTCAGATGCAACCCAAAAACTGCTGGCATTTGCAGCCCTGATTGTGCTCTTCGTGGGCTTTTCTCTGGCATCGCCTAACTTTTTTTCTTTCTCAAATATCACCGGTATATTACTGGCCACGGCCGTAAACGGTGTGTTGGCGCTGGGGGTCACATTTGTCATCATCACGGCCGGGATCGATCTTTCGATTGGCACAGTTATGACATTTTCAGCCGTCATGACCGGTGTTTTTATCACAATGTGGAAGCTGCCGGTTTCAGTGGGTGTTGTAGGTGGTTTGCTCGCCGGGGGTGCCTGCGGATTGGTAAGCGGTATCCTTATCGCCAAGATGAAAATTCCACCTTTCATTGCCACACTCGGCATGATGATGGTCACTAAGGGTCTTTCTCTGGTGATTTCAGGTTTGAAACCAATTTATTTTACCGACACTCCAGTCTTCAATCAGATTGCAATGGGATCAGTCCTGGGAAAAATCATCCCAGGCTTTGAAATTCCCAATGCAGTCTTAATCCTGTTCGCGGCTGCAATTATAGCCAGCCTGGTTCTGACGAAAACAATCTTGGGACGCTATGATTGCGCGATTGGCTCTAATGAAGAAGCTACACGGCTTTCTGGTGTCAACGTGGATCGTTGGAAAATTGCGATCTATAGCCTGTGCGGTTTGTTCGCCGGGTTGGCAGGCGTATTGATGGCCTCGCGCTTGAATTCAGCCCAACCCGCGCTAGGTGCTGGGTATGAGTTGGATGCAATCGCTGCAGCAGTGATCGGCGGCACTTCTTTGAGCGGTGGAGAAGGTACCATCGTCGGAACCATTATTGGCGCATTCATCATGAGCGTTTTAACCAATGGTTTACGCATTCTCTCAGTGCCGCAAGAATGGCAAATGGTGGTTACCGGCGGGATCGTGATTGCCGCCGTATATGCAGATATCCTGCGCCGTCGCCAAAAATAACGGCAAATTTCAAAGATGAAAGGAGCAGAGAAAATAAAAAGAAATCTATGCTCGAAAAGAAGTCTGTTCAATTTTTCAACCCTAACACTCTAAGAGGAGAAATAGAAATGAAGGCTCAAAAACTGTTTTCTTTATTCGTGACCCTCGTGGTCATCTCCATGCTGGTCGCTGCTTGCGCTCCCGCTGCCGCCCCCGCCGCCCCGGCCGCTCCCGCTGCCGCCACCAAACTGTATATCCCTGTTATTTCCAAGGGTTTCCAGCACCAGTTCTGGCAAGCCGTCAAGATTGGTTCCGAGAAGGCTGCAAAAGATTTGAATGTTGACATCTCCTTTGAAGGCCCTGAAGGCGAAAATCAAGTTGACAAACAAGTTGAAATGTTCCAGACCGCCCTCGACAAGAAACCAGCCGCCATCTGCCTGGCCGCAGTAGACTCCAAGGCTTTCATTCCGCTGCTTGAGAAGGCCAAGGCTGCCAAGATCCCCGTGATCGGCTTTGACTCCGGCGTCGACAGTGACATCCCGGTCACAACCGCTTCCACTGACAATATTGCCGCCGCCGCTATGGCTGCTGACAAAATGGCCGAACTTGTCGGTGGCGAAGGCGAAGTTGCCGTTATCGCTCACGACCAGACCAGCCGCACCGGCATCGATCGCGTCAAAGGCTTCACTGATCAGATGACCAATAAGTACCCCAAGATCAAGATCGTCGAAACCCAGTATGGTGGCGGCGACCAACTCAAATCCACCGACCTGGCCAAGACCATCATCCAGGCCCACCCCAACCTGAAGGGCTTCTTCGGCGCGAACGAAGGCTCGATCATCGGCGTGCTGAACGGCGTCAAAGAAATGAACATGATCGGTAAGATTGTAGTCATCGGCTACGACTCCGGCCAACAGCAGATGGACGCTGTCCGCAGTGGCGCCGAAGCCGGCGCGATCACCCAGGACCCGATCGGTATTGGTTACAAATGCGTTGAAGCTGCCGTGAAGGCTGTCAACGGCGAAACCCTGCCCAAGAACATCGACACTGGCTTCAAATGGTACGACAAGACCAACATCGACGACCCGGCCATCCAGGCTGTGCTGTACAAGTAATTTGATCGGTTATGAAGTGGGCTGCTGGTTCTCCAGCAGCCCTTTTTTTATCCTTTTGCCCGGAGAACTGGTCTTGTCCCGGTTCTTAAATAAGGTTCCCAGTGGTATTACGAAAGCCGGAATATTGACAGATAATTGGTATCATCTGATAATACCAATTATCAAATATGATTTGAGAAATGATGTATGCAAATTAAGATTTTCCAAAAAGGCTTTAATTATTCTCAAGACGGTACCGGCAACCGTCTGGTCTACCATCTGCAAGGGTGTAATTTGCATTGCCCTTGGTGCGCCAATCCTGAAGGGATTGCCATCAAAGGGGCTCTCTGGGTATCCAACGAATTTCTAATTGACTCAATTTGTCCGTATGGTGCCATCGACTCAAAACAAATTAATCGATTGCTGTGTGATGCTTGCAACACCAGAGAATGCATTACCCGCCACAGAACCAGGGGGATCCGGCTTTCTTATCAAGAATACGAAATCGATGCCATTATTGAAGAAGTTAAACGAAGCTCTGCTCTTTTTTATGATGGAGGCGGTGTAACTTTAAGCGGTGGAGAACCAACCCTCCAATTTGAACCCGTCAAACTATTATTGAGTGAATTAAAAAATCTGGGTATCCACACAGCCATTGAGACCAATGCCAGTCACCCCAGGCTTGAAACTCTTTTTCCATTTATTGATTTACTCATCATGGATTTCAAACATTACGACGATGCTCTTTGCGCCAGTGTGACCGGTGTAAACAATGCGATAGTCAAAGAAAATATCCTAAAAGCAGCTGCCTTGCACAACAGGGTCCTGATACGCGTCCCAGTTATCAAGAGTTTTAATGATTCAGTGACCGATATCTGGAATTATGTTGGTTTTTTCAAACAGCATAATATTTCAAATGCAACTTTTGAATTTTTACCTTTCCATGAATACGGTCGGACAAAATGGCAGCAGTGTGGAATGTCATACATCATGCAAGATGGTTATGTTAATCCAGAAATAATCGCTTTATATGAAAAAATATTCATGGATAGCAATTTCAAGTTGGCCCATACATAAGGAGATATTGGATGTCCATTGAAAAAATTTATGCCACAGAAGCATTGAATCAAATGGCCCGCAAACTCTTTGAAGAAGAACGGAAGCGGAACCGCCTGGATGGCTGGTTTATTGCGAAAGAAATTGCGCGTGGGTGCGACGAAAAGTATCGCGAGCTTCCGTCTCCTTTGAAAGCAGCCGAAACCCTGCGAGAAATCCTTAAACAAATTCCGCTTGAGATCAGCGAGCATGCAATTTTTGCAGGTACACAAAAAGATGCCTTTGCGAGGTCTTATGCGTTGATCAACCCTGCTTTTAGGGTCGACTCTTTCAACGGATATTGTGATCCTGCGGCTGTATTTAAGGACATCCAACCCGATGAAATATTTAGCGAAGCACGGATCCAAGCGCTCCGTGCTTATACCCTGGAAACGCCCTTTGTGAAGAATCTAAAAGATGCCTATAAAAAGGCGGAGAATGACACATCCGAGGCCGTTTATTTTATTGAACAGGTGACCGGACATCTCATCCCAGACATTAAACCGGTTCTTTCGATGGGCATTGAAGGGCTCTTGCAAGCAATTGATCAAAACAACCTTATCACCACAGATCCATCCCAAAAAACCTATTTTGAAGCGATCAAGATAACGCTGGATGGAGTAGCCATACTGGCAGGTCGCTATGCAGAATGTGCCAGACAGTTGCTCCAAAATGAGACCAACCCTGAGCGCAGGGATTTGCTAAAGCTGATGGAAGACACTCTGAGAAAGGTTCCATTCCGGGCAGCTGAAAACCTGTATGAAGCCATCCAATCTTTTATATTGATCTGGCAGGCCATGTGTCTGGAACAAGCACCCAACCCGTTTGCCTTTTCTGTCGGGAATGCTGACCGCATTTTTGAGCCCTACCGCGCAGCCGGCGCATCAGACAGCCAAACCACTTCGGCACTCTTTAAACATCTGTTGGTTTTCTTCAACGTCGGTGACCGAAGTTGGGCTATTTCACAAAACCTGATCGTGGGCGGCAAATCAGCTGCAGGGACAGATCTCACAAACGAATCAACCTATGCGCTTCTGGATGCTTATTATGAAATGAACCTGCCCCAGCCAATCCTTTCAGTGAAGCTGCACAAAAATACTCCGGATGATTTTTACCGAAGCCTGGGACGGTTTTTATTCACGCCGGGGCTCCTGACCCCATCGTTTTTCAATGATGATGCCCTTTTCCCCATACTTTCAAATTCTGGTGTGGAAAAGATCGACCTTGAAAATTACTCAATTGCCGGATGTCAGGAACCTCTGATCATGGGAAAGGATAACGGCAATACAACCAACAGCTGGCTTAACTTAGGAAAAATACTTGAGCTAACCATCCACGGCGGGGTTTCGTCGATTACTGGAAACCAAATCGGCCCTGGCTATGCCCAAATCGGCATTGATTCCATGGATGCACAAACGATCCTTTCCGATATCAGGTTGGCCTTTTATCGGAATGTAGAATTTTTTGTGCGCAGAATGGTTAATGCCGCCAATGAGCTATCAGGGGTGCTGGCTTTGTTACCCGTTCCGTTTACTTCCGCTTTGATGGGAGGCATCGATTCAGGTGTGGACCTGAGAGATACTCATCAGCAAGGCACAAAATATAACGGCAGTGGCTGCCTGATCCATGGGCTTTCTACCATTGCAGACTCATTTACAGCCATTGATTTATTCCTGCTGGAAAGACCGCAAGATTCGGCCCGACTTATCGCAGGCCTGCAATCAAATTTCGATCAGGACGAAGAACTACGACAATATTTGCTGACCTGTCCCAAATTCGGCAACAACAGCGCTGAGGTAGACAGAGAAGCACGTGAAGTTGTCATCAAGATCAGTGACCTGGTTGCAAGCCAGAAAAACTATTTGGGGAATCCATTCCGCCCCGATTGGAGCACGCCATCCACCCACCTACTCTATGGCTATTGGGTCGGAGCCACGCCCGATGGTAGAAAATCGAGGGAAATGCTGGGGTATGGCATCGACCCCTTATATGGAGAAGCCCAGTCAGGCCTGGGCTTCCGGGTCTTATCCAATTTAAGCCTACCCTTTGAGCGCATGAACGGTGGTTACGCCTCCCATTTTGGGATCGACCCCAATCATTTTTCTGGAACAAGCTTTGAAGAGCGAGGCCTGGAATTCAGAGACAAGATCATAATGCCACTTTTTTTTAATCGACTGAATAAAAACATCGCCCCATTTTATCTATACGTGAATGTGACCACCCCGGAGATACTGCGCCAGGTTTTAGAAAATCCTCAAAAATATGCTCCGAGCGGAATCTACATTGTGCGCATCCACGGCACGTTTGTAAATTTCCTGGACCTATCCCCTGATATTCAGGAAGATATCATCAAACGGCTTGATTTAAAATCCACGAATATCTCCCAGGCACCATCCACCCTAAAGGAAGCTCAAGTCATCCTGACCGCTTAGGTTTCGCACAATGGATCGGGGTCAGATAACCTGAACCCGGGTTGCCATAAGCAGTCTTTTTTTTGCGAAGAGATCGCTGAATATCAACAAAACAATGGAAAATGACCTTCTGTATTTGTCTCTGAAAAACAAGATTTGTGAAAAGATATTCTCCGGAGTCTATAAAGAAGGCGAAAATCTTCCGCCTGAACGCGTCTTATCCGAATATTACAATATGAGCCGCGTCACAGTCAGGAAATCTCTTGCGCTGCTGGAAAAAGAAGGCATTCTTGAGAGGCTGCAAGGCAGCGGCACCAGAGTGAAATTTCGAGAAACAGGATACAAAGGCACACTGGACATCATTGCCCTGCTTGCCCCCGCCCAAAACCCTTTTTTCTCCACGTTTATTGAACATTTCCAGAGAAATGCCGAGAAAAACGATTCTCTGGTACTTTTCAAACAGAACATCTCACATGAAAGAGTGGAAGACAGTCTTTTTAAACTGCTTCAAAAAAATATCCACAATGTTGTCATCTGGTTGGAAGATCTAAAACTGGAGAGAGAATCTGTGCGCAAACTTCGCGCACTGGGAATGAATATGGTCCTTTTTGACATCATCGTGCCCACACCGTATGCCGATTGTGTCTTACTTGATAATCGCGATGCGGTTACTTGCCTTTACAATTTTTTATACTCCAAGGGCATTCATGATATCGCCTACATCGGCTGGGATAATTTCGAATTATCAAGTATTCGTGAACGTGAAAATATTTACCTGGAGCTCCGCGGATCCAAGGATTTACTCTTCCATATCCCGTGGACGGAAAAGGCCAACCTGGCATATGTGCTGGAGAGATTTTTTAACAACTCCATAAAAATTCATCCTTTGCCTGTGGGCATAATCTGCGCAGATGGCGAACTGGGTGTGGCCTTGAAAAAGACCCTGGCGGAACACGGGATAAATAATGAAACCATCGTCGCGATCGATGACTTTCCCACTGCAGAGGCTCTAGCGCTGAGCGTATATGCGCAGCCGTTTGATGCTCTGGCACAGCAGGTATACCAATGCCTTTTGGAACAAAACCTGCAATCAGATCAATGGAAGGCTTCGGTCAGGGTTGTAAAAGGAAAAATCATAACGCGCTGAAATGAGGATATGATCAAGATGAGAAAGGTGCGCTCGATTGGTTTGGATATCGGCACCACCACGCTTTGCGCAGTGGTCTTGGATGGCGAAAACGGAGAAATGGTGGATACGCTTACCATACCGAATAATTCGTCATTGGAAAGCGAACAACCATGGGCTCGATTGCAGGATCCACGGGTGATCGTTGCAAATATTAAACAGATTGTCGCAGAATTAGAAATGAAACATGCCCCGATTTCATGTATAGGGCTGACCGGCCAGATGCACGGCATTGTCTATCTGGATGATATTGGCAATCCAGTCAGCCCATTCTACACCTGGCAGGATGGCAGGGGAAATCTCGAATACCGGGATGGGCTCAGTTATGCCGAATACCTTTCGCAGGTTTCTGGAACTAAACTCGCCACCGGATTCGGCGCGGTGACCCATTTTTATAATCTGGTGAATGGCCTGGTTCCGGCTTCTGCAAGGGTTATCAGTACGATCTATGATTATGCTGGGCTGCAGCTTGCCTGCGTTACCAGACCAGTGCTCCATCCCAGCAGCGCAGCCAGTTTGGGCTTCTTTAACATCGAAACCAATTGCTTTGATCGCAATGCCTTACAGGCTGCGCACATCAACGAAACCTTTTTCCCTGAGACTACCCCGAAAATTGAAATTATCGGGAAAACCGAGTCCAACATTCCAGTGGCTGTCGCCATTGGTGATAATCAGGCCAGCTTTATAGGGTCGGTCAATCACAGCACAGAATATTTGCTGGTAAATATTGGCACATCAGGACAGATATCCCTTTTTATCAATGATTATATTAAAAACTCTCCGATTGAGATCCGGCCATTCTCAAGTGATGGTTTTCTGATGGTAGGCGCTTCGCTTTGTGGGGGCCGAGCCTACGCCCTGCTTGAAAATTTCTTTCGCTCAGTTGTACAAATGGCAACAGGCGCAACCTGCCCACCTTTATACGAGATCATGAATGAACTAGCCAGTCATTATCCTACACTGGAACACAAACTTGAGATCTCCACCCAATTTTGCGGCACCCGTGAGAATCCCTGGCAGCAAGCAGCAATTAACAACCTTGGGGTCGATAATTTCAGCCCTGCTCACTTCATTGTTGGAACACTGGAAGGGATTGCCAGGGAACTCTATGACCTGTATGAAATTATGAGTACCCAGGGTTCCGTCAAACCCACAAAACTGGTCTGCTCGGGTAATGCGCTGCGTCTAAACCTACCTTTGCAAAGACTGGTTTCAGACATATTCGGTATGCCGATCAGCATTCCCCGCTACAAGGAAGAAGCCGCCTGCGGCGCGGCGCTCTTTGCACTTGTCGCGGCTGGACATCAAAAAAGCTTGGCCGCGGCACAAGCACTGCTGCAATACGAATAAAGCACAAGTACCGGCCTAACATGAACCCGCCAGGAGTTTGCAGATCCTAGCGGCTGCTTGTCGGAAACATAGTTGAATTAAGCACTACGCGCAAAACTGGCGGGTAAGACATTACAGATTGCAAAGAAAGTGGCTGTATTTCCTGGGTAAAACCCAATTCACACAGGAAATATAGCCATGAGTATTTTAAGCCAAAAAATGCAGGCTGACTTGTTTTCCAAATGTTAACATGCCCTTCCTCTACTATTAACAGAAATTGGTTACACTAGTATTAATTGAAAAGTTAGCAATGAGAACAATTACCTATGATCAATTATCCGCCTTACGAATATAAACTTCCGGTCAGTATTGCAGATTTGCCAGGGCATGTTTTTTCAGTAACCCCGGAGACGCTTGCTGAAAAAGTCGTGGCAGAGTTACAAAATCAGCCAGCCCGGCCCGGTGTCATGATTATTGAAAATGGAAAATTGGTGGGGGTTGTAACGCGATTGAAGCTTTTTGAACGAGTCGGACATCGTTTTGATATAGAGTTGTTTCTACAAAAACCCATTAGTCAATTAAAAGATCTGATTCGTACCAACACTCAGGCTATGCCAGGGTATGCTCGCATCGATGAAGCCATTCAATATGCCCTCAGCAGAGCTGCTCCAGATATATTTGATCCTATTGTTGTGCTGCGTGATGATGGCACACTGCAATTACTGGACATAAACATACTATTGTCGGCTCAGTCACATGCAATGGCCAGCCTGAGCAATATCGGAGGAAATTTGGAGCAAATAGACAGCCTGATTCATTCAACCCATGACGTGAATGAAATCCTTTATATCATCCTGCGGCTTTTGTGCCATGTGGTTCCCTATCATCAGTCAGCAATTCTTGCCATTGATGAAATGGGTCTGGGCTTCGTAGCCCATTCTGGATATCGCCCGGATCCAAATCGAGCTGATGATGTCATGAAAAGCGGTACATATGCGCTCATTATGAAATATCGCCTGGCCATTTATATACCCAATGCATGTAATGCGACTGCCTGGAGGGGTATGGACGTTCTGGGCACACCGATTGCCTGGTTGGGCGTGCCGCTCCTGCTGAACCACCAACCGCTTGGTCTGCTTTCAATCAGTCGCAATGTGGAAAGGGCTTTCGATAGCGATGAACGTAAAACTGCTCTGGCATTCGCCCAACGGATAACCGAATTGCTCAAATGTGGACAACCAGCTGCCAGTAATTTAAACGAATTACAAAAATCATTAGATGCCAGGTTTCCACGGGCAGGAGAATCAGTACTGGAGCAAATGTATCGAGGGAATAAGTCTTTAGATATAGTGATTAAATCTGCTTTGGGGGAATGGCAGAAATATGGGTAATATCATTTTTGTTCTGGTATTAGTGTTTTTAGTAGTAACGATGTTGGCGCTTGTATCCATCGTTTTGCTCGTCACGGTGGATGAAGGTGGTAAAAATATATTTCAGAGGAAGATGGATAAATGAGTAAACATATTTTAGTAACCAATGATGATGGTGTGACCGCCCCCGGATTGCTCGCACTGGCCCAGGCGATGCAAGCAATCCCAGATACAAAAGTAAGCATACTTGCCCCGGATCGCAACTGGTCTGGCAGCGGGCATGTCAAAACCCTGGATCGTCCGCTACGCATCAAAGAAGTGGTACTTGCCGATGGTTCAACCGCCTTTGCCAGTGATGGCGCGCCCTCTGATTGTGTGGCGTTGGCGCTGCTCGGTTTCTTCGAAGAGAAGATTGACCTTGTCGTTTCAGGCATCAACCCTATGGCCAACCTTGGGCACGACGTTACCTATTCCGGAACCGTCACTGCTGCAATGGAAGCGCTGATTTGGGATATACCCGGAATTGCTTTTTCACTCGGTTCGCTGGAAAACCACCTGGGAACGCTTGATTACACCACTGCAGCTGTCATTACCCGACGAGTGGTGGAAACAGCGCTGGCGCATCGTTTTACCCCTGGGATGCTGCTCAATGTAAATATTCCATACCTGCCAGCCGACCAGATCAAAGGGTTCCATATTACCCGCCAGGGATTACGAGTTTATCGCGACCGGTTAGATAAACGTGTTGACCCGCGCGGGCGTCCTTACTACTGGATTGGGGGTGATTCACCCACCGGTACGCCCGAGGAAGGCACGGATGTCGGCGCGCTATCAGCCGGGTATGTTTCCATTACCCCCATCCAGCTCGATTTGACCATGTATACATCCATTCCGACCCTGGGGGATTGGGGCTGGGAAAATAAATAAAACCCTGGTTTCTCTGCCTTAAATTGGCTTACGCTGAGAAGCGGAGAGCTTGAGCTTGCGGAATATCGCCGCGATTGATGTTGGTCCAACGCCATCCGCATGGTTGTCAGCCGTTTGAATGCTGACAACCATGCGGAGACTCTGGGAAATTTGCGCCTGAATGTACGCCTGGGTCAGGATGCTTTCACGTCAGGGCTGTTCAGCGAACCCACAATGCAAATGGCGGTGGACGCTTTCCTACGTTTCCGAAATGTGGCCGATGTTTTTGAAGTAACCCAGACTCGCGTTGTTGCCACCAGCGCCATGCGTGAAACTGCCAACAGTGATTTGCTAATAGAACGCATTGCCCGCGAAACAGGCTTTAATATCGAACTCATCAGCGGCGAAGAGGAAGCCCGTCTCATTCATCTTGCGGTTACAAACACTGTGAATCTCAAGGGGAAACGCGTTGTGTTGATCGATATCGGCGGCGGCAGTGTAGAAGTGACACTTTCAGATAGCGAAAACAGCCTGTCCACAAAGAGTTATGGCTTGGGCACGGTGCGTCTACTGAAAAAACTTGAATCCGCAGATGAGAAAGTGGAAATCTGCCTGGGCACCGGCGGTAACATCGAGGGAATGGGCAAGCTTCGCAAGCACCTGTTCAAGCGTGATCAAGAAGATATGATCAGCTTGGATGACATCGAACGGCCCGTACTTGTCAGTTCATATTTTTTCCGCTGATTTAACGCTCAGCGTAGGTGCTAACAATGTCTTTTCGATGAACAATTATCGTGTTAGCGGCGGATGTGGGTTTTCGCTGAGCAATTTAGCCATGGCCAATTGGCATTACTGCTTACGCAGCACAATGTAAATTCCAAATGCCTGGCGGGTTAGGGTCCCGGCGTGCGGCTTAGTTCAACTTGGATTGATGCGGCGGCACATAGTTGCCTCTTTTTTGACTTTCGTTATTTCCGCCGCGTCAATCCTTAATTCGTTAAGTTGGAAACTGGCGATTATTCATTCTGGGTGGATGCACAGATGGCAAAAGCTTCAGCACATCAAATAATGTTAAAACAGCTCCACATCAACCCGGCCTGTAAGGCATATTTTCTGTATAATAGGCTCGTACTAAACTTTGAATTTTTTGGAGGATAATTCGTATGCCCAAAAAGGTCTTTGTCAGTGGATGCTTCGATTTACTGCACAGCGGTCATGTGGCTTTTTTTCAGGAAGCCGCCAGGTATGGCGACCTGTACGTTGCGATCGGTTCGGACCGCACAGTTTTTGAACTCAAGAATCGCTCCACAGTTAACAATGAAAATGAACGCAAGTATATGATCAAAGCCCTGGCCAACGTCAAAGACGTACTGATCGCAAAAGGCTCGGGCATGCTGGATTTTGTTGATGAATTGAAAGAAGTCCAACCTGATTTTTTTGTAGTCAACGAAGATGGCAACCTGTTGGAAAAAAAGAAACTGTGCGATGAATTGGGCATCGAATATGTTGTTCTAAAGCGTGACCCTCACCCAGGCCTGACCCCGCGCTCAACTACTGCGCTGCGCGGAATGAGCAATATCCCCTACCGCATTGACATCGCGGGAGGCTGGCTGGACCAACCATTTGTCTCCCAATACCATTCCGGACCGGTGCTGACGATTTCAATCCACCCAACTATTGAATTTAATCAACGCAGCGGCATGGCTTCCAGTACCAGGGCTTCGGCGGTGCAAATGTGGGGTGCAAGGTTGCCTTCGGATAACGTTGAAAAACTAGCAAAAATGCTATTTGCATACGACAACCCCCCGGGGACAAAAGAAATCTCAGGCTCCCAGGATTCGATCGGCATCATTTATCCTGGCCTGGCTAAAGCAGACTATGATGGCAAATACTGGCCAACCCAGATTACAGCAATGCAAGATGAACATATTCTGACATTTATTGAGGAAGCCCTTTACCTGATACCACTCAGCCCACGACCCTCCGGTTTCCATGTGCTCGAGAATACGAATATCACACCTGAAGGAGCCAAGGCTCTGGCCGACGCAGCTATTTCTTGTTGGGAAGCCATCCTTGCCAGAAACGTGATCGAATTTGGTCGCAGCGTGCGCGCCAGCTTCGACGCCCAGGTGGCAATGTTCCCGCACATGTTGACTGACACGATGCTAGAGTTGATTGATATTTACCATGAACGCGCCCTGGGTTGGAAGGTCTCTGGTGCAGGCGGCGGCGGTTATTTGATCCTGGTCTCCGATAAGCCCATCGAAAATGCTGTGCGAATTAGCGTAAGACGCCAGAGCGATTAGAAATTTACCCAGCACTAGCTAAAACCCAGGCCGGCCGCCATTCAAGCACGCTTTCCTACGGAATTCCCCCGATCATTTTGCGCAGATGAAAACAAGACACATCGGAACCATACACGGCTAATCTCAAAATCCATCAACGATAAAATAATATTTCGTCGTTGATGGATTTTGGGCGATACCAGAACACTTATTCAAATGTTGTGATTTGAATGATCTTCCGAGATAGGTCAGTATAACTGCCGCATGCACGAATAATTTTCCCAGATACTCCCAATATTTCTGGTGGAGCCAAAAGCCAAACATCTTCATTTTTTGCAAAATTGATTGTCGATGTAAATATTGTAGGGGGGACAATTGCGTGGCGCAGATCATTGATAAAAATGGTGTAATCTCCAGGAAAATTCTTCAAACTCCTTCTCACATCTTTGTCTGGCACAATGGGAAAATCTGTCGTTTGCCTAATTTCATTTTTCACTATCATAAGATACGAACCAGTTGGGGCATAAAAAGCAACCGGAACAAGTCCTTCTGGACAGGTTATTGCTTGAAAAACTGGTTTTCTATTATTAGCCTTTATCAAAACCACGCTCAAAGACATGACAATCATTAGCGAGCCAAAGAGTACCGCGCTGGTACCATTTGTTAATAACATGTTTTTCTGGCTGGGCAAAAGAATCGGTTTTTTGGCAATAACACCCACGCCAAATGCGGCAAACAAACACGGGATAACAATTGTAACTGCGTAAAGACGCATCCCAGTTGCATCACCTGGAGGTACAAATGGAATCGAAAGAAAAATTCCCACAGCGAAAGCCAGCATAAGTGCGCAAACCAAACTAGATCTTTCTAACCAGCACTTTGTTAAACCGATAACCATGAGTATTAGAAAGCTAATTTGGAGAATTTGATCAAAAATATCATTACCGAAACGGATATACCCAAAGACCGAATTTAATCCGGGGAAAATAAAGTCGCGATAAGATTTTAATATCCCCTTCATAAGTCCGATTGGATGATTGTAAATTTCAGCCAACGCAGCATTATAGGCAGCTGTAGGCAGATCAGCACTGGATTTCGATTCTTGGTTGGGGTAATCGATAAAGAATTGTTGCCACCCAGCGCCTCCTTTTGCCTGACCATATAGTGTATACGAAAAAATACCAAGTGGCATTGAATTAGGCCCCGATGAAAATTGACTCACCTTTAAATTTAACTGCCAAGTAGCTAATACAATAATAATTATCAGAATAGCATTTCGGAACATTCTTTGCCGATCTTCTGAAAACGTAAACAGTCCAAGTAAGATTATTGTAGGGATGATAAATAAGGCGCCTGGACGAACAAACATCGCAAATACTGAGAAGAACAATCCTACACAAAAATACCTGAAATCTTTTGCTCGAAATGCAATCACCAAGGTAAGAAACGCTATCTCACCAGCTGCCATTCCCAACTGCTCCGACATCGTTGAACCAGCAAACTGCCGATAGTATATTTGGAGTAGAAAAAGAGTAATTATTCCAACCAGCGGTCCGAAAATATTAGAGAGCTCCTTCGCTAACAAAAAAGCTGCAATTGCATTGATGATGACAAAAATGATTAAAACAATTTGCAAATTTTGCTGGGTAATAGCCAAAAGAACCGTTAGCAAACAACCAAATAAAGGTCTGTAACCTGAAAACGTTCCAAATAGACCACCATGCAACAATTCCAACGCATCCATATAATAATTTGAAGCATCAGACCAGGGAAGTATTCCTAAAACAGTATTGAAATTGCTGACCACATTTCCCCATATTCTCAATAGCGGCAGATAAAAAATGCACATAGTCAGAAACAAGGACAAGAATTTCCATAGCCAGGATGTCTTGGAAAAAGAAATATAAATTACCACGCAGGAAAATATTATTAAGAATTCGTCAATTATTTGGATTCCATTTCTTTCTATTTCCGGCAAGCGCGGCAGAAAAAATAATAAACCAAACATGGCAAATGAAAAAAAGAACCATGAACCTGATCGAACCCTGGTTATTATTTTCGACAAGATTACCTCCACCAATTCAGCGCAGCAAGAAACGCAGGTACCATTTTAACCTCTTTGATATAACGCCAACCCACACGAGCCAAAAAATTTATCTATCCTGTTCTATTTCAAACATCACAAATTGTTACCCCTGAAATATCCAGAAGAAAAAAATCAATGCTTGTTAATTCAGTGCAAACCGGTCCACAGCACGGTGGGCTAACGGTTGTCCGATTGGCGCGTACATTATACATCTTCCTATTGGATAAATTCCTTCGTACCCAATTATCCAATTATCGCACAAGTTACAGAGATATACAAAAATTCTCAGTTACGCAAGATGTCCCGTACAGGTATCAATTCTATCAGTGATATATGCCCAAATTTTGAATCTTTTATTAAAACAAGCTACTTATCCCTTTCAGTCTGTTTCCCGAGACTGTCTTATATATTTTCATATTTGGATACCAGCTTTAATTCACATCTAGGAAAACCTAAAAAATGGTATTTCAAATATAAAGAGCCCGACTTTATTGTATCCAAAACCTTAATATCGCACGGCACCATTCTTACATATTTTGTGGTATCATATTGACAACGTATGGTATCGATACCATACGTCCAAAGACACAAGCGAGCACCCAATGACAACCATCCATGATGTGGCCAAACGAGCCGGAGTTGCCTCAATCACTGCTTCACGGGTGATCAACAATTCCGGCTATGCCAGCGAAGCTGTGCGCAAACGCGTGCAGGATGCTGCCAGAGAAATGGGATATGTACCCAACCGCCTGGCCAGCAGCTTGCGCTCACGGCGCACGAATGTGCTGGCGCTGGTACTGACCGATATCACCAATCCTTTTTTTACGGTAGCAGCTCGCGGCGTGGAAGATGTTGCCAACCAGGCAGGTTACACTGTAATTTTCTGTAATACAGATGAAGACAAAACCAAAGAACAGAAATATGTCGAGATATTAATGCAAAATCGGGTCGATGGGGTCATCCTGGTACCAAGCGATTCTGATTCTGGATCAGTTGAGACTTTGCAACAAAACGGCGTTCCCGTGGTGGTCATCGACCGGCACGTACCGAGCAAAACTGTCGACCAGGTACGTTGCGATTCGATCGGCGGCGCCCACGATCTGACCCGGCTCTTAACCTCGCTCGGACACCAGCACATCGCACTCTTGAACGGACCGCAAAATGTATCCACCGCAGCTGACCGCCTGACCGGGTTTCAACTGGCAATGCAGGAGGCTGGCAACCCGGCCCGGGCAAATCAAGTGATCATCTCTGGATCTTTCAACCGTGCCAGCGGCTATGAGATGGCCCGACAGGTGCTTTCGATGTCACCTCGCCCAACCGCCCTGCTGGCAGGTAACAACTTCATTGCCTTGGGCGCTTTGCAGGCCCTGGAAGAAGCCCGCGTGCGCGTGCCGGAAGACATGGCCGTGGTGGCCTTTGACGACCTGCCGGAATCCCTGGTAGTTTCGCCCTTTTTGACAGCCGCTGCCCAGCCCGTCTATGAAATGGCGACCAGGGCCACTGAAATTTTGATTCGACGCCTGGGAAACAACACTGAAAAAGAGTTTAGCGAAGTCATTTTCCCCACCCGGCTTATATTACGAAAATCGAGCGGCGCAGCCATCCATCCTGAGACTTCTTCGCTGCCCAGCTGACCCGTCACACAACCAGAAACACAAATCAAGGAGACTATAAAAATGACAAACATGATTGCAGCAACCGATCCCAACCTCAAAAAAGACGACCTGATCGTAATAACCGGTGCAGGCGGCTTTATTGGAGGTTCGCTAGTGCGCTACTTCCAGGAACAGGGCTTTACCAATTTGCGCGCCGTGGATAAAAAACCACTGCCCACATGGTACCAGCGTGTACCAGGTGTGGAATGCCTGAGCATGGACTTGAGCCAGGAAGAAAACTGCATCCGCGCCGTGGAGGGCGCAAAAGAAGTTTACAACCTGGCAGCGGATATGGGCGGCATGGGCTTTATTGAGCGCTTTCGCGTCGAATGCATGCGCAGTATTCTGATCAACACCCACATGCTCGAATCGGCCTACCGGGCCGGGGTGGAACGCTATTTCTTCTCGTCATCCGCCTGTGCCTATAATATCTCGCTGCAACAAGACCCCAACGTGAGCGCGCTCAAAGAAAGCGATGCCTACCCGGCCAATGCCGAGCGTGGTTACGGTTGGGAAAAATTAATGTCTGAAATGTTCTGCCAGGAATATACATCCGAGCGCGGCATGAAAACCTTCATTGCGCGCTTCCACAACGTCTACGGGCCCAACGGCACCTGGGACGGCGGACGTGAAAAAGCCCCTGCAGCTATCAGCCGCAAAGTTATTACCGCCAAACAAAGCGGCAAACATGAAATCATGATCTGGGGCGACGGCAGCCAGACCCGCAGTTATATGTTTATAGAAGACTGCGTACGCGGAATCGACATGATTACGCACTGCGACGCACTGACAGCCACCCCCATCAACCTGGGCTCGAGTGAACTAGTATCGGTTAACGAATTGGTCAGTATCGCAGAGCAGATCGCCGGCGTAAAACTGGAACGCAAGTATGATCTCACCGCGCCACGCGGGGTAGCCGGGCGCAACAGCGACAACACCTTCATCCAAAAAATGCTAAACTGGGAACCATCCACATCTTTCCGCGCCGGACTGGCAAAGACCTACGCCTGGATTGAACAGCAATATATCGACCGACAGGCCGGCAAGCGGGTCGTCACCGAATAAATCCGCCTGGCAGATCTCTGCCAGGCTACAAGACCCATGCCACCTGGATGTTTTTCACCCAGGTGGCGCAAGATGGAACGCCAAAATTGTCGATATCACCCAGATCATCAACAAAATTCCGTACCGGCTCGCGCTTTCAGGCGGTTGGATTGATCAACCATTCGTATCTCGAAACAACCCTAGCCCACCCGGCTCAATGGTCGTGGTAGGCGTGCAGCCCGATTTTCGCTTCATGGATCGCTGTGGGATGGGCACCAGCACACGCCAGGTAGCTGCCCGGCTTTGGAATGGAACACTGCCGCAACGCGACCCCGCCGAAATGGTCCAGGAGTTATATGCTGCCGAAAATGAAGGCCTGGCCGAGCCATCCGGCTCTCAAGACATGGCCGGATTGATTTATCCCGGTGTCAACCGCCTGGATTACGACCACAATTATTCTGGCGGAATTTTTCCTGTTCGGATCGAATCGAATACAGACTCACAGACCGCCGCCTGGTTGGAAAACGTCATGCACATCTTACCTGTTGCGCCACGCCCGGCAGGATACAACCCCTTTGGCAATGAAAACCTGGCCCCAGAATGGGTTCAACGCCTGGGCCAGAGCGGGAAGGCTTGCTACACAGCCATTGAACAACGTGACAGCAGCGCCTTGGGCGAAGCCATGAATGAATGCATGCGCTGCTGGGAAGCCATCCTACCGCGAACCGTGCGCCATCCTTTACTGACCCTTGACCTGATGGAACTGCTGGCGTTTTATCAACACCGTTACGCCGGAGCCATGTATTCAGGCTGTGGTGGTGGATATCTTTACATCGTTTCAGAACAACCCGTACCCGGATCCTTCCAGATCAGGGTACGTTTGGAGTAATATGCCCGACACTGGAAGCCCGTTTTCATCCGAAAGTCAGTTCCGCGCCAGGTATCGAGACAAATTATCCGCCATGCTGCGAGCCAACACTACCGCCCACGATTTTGGGCTGAGCACGTTTGTCCTGGTGTGCGCCAATGCCTATTTTGACCGCGATATTCTGAACGAGCTGGACAATGACCTGCGACGGGCCTTTATCAACATCCGCGAGAAATACTTTCGGCTTTTTGCAGAAGGACAGATCCTGGATGAGCGCCATGCCGAAGATCTACTGGTGTTTTTGAAAATTGCGCTGGTTGGGCTGGAACAACTGCGAGTAACAGAACACCGGCCCCTGGGTGAATGGACGCTCCAGTTTAACCACATTCGCTCATTCAGACCACAGAGAACCGCAGCCAGGTCGGTGCCATCCATCGATATCCCTTTTAACGAAAATTCCTTTCACTACGACGCGGCACTGTGCGAGCGGGAAAGCTTCTGGTCTGGCAGCCTGGCAGGCAAAAACGTTTCCTTGCTGTATAACAAATACCCTTTCGCTCGCCTACACGCACTTCTAATTCCGGAACCAGAAAGAAAACAACGGCAATTCCTGGATCGCGAAAACCATGACTGGGCCTGGAATGCGGCTCAATCTCTGGCGCAAGACCTGCCAGGATTTGGCCTGGGTTATAACTCGTTGGGAACCTTCGCTTCAGTGAATCACCTGCACTTTCAAACCTTTATCGAACCAAACGGCATGCCTGTCATGCAAAACAGCTGGAAACACAATGGTGGCAGCCAGGAATACCCGCTGCCATGCATTGTATTTGACTCAGTAGAAGCTTCGTGGAAATGGATGGAAAGGATCTACACCCAAAACAGCACTTCCTTTAATTTGCTATACACACCCGGGAAGATCTTTTGCTTCGAGCGTAAACGCCAGGGCACCTACCGGCATGCGCGCTGGACAAGCGGTTTTGCATGGTATGAACTGGCCGGGAACATCATCACCTTCAGCCGTGAAGACTACAGCGCCCTGACACCCGACCGGATCGAAAAAGAGTTTAAAAAACTAAAAATCCAGCAGAAACAGAAGAACTCGGATGCCTAAAAAAGCCTTCGTCAGCGGTTGTTTTGATTTGCTCCACAGTGGTCATGTGGCCTTCTTTGAAGAAGCCGCCCGCTATGGCGAGCTATATGTCGCGATTGGTTCTGATCGCAACGTCTTTGAACTCAAACGACGCCCCACCATCAACAGCGAAGCCGAACGCCTGTATATGATCAAATCTTTGGCGTATGTAAAGGATGTATTTGTAGCCAAAGGTTCAGGGGTTTTGGATTTTGTGCAGGAACTGGCTGTGATCAAGCCTGACTATTTTGTGGTCAACGAGGACGGAAGCACGCCAGCAAAGAAAAATCTGTGCGAGGAATTGGGAATCGAGTACGTTATCTTAAAACGCGAACCCCACAGCGGTCTGGCTGCACGCTCAACCACCGCCCTGAGAGGCGCGAGCCTGATCCCCGATTACATCGGGCTGGCAGGCGGCTGTCTGGACCTGCCGGAAATTTCAAGGCTTGCTCCCGGCCCAGCCATCACCATCTCGATCCAGCCACTCCCGGAGCATTCATCCAGCACACGCAGGGCCGCGATCGAATTATGGGATGCGCGCCTGCCGGCGGACAAGCCCGAAAAGCTGGCCAAAGTTCTTTTTGGATATACAAACCTGCCTGGCACTGCTGAAATCCGCGGCTCAAAAGCCGCGCTCGGCATCTGCTTACCAGGCGTATCCAGGACAGATTACAGCGGACAATACTGGCCGGAACGTTTAACCAATCAGCAAGATGAAGCTATCCTGAAATTCATCGAAGACTCGCTTATCGTGATTCCGTTTGATTTACAAACGACCTCATCGTACCCACACAAAATGACTGCCCGTGCAACAGAAGCCCACTGCCGAGCCGCTGAAGCCTGCTGGCAGGCCATCCTAAAGCAGGATAAGCTGGCTTTTGGGCAGAGCCTGACGGCAAGTTTTGAATCCCAAACCGCCATGCTCCCACCAGACAAAACCACCCAGGAACTGATCGCCACCTATCGGGAACAGGTCCTGGGATGGAATATCTGCGACCTGGGACTGTTACTTGTGACTGACAAACCGTTGGAAAACGCCACCCGCATCAGCCTACGGCATGCGAACGATTAAAGCCGCTGATTAAATTCGACCTTCTCGCCATCTGGGCCACGGACAGTGAAAAACCTGACCCCTTTCGACCAGAAAGGCAGAAACACCGGGGCATCCGGCTCAAGGATCTCAAAACCAGCAGCCTTGAGCTCGGTAAAAGCGCCATCAATATCCAGGACGTCCAGGGCAATATGATCAATATGGCCATCCTGGCGCGAGGCCACTTCATCACGCCGCGCACCCGGCAGCTGGTACAGCTCAATCGTCAGGCCAGCCTTCTCCAACATCGCCACAAACACCGTACCATCCGCCTCGGCCAGATCGGTACGCAGTGCAGTCACAAAACCAAGCTGCGCATAAAAAGCCTGGGAACGCTGTAAATCCGTGACCGGCAGACCCAAATGCTGCAGCCCCTGCAAATTACCCTGTAAATATGGCATGTTAAATACTCCTTTCAGTGAAGTATAGCAAAAGGTTGTGTTTTTAGGGTGGAATATCCAGGAATATCCAGCACACAAAAATACATGGCATTTCTGAAATCCATGGCTCGCTTATGAACAATAACTACCCATAAGCTCCGCAACTTAGATTCCCTGATAACAAACGAAGGTAAACCCATTTATACTCTGCAACCTGGGGTGTCGCCTGTGAACCCGTCTGCCGGGCCCGGGAAGTTGGTTAAAATATTTGGTCTCTCCATCAGCCGAACCAAAGAAATAGTCCGGCTGTCCTGCCTGAGCGCGGGCATGTAGTTGGTCTGCTAGCTGCCAGCCATTCAGGGCCTTGCCCTGATAAGTCCACTTGAATGGTTTGGCCATTGTCAGGTTGTAATATTCGATGAAAGCCAGAACTTTGCGTTTTAGATCATCCACTGATGTGAAATTGCCTCGTTTCAGAGCTTTTCGAACCAGGATACTGAACCAAATATCGATTTGGTTCATCCAAGAAGCATGCTTGGGCGTGTAATGAAAAACGATGCGATGTGTTGGATCACTCAAAAAGGCGGCGCGCGAAGCTTTCGATTTCAAAATACCGGATTTACCTTTCTCGCCTAAATCAGAAGTAATGTCTGACTCTTCCGCAACATATCGAACCAGCGATTCTGACATGTGCGTGTTGAGATTATCGCAAACAAAGCCATATTTCACGACCAATGGGTCAGAAACAACGCGCTCTTTGATATGCGCCAGGAAATCTTTTTCGTTGCGAGTCTTCTTTGCTGTGCAGGCAACCAGTTTTCCAAGCACAATATCAAAGTTGCAGGTAAAAGACAAAGTACCATGCCGTTTGTATTCGAACTCAATACGCCTTACCTTGCCAGGCTGCATGGGTAGATCCGGATGTTTACGCTCTAATGCTTGAACACCTGTCATTTCATCGATACTTTCCAGCTGTTCTCCCTGTTTGGCCAGTTCAGGAGCTTGTTTGCAAGCCTCGTTAATAGCAGCAACCTTGTCGTCAAAACCTGCTTCACACGCTGGTGTCAACCAATAACGGCTCAGATGCGGCTTGATATCACCGTCTTTTTAAAAGCTTTGCTGCATGTCTGGCTGAAATATTATCAACAATCTTGCGTTTCATTACTTCATCGGCGATTTCTCGTGCTGTCCACTCGGTAATGGGTATTTCGGAGTCTTCCGGTAATTCACAAGCCAGCGATTCAATCCTACAACGCTGGTCAGTAGTAATGCGGCTAGGCGCGCCAGGACGAGGCTCATCTTGTAAGCGATCTTCAAGGCTCAAATCGTCGTAAGAAATAGTTTGTGCTTTTGCAAAACGATTTCTCCAGCGCTGAATAGTGTTGATGCTTATCTCGTACTCTATAGCGATCGCATGATTGGTTTTTCCTTGTCCTGCCGCCAAGACGATTCGCGCTCGTAAAGCGATTTGTTGGCCGACATTGTGCCGACGAACTAACTGCTCAAGTCCGGTTTGCTCGTTTTCCTGCAAGTTCACATCTGTTGCTTTTGGAAATGACATTCTGATTTACCTGTTTTCAGTTTTCAACATAGTTTACCGAGTGCCAACACTTGCGGCAACCTCCTTTTGCGTTATATTTATTATTTACGCCCAAGTGTACTAGCCATCCCAGGCGGCAAGTCAGCAATTCTATTTTGAAATAAAATAAAAGTAAGGGGAGAATTTGGGCAGACTAATTTCCGGGGCCTGGCAGATCCGAATTATGTTGCTTGATTAGAAGTTGTAGCTCAGGGTGATTCTTTAAACTCTGTGGTGCAACACAGCTGCTTTTGGCACATTGGATTCCCCAGGTATAAGCAATATCAAAAACAGGATTCGGCACCAAGGATTTCCAAAGATCGAGCATATCCTGGAATTCCGTCGTTGTGGGCGTCCGGTAGTAAATACTCTTGCCATCCAACCTACCTTCTTGTCCAAACGCCTGGTAAACAGGAATGATGGCAGAACCAGGAATTCCATTTGCGATAGCCGACTGCACTCGGTCTGAAATCTTACTGATATCGCATGGTACAGGCAGTCCGGCACTATCGAAATGACAGGGGTATGGATCAAGGCCAATCAGATCAACATGGGTGTTTTCCGGTCTTAATGCACGGTATTCACAGCCCTCGCCTTCTGGACACATATTGCTCCCGTCCAGAATCGTGATATATGTTTTCTGCCCTGGCGCATTTGTATGGACATAGTCAGACCGGGCCCTGATGGCGCTGGCAGCATCTGGGCACACGGACGGGTGGGGTTCATCCGACAGATTGTAGCCAAAAACTTTGGGGTTGTTGGACAGGATATCTACTATAGCCTTAAACTCGGCATCACTAAAACCTGGAGCGGGACAGCTTTGACCTTTGGCGGCATTACCCAAATTTCCCAACCAAACCAGCGCCTGGGTTCCTTCTGGCAAGGCATTAACGAGCGCAAGTGTACTGGCTGGATTGGTTTTACTGCCAGTGATGTCGAATATGTTAAAACCTAAAGCGATTAGATCAGCTATGCCTGCCTGGGTGTTGAATGCATAATGGTACGTAACAGTGGGTGCTATCAATGCTGTCGGCGCCACTGCAGTTTCACTGTTCGTTATTATAGGAGAAGGGGTTGCCTGGGGCTCTACAGCGGTTACATTTTCAATTATCGTCCGGGAAGGGGTTGCCTGGGGAACAGCCGTGGTCTGAAACACAATTGGTGTTGGATGGGCGGTTGCTATTGTCGTTAGAACACCACTGCCCGTGTTACCTTCACTTCCACAGGCGACGAGAAAAAATGAGATTAAAAGACAAATAATGTACGCTTTTGAAGTTGCGGTCATGAACATCATCCATAGTGTAGCTAATTATCACTGACATTCACCAGCGATAAATAGATTTAATATCGGTGAAAACGAATCGACCAAGGTTGGGGTTTCCATGTGGAATAAAGAATGGGGTTAGCATTTGCCAGCCCCATTCTTGTTGATGAAAAGATTGGTCATTATGGAACGCTGAAAGTCCGCCAAGTTCTTACTGAGCCAAAACCGCTGCTGCCTACCGAATTAACCGCTGCCACACTGAATGAGTAACTACCCGACGGCAGGACCACAGATGTTTTATAACTGCAGATACCACCAACACATGTTGCGGCTATGGATTGGTTGTTCACCGGATATGTGCGCGTGCGAGTATTGTAAACGGACAACTGATAGGATATGGCCCCGGTGGATTGATTCCAGGTGAATGTCGGGGAGGCTGCCGTGCTACCATTCGGCGAAATCGTAATCGGGATCGTTGGGATGGCGATAGCCGTAGTGAAACTCACATCGCTACCATACGATGTGCCGGAAGAGTTTGTAGCGTAGGCACGAACATGGTAAAGCGTTCCAGATGTTAGGCCTGTGATGGAGCTTGTGAAAGCGCCGGTTACATTTCTCGTGCCTTGCGCTGTCTTGGTCGTCAACGCAATGGTGGGATTGGCTGCCGTACCCCAGACGACACCATACTGAGTCGGATTAGGCACACCGAGAGACGTGATGTTGCCATTGCCGGTAGCTGTGGTAGTTCCGATGGCAGTGACTGCCTGCGTGGTGACAGTTGGAGGCCCAGGAACGGTAAAGGTAACATCTGCACCGTAGGCTGTGCCAGCCGTGTTAGTGGCGTAGGCGCGAACATGGTAGATGGTACCGGGTATCAGACCTGTGATGGAGCTTGTGAAAGCGCCGGTTACATTTCTCGTGCCTTGCGCTGTCTTGGTCGCCAACGCAATGGTGGGATTGGCTGCCGTACCCCAGACAACACCATACTGAGTCGGAGTAGGCACACCGAGAGACGTGATGTTTCCATTGCCGGTAGTGGTAAATGTAGTGTCGGCACCGTAGGATGTGCCAGCCGTGTTAGTAGCGTAGGCGCGAACGTGGTAGGTGGTGTTGGGGGCAAGACCTGTGATGGAACTTGTGAAAGCGCCGGTTACATTTCTCGTGCCTTGCGCTGTCTTGGTCGCCAACGCAATCGTGGGATTAACTGCCGTATCCCAGGCGACACCGTACTGGGTTGGGTTGGGTACACCAAGAGATGTAATGTTACCGTTCCCAGTGGCTGTGGTAGTCCCGATAGTAGTAACTGCTTGAGTTGTAACGGTTGGAACTGTAGAAGACGCCAGAATCGTATACGTTACAGTGATCTGGATGTAATCCACTGAGGCTGTTCTGCTGTTGGAACTCCTTGCCGATAAAGCCACACCGAAGTTGCTGGCATTGATATCGGCAGGGGTCCATGTGGTTCCCCAAAGATCAGATATTGAACCGTAAGTTGCGGCGACTGGCGAGCCGGTCGGCCATTCTGTTGAGGTTGCTGCCTTATTGGTGCCAGTCAGTGTACCGCCTTTGATCAAACTGACAATATTATCCTGCACATCCTTACCTGCGCCGGTAGCGCTTTCAAAACGTCCAATGGCAACAGCGATCCCATTGATCGTTGCATTAGCAGGAATGGCAAAGCCATAATTGGTGCCTTGCAGATAACGCGAGATGGCGTTACTAAGCGTGGCAGTTGTATAACTGGTATCGTCAGCAATGATGTTGCCCGGGTTCGTCCATGAGACTGTTCCGATACCTATTACGTTAGTGCCTGTTCCTGTGTTCGTGGCTGAAGTGGTAGTAGTAACTGCGTAGTAGGTAGTAAAAGTGACATCTTCACCATAGGCTGTGCCGAGTGCGTTGGTAGCATAGGCTCGGACGTGATAGAGCGTACCCGAGGTTAGACCTGTGATAGTGCTTGTAAACGCACCAGTGGCTGCAGGAATGCCCTGTGCAGTCTTGGTAGTCAACGCGATGGTGGGATTGGCTGCGGTATCCCAGACGACACCGTACTGTGTGGGGGTGGGAGAACCAAGAGAAGTAATATTACCGTTCCCCATGGCAGTGGTAGACCCGATAGCTGTGACCGCCTGAGTGGTAATTGTCGGTAATGATGCGGTAGCTCCCAGTTGAAATTCATAGGCGCCCCGATCATCATAGGTGCGTGTGCCAACACCGCTATTCACCGTGAGCAGATCATCCACACGCGCATTACCATCTAGATCCAGGGTTGGTTCGTTGGAAACATTCGAGTTGGCACTGTCAATAGCCGGAGAGCCATAGTTCAGATGATAGTCACCGAC
Source organism: Chloroflexota bacterium (assembly GCA_026390035.1). Classification (GTDB taxonomy): domain Bacteria; phylum Chloroflexota; class Anaerolineae; order Anaerolineales; family Villigracilaceae; genus UBA5195. The sequence continues at coordinate 45,784 of JAPLGT010000035.1, forward strand.
GTTCACCGCGACATTATAAGGGGCGGTCGCCGGACGTTGAGCGACCGGGGCTGGCGCGATGAAAAGCGGGGTCATTTGCAGGCCATGCACTTCCTGACCGGGCACGGCCGCCTGGAAGGCCACCAGCGTCACGTAGTTGATACCATTCCATTGGATCTCGGCTGTACCACTGTTCAAATAAAAGATATTGTAATCAAAGGTATCACCGACCAGGGAAGTCGCATCAAAGCGGAGGTTACTTGGCTGTCCGGAGGAGGTTCCGCCGCCAACCAGTTGGAGTAACCCGTTGTCGACCAGGATATTGTTCATCACCGTTGCGCCACCTGAACCGGGTGCAGCGGTGCCTTCAAAATTGATCCCGGCAGTCACATTACCATGGACGGTGTTGCCAATGACTGTGTTGTTCGGCGAATTCAAGTTATCCACGCCGTGGTCGCCATTCCCGTAAAGGAGATTGCCGATGATGAAATTACCGCTGGCACCGGTGTAGTTGGTCACCCCGGAGTCTTCATTGCCATAGCTGGTATTATGCAGGATCGTATTGTTGGTGGTTCCACTCCCATCGAGCCGGATGCCGCTGGCATCCCGGATATATCCCTGGGCGTTGCCGAACGTGAGGTTGTTGCTGACCAGATTACCGTTGGAGCCATTCGTAAGGTAAATACCATGCGAGCTGTTGTGATCGGTGGTGTTCCCACTGATCGTGGAATTGGTGGTGCTATTGATGTAGATACCGCCATGGGTGGAGCCAGAGACCGGTTGGCCAGAGTAACTGACGTGGTTGTTTGAGATCGTGATGTTGTTTGAACCGGAAACGTAAATGCCATAATCAGCAGTGCCGGTGACAGTGAAACCATTGACCACGATGTAGCTCTTGCCCGACAGCTGGAAGGCATTGCCGCCGCTGGCCAAGCCATTACCTGAGACCGTAACACCCGTCGCGGCAGTATAGGTGATAGGCAGGCCAGCCGAGCCCGAATTCGTCCCGCTCACCGTCTCGGCGTAGGTGCCGGCTAATGCATACACAGTGTCACCGGCAGCGACTAAACTAGCGGCTTTGCCAATCGTGCAGAACGGCAGGGCGGTTGTCGCACCAGAACCCGTATCGCTGCAAGCCAGATTTGTGTTATCCACGTAATAGGTGGCGTGGGGAGTTGTGAAGGTGAGATCCGCGCCATAAGATGGGCCTGCAGAATTCCAGGCATAAGCCCGAACATGGTAAAGTGTATTGGAAGTCAAGCTCGTGATATTGCTCGTGAAGGCCCCCGTAGCGCTGACCGGTCCATCCATGGTTATGTTATCTTGAATGGTAGGATTGGCCAGGGTACTCCAGACAACACCATGCTGAATTGGGGTGAGTACGCCGAGAGAAGTGACCGTGCCATTTCCGGTGACAAATGATTGCGTAATATTGGTAACCGCCTCCGTGGTCACGCTAGGAAGTTGCGCTCCAGCTAGTGGTTGAAACTCATACGCGCCACGATCATCATAGGTGCGCGTGCCAACACCGCTATCCACTGTGAACGGATTATTAACCCGGGCATTGCCCTCGATATCCAGGGTTGGCTGGTTGGAAGCATTAGAGTTGGCGCTGTCAATGGCTGGTGAGCCGGACATCAGATGGTAGTCGCCCACATTTACAGTGACGTTGAAGGGTGCTACCGGCGGGTGCTGAGCGATCGGGGCAGGCGCAACGAAGAACGGGTTGGCCTGTAATCCGTGTGTTTCTTGTCCAACCACCGCATCTTGGAAGGCTGCTAAAGTCGGATAGTTGATGCCACTCCATTGAATCTCGGTGCCAGAACCGGTTAGATAATAAATGTTGTAATCGAGGGCGTTACCGATCGCAGAAGCAACATCAAATCGCAGGTTACCTGGCATTCCACTGGGTGGTGTTCCGCCGCCAACCTGTTGTAGTAGCCCGTTGTCAACCATGATATTGTTGGCAACCGTTGCGCCGCCTGACCCAGGGGCTACTGCGCCTTCAAAATTGATCCCGGTGGTCACATTACCTTGTACAGTGTTGCCGATGACCATGTTATTTGGCGCAGCATTGAAATCAAGGCCATGATCGCCGTTCCCGTAGGCGAGATTACCGATGAAGGAATTCCCACTGGAACCATAGTAACTGGTCACCCCAGAGTCTTCATTAGCATAGGTAATATTATGCAGGATCGTATTGTTGTTACTCGCGTCGAGGCGAATTCCGCTTGCATCCCGTAGAAATTGTCGGGCATTGGCGAACGTGATATTGTTACTGACCAGGTTATTGTTGGAACCATTGGTAAGTAGAATACCATGATAGCTGTTGTGATCAGATGTATTCCCGCTGATCGTGGAACCGGTGGTGCTGTTGATGTAGATGCCCATCCGAACGGTTAATGTATCCACCGGGCTGCCAGAGTAGCTGACCTGGTTGTTTGAGATGGTGATGTTGGTCGAGCCCCAAACATATATCCCATAATCCGCAGTGCCGGTAACCGTGAAACCGTCTACCACGATGTAGCTTTTGCTAGTGATACGGAAGGCGCCGCCCGGGCTGGTTGAACCGTTGCCGCTCACCGTGACACCCGGCACAGCAGAATAGGTGATGGGCGAATCAACGGAACCGGATTTTGGCACGTTCACCGTTTCGGCGTAAGTGCCAGCCAACACCCGCACGGTGTCACCGGCAATGGCTATACTGGCAGCTTTGCCAATCGTACAGAACGGCAGGACGATTGTTGTACCAGAACTTGTATCGCTGCATGCTGGATTCGTTTTATCCACGTAGTAGATGGCGTGAGGAGTTGTGAAAGTAACATCCTCGCCATAGGCCACGCCTGCAGAATTCCAGGCATATGCCCGAACGTGGAAAAGCGTACCAGGGATAAGACCCGTGATATTGCTCGTGAAGCTACCTATTGCACTGACCGGTCCTTCCGCGGTTTTGTTATCCTGAACGGTAGGATTAGCCAGGGTACTCCAGACAACACCATGCTGAGTTGGGTTGAGTACACCGAGAGTAGTGACAGTGCCATGCCCGGTAGCTGATGATTGTGTAATATTGGTAACAGCTTGCGTAGTCACGCTGGAAAGTTGCGCTCCAGCCACGGGTTGATATTCATACGAGCCGCGATCATCATAGCTGCGAGTGCCAGCACCCGTGTCTGTAGTGAATGGTTCATCCACCCGGGCATTGCCCGCGAGATCCAGGGCCGGTTCGTTGGATGCGTTGGAGTTGGCGCTGTCAATGGCTGGAGAGCCATTGTTCAGATGGTAGTCTCCGCTATTTACCGCCACATTATAAGGGGCGCCAGACGGTCTTTGAGCGACCGAGGCAGGTGTGATAAAGAACGGGTTCGCCTGTACTCCGTGGGTTTCCACTCCAACCACCGCGCTCTGGAAGGCTGCCAGCGTCGTATAGCTTGTGGTGCCCCAGATGATCTGGACGGACCCGCTATTCAGATAGTAGAGATTGTAGTCGATGCTATCGTTGGCTAACGAAAAGGCATCAAAGCGCAGGTTGCCTGCATTTCCACTCGCCGTTCCACCGCCAACCTGTTGGAGTAACCCATTGTCGACCAGGACATTGTTGGCGACAATCGCGCCGCCTGAACCAGGGGCTGCGGTCCCTTCAAAATTGATACCTGATGTGACGTTGCCCTGCACGGTGTTACCGACGATTATATTGTTCGGCGCGGTGCTGAAATCAATGCCGTGGTCACCGTTTCCATAACTCAGGTTGCCAACTACAAAATTGTTATTGGCGCCAGCCAGGAATTGCAAGCCAGTGTCTTCATTAGCGTACGTGATGTTGTGGATGATGTTGTTATTGGCACTGGTTGCGCCATTCACCTGGATGCCGTTCGCATTGCGCTGCCAACCTTCAGCATTGGCGAACGCGATGTTGTTGCTAACCAGATTATTGTTGGAAGCACTTGTAAGTAGAATACCATGCGAGCTGTTGTGATCGGTGGTGTTCCCGCTGATGGTGGAACTGGTGGTGCTGTTGATGTAGATGCCTGCACGCGTAGAGCCAGATACAGGGCTGCCGGAATTGCTAACCTGGTTGTTCGAGATCGTGATGTTGTTCGAGCCGGAAACGTAAATGCCATAGTCTGCGGTGCCGGTGATTGTGAAACCGTTGACCACAATGTAACTTTTGGAGGTCAGGCGGAAGGCATTACCAGTAGCCGAGCCGTTACCGGTCACGCTGACGTCTGGCGCTGCCGAATAAGTGATGGGCAGGCCGGCCTGGCCGGAATTCACAACATTCACGGTCTCGGCGTAGATGCCTGCCAGCACCTGCACGGTGTTACCGGCGACGGCCAGACCGGCGGCTTTGCCGAGCGTACAGAACGGTGCGGCAACAGTTAAGCCCGCTCCTGAATCCGAACAGGCAGCGTTCGTCTTGTCGACGTAATAAGTGATGTTAACTGGCAGAGCACTGGTGAAAGTGACATCAGTGCCGTAAGAAGTGTTCACAGAATTCGTAGCATACGCCCTGACATGATAGAGCGTTCCGGCGGTAAGCCCAGTGATATTGCTGGTGAAGGCGCCTGTGGCGCTGACCGGTCCATCTGTGGTTTTGTTATCTACCAGGGTGGGATTGGCCAGCGTACTCCAGACAAGACCGTGATCAGTTGGATTGGGTACGCCGAGAACGGTGATATTGCCATTCCCGGTTGCTGAGGTTTGGGTAATATTTGTAACAGCTTGGGTGGTAACAGTAGGTGCGATAGGTGTCGAGAGAGTCGTGAAGGTGACATCCTGGCCATAAGCCGTACCTGCAGAATTTGTGGCATAAGCACGAACATGGTAGAGTGTTGCCGCAGCAAGACCTGCGATATTGCTGGTAAATGCACCTGTGGCTGCAAGATCGCCCTGTGTAGTCTTGGTAGCTAACGCAATGGTAGGATTGGCTGCGGTGTCCCAGGCAACACCATACTGGGTCGGATTAGGTACGCCGAGATCAGCAAGGTTTCCATTTCCTGTGGCTGCCGAATCTGTAATATTGGTAACTGCCTGGGTGGTCACGGTTGGTAATGTTGATCCAGCCACAGGTTGAAATTCATACGAGCCGCGATCATCATAGCTGCGAGTGCCAGCACCCGTGTCCGTAGTGACTGGATCATCCACCCGGGCATTGCCCTCTATATCCTGGGTTGGCTCGTTGGGCGCATCGGAGTTGGCGCTGTCAATGGCTGGAGAGCCATTGTTCAGATGGTAGTCTCCGCTATTTACCGCCACATTATAAGGGGCGCCAGACGGTCTTTGAGCGACCGGGGCCGGCGCTATGAAGAGTGGATTGGCTTGCAAACCGTGCACTTCCTGACCAGACACGGCTGCCTTGAATGCCGTCAGCGTTGTATAGCTTGTGCTGCCCCAGGTGATCTGGATGGACCCGCTATTCAGATAAAAGATGTTGTAGTCGATGCTGGTGTTTGCTAACGAAAAGGCATCAAAACGCAGATTGCCTGCATTACCACTTGCCGTTCCGCCGCCAACCTGCAGACGTAACCCGTTATCGACCATGATATTGTTGGCGACCGTTGCGCCGCCTGAACCAGGGGTTGCGATCCCTTCAAAATTGATCCCTGATGTGACGTTGCCCTGCACAGTATTACCAACGACTATGTTATTCGGCGCGGTGCTGAAATCAATGCCGTGATCGCCGTTTCCATAACTCAGGTTACCAACCACATTATTTTTATTGGCGTTGTTAAGGAATTGTATGCCAGTGTCTTCATTGGCGTACGTGCTGTTTTGGATGATGTTGTTGTTGACACTGGCAGCGCCATTCACCTGGATACCGTTCGCATTGCGCTGCCACTGTTCAGCGTTAGCAAATGCGAGGTTGTTGCTGACCAGGTTATTGTTGGCACCATTGGTCAGCAGAATACCGTGCGAGCTGTTGTGATCGATGGTGTTCCCGCTGATCGTTGAACTGGTGGAGCTGTTGATGTAGACGCCTGCACGCGTAGAGCCAGATACAGGGCTGCCGGAATTGCTGACATGGTTGTTCGAGATCGTGATGTTGTTCGAGCCGGAGACGTAAATACCATAGTCTGCGGTGCCAGTGATCGTGAAACCGTTGACCACGATGTAGCTTTTGGAGGTCATGCGGAAGGCGCTGCCGCCGGTTGCCAAGCCGTTACCAGACACGCTGACGCCTGGCGCGGCGGTATAAGTGATGGGTAGGCCGGCCTGGCCGGAATTCACACCGTTGACGGTCTCGGCGTAGGTGCCTGCCAGTATCTGCACAGTATCGCCTGCCGCTGCTAGACCGGCGGCTTTGCCAATCGTGCAGAACGGTGCATCAGGTGATATGCCAGTTCCTGAATCAGAACATGGTCCTGATGTGTTCAAGTTATCGACATAGAAGATCGAACCTGCCGCATTGGCCGACTTAAATCCCACCAGGGAAAACAGTAAGACCAAAATTAAAATAGAACTCTTAATCCGTAAATAATAATTCAGGACAATTTTAGAATTAATTTTGATCTGCATAATGTTGCTCCCTGGCTTTCGATATAGAAACGACAAAGATACTTCTGATAATATTGGCTACGGTCAACCAAGATAAAATAGTAGAGTTAATAATGTTGCCTATCATGACTGCAAAGCAAAACATGCTCGAAGAAATTAGATCAATATTCGTTTCAAAATTTCAGAATAGATATTGTTTGAGAAAAAATTCAATCAACATAGAATTTGTATCTAAAGATCTCATTTCAAACGATTAAAAATAGCGAAACCGAATTGTGGCCGGTTTCGCTATTCGCTATCCAGAGAAAACGCCTCGTTCAGAAATTCAAGAAGGCGTAGCGACCAAAATATCCCTGGGTCATTGCTTCCAATTATTACCAATATTCAGTTGTCACTGATTGCCGCTAAAGCAATCGCTCAAACCACTTTATTTTTAATGTAGCATACACTTCACTCAAAAACAAGTACAAATTAAATTTTTCCATTTATATATTAAAAATCTAACCTGCTTTCAATGGTGCTGTACAAATCCTATTTTGTATATCACAGGTTTGTAAGGATCCGCTTTCTGTATAAAATAAAACGAATCCTTACAAAATGACATCTTTTTCACGCAGCTTGTTGTTTTTAAGAAAAACGCACTTCAATTGTTTAGTCATTGCGGAAATCCAATGGATCAGTCCAGGAGCCAATATCGGTGTGGTGGTGGAAAACGGTAAAGTTCTTGGCAAAATAAACCGCCAGCCTGATCTTGCTTGAAAACAATTTCCGTACCATGGCTGCTGCCATTACCGAACAAAATTTAGACGAAAGGACTCGAAATTCTTGGAATGCCAGCGCTGATAACGAATACTCCGGTAATAGTAGACTAAATCGTGCGGAATTCGATAGAGCACAACGCCCATTATATTTGCGCCGGCCAGATTAAGTTGTTCCATCGAATTAATCGCAGAAGCCTTGTGAGTGCTATTGGAGTGAATAGCTAACAAGACCCCATCCACTTTGGATGCCAGCACCCACGAAGCTGCATCACTGCTCGAAGGAGCATCGATGATAATCAGATCTGCCTGCGGTTTCAATATTTCAAAGATCGGACCGATTTTGTCGGGTCTAAGCAAGCCATTCGTTACCGGAGACGCATTTCCACCAGTAATCACAGTCATCCCATTCAGGTCTTCGATTTTTTGGCCGGCAGCCAAAATCTTCGAGCTATCCGCTAAAATATCGCTAAAGCCATTTTCATTGGCCAATCCAAAATAGCTATGGACGCCAGGATTCCGCAAATCAGCATCCAGGAGAACCACCCTGCTGCCCGATTGAGCAAAGCTGACGGCAAGATCAGCTGCCATATTTGTCTTACCTTTACCAGGCTCGGCAAGGTTAAGTAATAGCAAGGTTTTCAGTGGAGAGTGGGTAGCCGCCAATTCCAGATTTGTACGCAGCGCATAAAGCGCATCAGAAGGCTGGGAATATAACTGCCCTTCAACGGGTAGCCCTTTTTCAGTTTTTGAGGCAGGCTTCATATTTGTAATAAAGCCAAGAACGGGGGTGCCCAGCGTCTTTTGAACATCCTGGGGGGTTTTCAAAGTATCATCCAGATATTCAATGATAAAAATCATACCAAGTGCGAAAATCAAGCCCACGATGCCTCCCAAAATAATATATATGGTTGGCTGGGGGCGAACAGGTTGTGCCACTGGTATCGCCTTTTCAATTTGATCGATAGTAGGTGTATTCCGAAAATGCGCAAGTTGAACTACTTGTAAGTTTTCTAATAGAGAAAGATATGTTTTCTGAAAGCGATCCAGCGTTGATTGCAATTGTTGCAGGCGAAAATCGCTTCCCTGGTCATTGGAATTCAAAGCAGGTTTTCCGACAAGATCCAGGCTAAGGCGAATTTGTTGATATTGAGAAAGCTGAGACTGTAATTGCGCCAGGTGGGCCTGTTTTTCAGCAAGCAGGCTGCTTTGTTCAGCGCTCATTCTAATCAAAGAAGCAAGTGGTCCGATCTCTGAAGTAAGTTTTACAATCCCGGCCTGCGCGATTGTAATCTGATCATTTATTTGCTTCAATTGGCTTTGAAGTTTCTCATCAGAAATCTGTATATACTGGGTTTGAAGAGCGGTAATTTGGCCTTCAAGCTGGGTAATCTTATTTTTAATATTTTCTTCGGTCGCAACATAGCCACTCGCCTGCACATTTTGATCCATCAGGACTTCGACCAACATATTTGCGATTGCCGCGACTCGTTGAGGGTCACTATCTTCCATCATTACTTCAATCACATTTGTCGACCGCACTTGTTGGACCGAACCCAATTCTTTCAAATTAATCTCGTAGTTTAGCCGGCGTGAGGCTTCGTCGATCACACTGGATGAGGTCAGCAATTGTACATACGCGTCGATAAGCTGCTGATTATTCATGGCAGCGAACTGCGAATTCTGGTCTAATATGTCTTTACTGATTAAAATTTTAGTGCTTGCCTGGTACGTTGGTTGTTGAAGCCGGCTGGCTAAGTAACCGCTGCCTATTCCCAAGAGCGCACATAAGACCAAAAGCCAAAACCAACGAAACATGATCTGAAGATAATTTTTGAGTTCCATGATATCCCTTTCATCCGCTTGCAGCTACTACTGCAAACTCCATCTGATGGAGCAATCGCTTCTGTTCACGAATTGCCCTGATTTTATGCATATGAGCTATGAATGACGAAAAAAACGCCATTGATGCTTTCGTTGAATACACCTCAATTCGATCGACCATTTTTGCCAATAATCACAGTGGCAGAAAACTTACTTCTGGACCGGGTAAAACGGTGGCTGATCCTGATGGATTTTGTAAAAAGTTCATCTATACTCCTCTTTTTATCTTAGAAAATCAAACAAACAACACCAAAAGCGCCAAAAATCATCCAGCTCATTATTTACCACAAGCTGTGTCCGTTGGCTCGAAAACGCTTAACTGCTTCTTTATCAGGCCAGGAATAATAAGAGCCATCAGCCAGATTCAGATGGGAACGTGTAATCGTTCCGTCTTTAATTTTCCCAAGAACTTCAATCAATAAGTCTGCTGCAATTGCTTTCGAGCGTGAAATAAAATTATCGAGCGATTCGCCAGGTAAAATCTCGAAAATATGTTGGGCGCACAGTTCACCCGCATCAATCTTTTCATTGACATAGTAGATTGAGACACCCGCATTTTTCTCATTATTTGCGATCATCCAGAAGCTCGGTAAGACTCCTCGGTAATGAGGAAGAATCGCACCATGAATATTCAAACATCCTAATTGGGGTAGATCAATTAAGGGTTTTTTAAAGATTTGTGGACAGCTGACAGATATTAGCAAGTCAGTACCAGCCTCGCTGAGGCGCTGTCTAAATGACTCTGCGTTGACATCCGTCACTAACTCATACATTACCCCATGTTTTTTACATACAGAAGCAATGGACTGCCCGCGCGCTGTGAGCATGCCAATTCGTGCCCCAAGGCCAAAAGAATCTGCCAGTCCGAAAGTTTTATAATAGCGTAACGCGGCTTGCAAAGCAGTTTGATTCTTATAGAGTGGTGGCACACTATACACTGCTAGCGTCTCTTTGCCATATTTTCCCAGCACATTATCATAAAAAGCAGGCAGGTAGATAGGATCGTCGGTTGTAAGAAATGCGATTTTCATTTTATCCTCCAAGTCTCCAATACTTGATCAAAACGTCCAAAGGGTATTCTTTCTAATAAACCGTCTATTTTCTTTCCGTATAATGGTCGTCCAAGTCCTTGCATGAACAAAAAGGCTTTTGATACATTCATTCGGTAGTATTCATCCAAATCGTGGGCGTTAAACTCATAGGGATGGCAATATATGATTACAGGTTGCCTGGTCATCATTGAAGTAAAAAACCGTTCCAGGATAATGCCCGGGATCAGGCGAAAATAGCCTCCACCCGCCACGGGAAGCCGAATATTGCCCGATGACCAAATTGCAACAGGAACCTCCATGATGCTTGCGCCACTCGGCAATTGAACCCAGTGGGGAACCGTGGGATACCCAGAAATACCATAACGATGCGTTCGCATTGGAAAGATTGACGAATCAACTTTGAAACCTGTTTCAACCAATACTTCCAATGCCCAAATATTTTCACGGTCTATCGTGAAGTCAGGAGCCCGGAATGCTGTTACCTGCACACCGCAAGCATCATTAACTGTTTTTCGCGCCAGCTCCAATTCAACCTTTAACTCTTTCCGATTCATTTTATTTATAGGACGGTGGCTGTAGCCGTGGGATTGTATTTCATGGCCCTCAGCGACAAGAAGTTGTAATAAATGCGGGAAAGTTTCAGCAACCCGCCCTTGCACGAAAAATGTTGCCTTGACATTACGGCGATCGAGGATTGCCAATATTCTTTCTGTATTTCTGACAACACGTTCTGTAATTGGTGCATCAAAATCAACACTGGATTGGTACCAATCTTCGACATCAACAGTAAATGCACACAATGGGTATCCGCCTACTCGCTCCGCGGTCAAATCTTCTGATTGGTGAACAGTATCTTGATTGCTCTGCATGTTTTTCATATCTCGTGACTTTCTCTAAACTATTATTAAGGGTAAATGACCAAAGTATCAATGTGAAGCATGCCATAAATTGGGTAACGATGTTAATTGTGCCTGACTAAAAATTCATCCGTAATATTCTTTTAATAGGTCAAAATAAAGAGATTCAATTTGTTTAATCATTCCCTCGCTTGAAAACTGCTCAGAAATCAACTTTGCGCTAACGCCCATCTGGAGGCATAATTCTTCATTATTTAGTAAAGATAGAATTCGATCAGCCATTTCCTGGGGTTGGCGAAGTGTCACCAAATAACCTGTTTTCCCATCGGTAATCACATCGCGGGCACCATCAACATTGTTCGCTACGATTGGTTTGCCGGCAGTCATGGACTCTTGAAACACAACAGGCAAACCCTCCCATAAAGAGCTCAATGCAGTCAGGGCAAGGATTGGATAAATTTTGTTAATATCATTCCGATAACCTAAGAGGAAGAATTTCCCAGAAAGATTAAGTTCTTTTATCAAACTTTCACATTCTTGGCGCAATGGACCGTCGCCAGCAATTACGAATTGAACTTTGGGATAGTTTGCTGCCACAATTGCCGCTGCCCGAATAAAATCCAAAGGGTTTTTTTGCTTATCCAGACGCCCAATCATGCCAACCAGCTTGCATTCTGGGTCCAATCCTAATTCCAAACAAACCGCCCGTTTATCAACTTGTTGCTGAAATTTTTCTAATGGGATCCCGTTATAGATCAACGCAAATTTGTCTTCTCGGCAGATCTTATAAGCCAGGCCCTTTTCTATATTTGGCCTGGATACGGCAATCAAACGATTCGAAAATGTTGCAAAAAATCGCTCCACACCGACGTATAGCATTTTCATCATTTTTGACATATCATCCTGCAATCCCCATCCATGCACATGGTGGATGATCACCGGCACTCGAGCAAAGATAGCTGCCAATCGTCCAACTGCACCTGCTATCGCGTTGTTCGTATGAACAATATCGTATTTTTCCTGCCGGATATGGGCATAAAGTTCTGCGCTTGATTGCAAGTTGCGCCACGGACTTATATAGGTCACCATACGCGGAATTTTCACGAAGGGAATACCTCGCTCGTGTGCCAGATAAGTCAAATCAACTTCCTGAGCTGGAACAGGACCTGCAGCCAAATGCACCTCAAAAAGCGGGTTACTTTTCAAATAGCTGGCAATATCCAGGATTACATTCGTGTCGCCACCAATTGTCAAACGAGTAGCCACCAATAACACTCGAATTTTTCTGTTTAGTTTTGATAAGCCAGCAAAAGAATCCGATTGCTGGTTGCGTTCTACAACCGGCATACGGGCAGCAACCGGGCTGGACAGGGTATTGCCTGGCGTATCCCGATCCAGGGCCGGGATTAACTCAATCGAAGGCTGTTGAAGGGTTGTCATGGTTATAAATTCCTCCAAATATTTTTTTTAACTTCGAGTACAGTCCTATCAAGAGGTTGATCAGTGTTGATTTTATTGACTGGGGCATTCCTATATTCCAGATTGGAAGCCAGCGAGTGTCGAAAGCGTACATAATCTTCAGGCTCTTCTTTGCCACGATTCTTATTTCGAAGCAGCGCAACTTCAACGGGAACATGTAAAGAGATGACCATGTCCGGTGCGGGTATCTCCTGGTATAAACGTTTCTCAGTACGAGCAAGCCAGGCTTGAATTGGATAGCGTTTTGGGTCGATCACAAATTGTTGCAGTTGCGGCCCATCTGGAGCCCCTTTCGACATGGATGGATACCGATCACACAAGACAATATTTCCATTGGCAGCCCGGGCAAAAGCCCAACTCAGCAAGACCCGACGGTCGTAGGCCAGAAAAACTGACCGAATCGCAGAAATAAGCGGGTAGACTTGATGAGATTTTTGATTTTTCTCAGCTGAGGTCTGGATGGTATTGATCTTGCTCGGTCGATAGGTTGGCAGAGTGTTGCGCAATAATGGTAAAAACATATTGGGCAGCATGGTCAACAGAGTCGATTTAGGCTTGCCTGAATGGATTTGCTCGATAACAAAATGTTCGCCCAGCCAGTGCCTGGTCGCGGTGAGAAGTGTGGATTTCCCGGTTGCCTCTGGGCCGACAAAGGCGATGACAGCCCCGCCAGACTGAAGAATCATGCCTCTTTTGGAATGCGTGAGCCGGCCATACGCCATCAGAGAGAATTTTTGTATTCCGCTTATCCAGGCTTGAATCCGGGAATTTCTGGCATAAATACTGAGTTGGGAGCGCAGTTGAAGACCCAGACTGATGCGGCGATGCAGTGGGGATGGTTTCTTTAGAGCATCAATACATTCAGAAAACAATCTGGTATCGACGCAAGGCAACCAGGTTTCCACCAGCTTAAGCGTTTCGTCCGTTGGGTTAGCTTCCATGAGCCATTCGATTTCTCGACTGACCGCTTCCCAATCTCTGGAAAGCATGAGCAGTTCGACGACTGAAGTATGTTTCAACATCATCCGAATGGTGAAAACCACTAATTCAGCACTTTTGACAGGAACCGGGATCGAAGCTTCCTGACGAAGGTTTTGTAATAACATCTCTTCGATCGGCAAGTGCAGGTTTTTTGACAAACTTTCACCGGTGATGACCCGGTAATAAGCGTGCACATGAACAAAAATCCCGGTTCCATCATCCATGGCAAAATAATGCTCGACAGCCGGGAAAGGCGCGTCGCCCTGAATACCGGCAGGACGAAACTTCAACTCAGCCATTACCAATCTAAATGAATCACAATCCATTCGATGAATGAGCAAATCGACATCCGTATCACCGGTCAGAACCTGGGAAAGCGCTGAATTGCTCTTCCAGTGACAGTAACTGATTTCATTTGCGCTGAGTTTTTCAATGAGTTGTTGAAGTTTTGTTAACATTTTGGTTCCAAGGGTCTTTCCACTTTGAGTTATAGGGGCTTATTCGGTAAAAACGTTGCCCTGGATAGGATGGCTTGCTGGACATGATCTCCAACCTGATCAAATCCCGGCCCAGCAATATCGTGGCTTTCCACAACCAGAATCCGGTCACGAATATTTCTTGCCTGCGAGAGTTGATCAAACATGGAAACCGCATTTTTAAAATATGCATCCATTTGAGCCGGATTTTTTAAATCAACCTCGCGCGGCGGATCTGCGCGTCGAACAGTACGTTCAATGAGGGTCTCAACCGAGGCCCGGATATAAATGACGAGGTCGGGCAGCGGGAGCAAATCGGTGAACCGGGCAATCTCTTCAAGAGTACAGGTGTTTTTAGCCGAGACAAACATGTGCAAAGCCAAAATCGGGCCTTCGTCGACGAGCATGATCTGGTCGCACCCATAATATTTTGTAATTTCGTACATACCGATCTTGCGTTCGAGACTCCGCAGGTTATGGATCGTTTGCATCGAAACCCCGGAATTGCGCCAATATAGCTTAATGGTGTGGCGCAGGTACTCATGATATTTGGACAGTGTGCCAATAAAAATTGGGAGACTGATCAACTCCTGCTCGAGGTTTTGTAAAGTAAGGTTTGTTACATTTTTGAAGCCAAGCAGGCTGGTCGCCAGGTCGACGGATGTCGTAACTCGACTTGTCTTCTCCAGCCGAGACCGCAGAGCGTTGATTAACGTTGTTTTCCCGGCGCCGGTAACACCAATGAATTCCACAATCATTCTGCCTCCACGCTTGGAAGATCGCGGCGATCCGATAATGGCGCTGATATTTTTGGCAACTGGAGCTTTTCACCCCAACGCGTTACCCGGCTGGATGCCACCTCGATTGTTGGGGATATCATTCCAAAGTAAGTGGCTTCTAGCAGCGCCATCCCTAACCATACAGTACGAAAATGAAAAATTTGATGGGCGTTTGATTCGAGCATAATTCCGAAAAGCATAGCCAGGAAAATGACACCACTTAGCTGGACTCTATTTCCAGATTTAATTTGGTTCAACAATATTTTGACTGCACTGTTCAACGCTTCACCAGCCAGTAGCAGCAGGCCTAACAACCCGATCACGCCGCGCTCCACGCCAAATTCGAGAATGTCATTGTGCAGTGTTTTATTTTCCAGGAAATCCCGGTAGTTATTTGGGCCGACTCCCAAAATGGATTGCGGGGAAAACAGGACCTGGGTGCCGCCGCCCCACAGAAAAAGCCGCTCACCCACTGTGTGCGCGGCCCGCTCAGTAGTAAGATTCTGAAGGCTGGACAGAACAACAGGAAATTGATTGATGGTGAATAAGAACAACCCGGCCGCGAGCGACAAGACGACAGCCAACCAGACAAAGAATTTCAGATGACCACCCATCAATAGAAGCAGAAGCACTCCAACAATTGAGGCACCCAGCAGCGCGGTAAGCGAGCCGAGCGATGCGGTCGCAAGAATGCTTAACAACAGTACCATTCCAAGCAGCAAAGACAATTCACGCCGCAGTCCCAACAACAGCAGGGGCACAAATCCCATCAGCTCAAATAGGGCAGCCCAAACCGGATTCTGGAACAATCCTGATGACCGGGGTAAGTACCGTGTATCTATCGTTCCAAAACGCCCTAAAAAGGAGCTCACGAACACATAAAAGTTAGGTGAGACGAACTCAGCTACCAGCAGGATTCCATGGAGCACAGCAACCACAGTCCAGACGAACAAAATACGGCGCATGAGGCCAGGTTCCAGGCTGGTAAAAACCGCAGTTACGGTAACGAACCAAACATAGAGATAGACCTCTTTGGTGATAAAGATAATGCTGACCAGCGGGTTAGTGGAGATGAATGTGCCGAGAAAACTCCCCAGCAAGATAAGCCACATGCCCAGAGCTAAGGGAAAGCGTATGGCCTGCCGGATACGGATAAGATACAACCAGCAGACCGGGATAAAGAGCATATTCCAAAAGTCAACCAGACCCAAATTCTGGGGTAGTGTAAGAAACTGTTCCACAGAAAAAATTACCATACCCAATAAATATGTAACCACGATGAATTTCAGCACCGAAGATAGGCGGCTGGGTGGCTGCGGCTGCGCAGCGGTGCTGGCAGCAGTCGGAAGATGAACATTTGAGAGGTATTGTGGCTTATTCATAGTTACCTATTTATGGCGATCTGACGAAAGATCTCAATACTGGAACGATCCATCCAAACAACGATCAAACAGTAAAGCAGCACTGACATTCCGCCCAACAGCCAGATATTGACGGTATTAACCAGCAGCGAGGCGATCAATATTGTTGCCGCACCCAAGCCAGGGCCAATAAAACCCTGCCACGCTAACATTTCGTGTGCTTCCGTGCGCAATATCCAGACATACATGGCGCACATCACGACCTCTGTGAGCACTGTGGCATACACTGCACCCATCATCCGATAAGGTGGGATTAGAATGAAATTGAGCAGCAAATTTGTCAGAGCTGCGACGAGAACCGCCTTCGCCCGCTTGGCTTCTCGGTTACTGGCGCTCAAGGCTACCTCCAGCGATGTATCGATGAACCGCAGGGGAATAATCAGCGCCATCCATTTCACAGCCTGAATGGCGTCAACAAACTTACTGCCATACACAAATACAACGATTTGTTCACTGAACGCCCACAGTACAACGGCTATCAAGGTACCCAATATGACAAGCAAACGAATCGTTTTGCCGGTGTAGCGTTGAAGCGATTTTTCATCTTTTGCAAACTCGGAAGCTAAAAATGGATAAAGGGCGATATTCACCGTTCTCGCCACAATATTGAGCCGCATGGTCAGGTTATTCGCAGCCTCATATAGCCCAACGATCGAACTGGAAGCCAAATAGGATAAAAACACAACGTCAATCCGCACATACACAGTCGACAAACCATTCGTGATCGCAAAAGGAAGGCTCGTCTTGAATAAAGCTGACCACAGCTTCTTATCTAATGTCGGTCGCAACTTGCCAAATCGTGCCTGATAAATCCAGATGCCGGCTACCAGTGCGATAATCCGGGAGGCCAGATAAGCGACCATGAGCCAGTCAATGGCGGCCTGGAACGGAACTGTCACGAGAGCCAACAGCAAGAACGCGCCCTCCATAACGGCGATCACTACCGCACTCCATTCCATCATTTCTCGGCCGCGAAACGAGGCCTCTAACATATAGGTGATGGCTTCGACTCCTAAGGCTAACCCAGCCAACATGCAAGCCCGAAACAAAACCTCTGGATAGTTCAGTAAGACACTCGTGATTAGCATCAAAACGATGGCAATAGTTGAAAGAACTGTGGTCAAGCCTATAGCGGCATTCACCAGACTGTCCACTTTCTCTGGATCCTCCCGGCTTCGGGCAATCTCGCGGATCAGTAACGACGGCAGGCCGAATTTCGCAATTGCCGCAAATAACCCGGTCAGGGCGATCGTCGTGGCATACTGGCCAAGCAACTCAGCGTTGGCCAGGCGAGCCAGATAGACAGGGATAAAGAACGCTGTCAAGCTTTGGATCCCATAAGCCACAGTCTGAAAAACCGAGTTTTTCGCAATCCGCTTAATATGATTCATAACAGGCATTTTCTAGTCTTGTCCCATCCGTCGATTGGCGAAACTTTGTACCAGGATTACCTCATGACCAGACCCAGCCTCTTTTTTGGCCAGGGTGGCCGAAATCATCTTATAGAGGCGGCTGGTTATCTCCGCCAGGATCATCGCTGATGTAATCAATTTGACTTATTAGGCACAGGAGCGGATATGGCTTCTCGAATAGCTTTCGCGACAAAAATAACGTCTTCATCACGCATTGCAGGAAATAGAGGCAGAGTAACTTCACGCTCTGCCACATCTTCTGTAACAGGCAGCTTTGAAGTTTCAAAATCCTTGAATGCAGTAAAGTGATGAATAGGTGGATAGTGAATACTGGTCTGGATCCCTTGCGCTTTCATATTTTCCATAAAACTGGTACGATCTGTGCCAGCTGGAAGCAGGATCGGCATGATGTGCGCGGCACTCAGCCCAGGGTGGTTTTCAAAGGGGATGGTGATTTCAGGCACCAGGTCGTGGATGACCTGGCAATAATTTTGAGTCAACAACCGGCGTCTGGCGTTGTTGGCTTCCAATTTACCCAGTTGCACCCGTCCAAGAGCGGCGCGAATCTCATCAATGCGATAATTAAAGCCCAATTCGACGACATCGTAGCTCCAGGCATGACCCTTGTGGCGATCCCAGGTCATGCTGGTCATGCCGTGTGAGCGCAGCAGACGCAGCTTTTCAGCCAGAGCGGGGTCGTTAGTGGTCAGCATTCCGCCTTCACCGGTGGTCATATTTTTGTTGGAGAAAAAGCTAAAACAACCAATATCACCCCAACTGCCAAGCGACAGACCGTGCAGTTCTCCACCTACGGCGTGCGCATCGTCTTCAATGACGCGCAGGTTATATTTTTTGGCGATCAAAAGGATGGCCGGCATATCGCAGGCATACCCGGCGTAATGGACCGGAATGATGGCACGAGTACGGGGGGTGATATTTCGTTCAATACTTTCTGGCGAGATATTAAGGTTCTGTTCACTGATCAGGTCGGCAAAGACGGGGGTGGCGCCGGTGTAGCGCACAGCGTTGGCGGTGGCCACAAAGGTCAGGGAAGGCAGAATAACCTCATCCCCGGGACCAAGTCCGATGGCCAGGCAAGCCATGTGGAGTGCAGCGGTACAATTGGTGACTGCCAGGGCATATTTGGTGTTGACAAAAGCCGCAAACTCGTTTTCAAAAGCCTGGGTGACACCGCCCATGGTCAACCAGCGGCTCTCGAGGACTTCCTGTACAGCCAGGGTCTCTTCATACCCAAAATCGATATCAGATAAAGGAATTGTCCAGCTCATAGCTTATCTCCTTGTCGCTTCATTTAAAAACCGTTCTAAAAATATGTTTGAATGCATGGCTCCGACTGGAACCAGCCCAAGGCTGGGGTGAAGGAGCCCGAGATGTGGCATGGTTCAGTGACGCACCTGTACACCCAACAACGCATCAAGCGAGGTTGATGGCTCTGACACTTGCATGCGCAAACCCGACAAACCTGTGGAGCCGATAGGGACGGTGGGCAGGAATTGGTCGCGCATGGATTCGAAATCATGCATGGCGTTTTCGTAATCATCAGGACGTCCCAGGTCTTGCCAGTACCCCTCAAACGGATACCCGACCACTTTCTCGCCGGCATTGATCAGGATCCGAACCAGATCCGGGAAATCAAGGTATTCATGTTTTGGTATATATTCGATCACCCGCGGGTCAAAGACATAAATGCCCATGCTGACGCAGTACTCATAACTTGGTTTCTCGATGTATCCGTTTATGACAGGTTTGGTATCCCACTGGATGACGCCCAGGTCAATTTTTACCTGGCGATGATGGGCTGCAATGGTGGCGATAGCCTGCTGCTCCTTGTGAAAGCGCAACAGGTCTCCGAAAGGCAGGGTGGTGAGCACGTCGCCGTTGGTTACCATAAAAGTGTCTTCAAGGCCATCCACGAGCGCAATTGGGCCGGCAGTGCCGAGCGGCTTGTCCTCGTAGCTATAGGAGATATTCATACCGAGCTGATGACCGTCCTGGAAAAAGGCGCGCATCAATTCGGATAGATGACCGACGGTCAGAACAACATCATCGATGCCCGCCAACTTCATCTGACGCAAGATCAATTCCAAAATGGGCATGTCACCAATTGGCATCAATGGTTTGGGAAGGATTTTGGTATAAGGGGCGAGGCGTGTGCCTTTTCCGCCCGCCAGAACAACTGCTTTCATATTGCCTCCTGGGGTTGAGAAGGAAAGGGTATTGAATTTGAGGGCAGGTCGTAGATCCGCAGGAAAGGGTTAAAACTCATAAGAGCCAACTCGATAAAGGGATAGATTTTCTTTGATCCAGTCTACGGTTTGTTTCAAGCCATCATCCAGACTGGTGCGAGGTTCCCAGCCGAGGATGCTGCGCGCCAGCGTATTATTGGAGAGCAGGCGTTGAACTTCTGAATCGGTCGGTCTCAAGCGGGCGGGTTCGACCTCGATGCGGGCTGAACTACCGGTGATTTGAATAATTTTTTCGACCAGGGCACCAATCTTGATCTCCGAGCCTGTGCCCAGGTTGATGGTCTGACCTTCCACGCCTGGTACTTCAGCCGCCTTGATGAAGCCATCGACTGTATCTTCGACGTAGGTAAAATCACGGGTGGTTTCAAGGTTGCCGAGGCGGATGACGGGTTGGGCCAGGGCCTGGGTGATGGTGGCGGGAATGACTGCACGGGCCGATTGTCGCGGGCCGAAGGTGTTAAAAGGACGCACCGTCACAACTGGCAGGTTGTAGGCGCAGTGGAAACTTTCGGCCAGCTTATCGGCGCCAATTTTGCTGGCAGAGTAAGGCGACTGTCCCTGAAGTGGGTGGGTTTCATCGATCGGGACGCGCAGGGCGGTGCCATAAACTTCACTTGTAGATGTATGGATCACGCGAGTCACTTTATGCTGCCGGCAGGCGTTGAAGACGTTCAGGCTGCCCATCAAATTGACCTCGGCCACTTCGTGTGGGTGCAGGTAGGAATACGGAATGGAAATGAGAGCGCCAAGGTGGAAAACGATCTGCTGTCCTTCGACAGCCTCGCGAATGGCCTCTGGGTCGCGGATGTCGCCGGCAACAATCTGGATTTTTTGCAAGGTCTCCTTTGGAACCAGGCGCAACAAGCCGGCCTCACCGCGTGAGTTGTAGCGCACAAAGGCGCGCACTTTGGCACCCTCAGCCACCAGTCGCTCGACAAGACAGCTTCCAATAAAACCACCGGCGCCAGTCACCAATACCGATTTCCCCGGCCAGTACCCTGAGCGCAGATGGTTGGCGGTTGGAAGTTGGGAAGAAGGAATATGCCATTCTGATTTGTTCATTGATAGTCTCTTGATTTATTCTTCAATAGTGGCGGTCTGAAGGGCAGGTTTTCGATCAGACCAGATTGGGTCGGAATGGACACAACGGTTGCACTGTTGGATATTCATCCAAGTCGGGTTTTGAGCCGCTTCGCATCCACCTTTACAAATTCCCATATGAATCAGAGGTTTAACTTTGATTTCCTGTCCTTTGATTTCAAAAGGTTGGGAAAAGGCGTCCGAGACTCTTTGGATGACAAGGTCGATCTGGGGTCTTTCGGGGATGTTTTCAATCAGCAAGGCAAAACTGTGCTCGGAAAAGCGGGCCAGACTGTCAACCTCACGCTTGGTGCGGTTCAGGCGCAGGGCAACCTCTTTGAGCAGGGCGTTGCGCGCAATATCATCCTTTACTTGATGAAGGCCTTCCAATTCCACAAACATGAAACCGCGCTGGGCCTGGTTTCTTTTTGAAAGCGCCAGAGAGTGTCGCAGACGGTCTTGAAAAAGCGTCCAGTTAGGGAGCTCAGTCAGGTTATCGTGCAGGGCGTTGAATGCCAGCCTTTCCTCCAACCAGATAGGGAAATCACTGCTGCCAATTGGTTTAGTAACCTGTTGGTCGACGATTTGCATTAATTCCTTCAAGAAAATAATGCGGAAGGGGATATTCTTTTGCAGCGCCAATAGATATTCAATTTCAGGTGCATCGGATGGCAGGGTGTACAGAATTGCTCCAACATCATGTTTCTTCAGCAAGGTGGGTAAGTCATTAATACCGCCCAGCATCCAAAGACGATCGACCTTCAAACCGTAGTTGGTGGGGTCAAAATGGTCGACCACGCCAATCACGGAAAAGGCGGTACGGAATATGCGCTGATTGATCAACCAGCTGGCAATCTGCGTACCTTCGCCCAGCCCGACTATGATCATGCGTTCACCGACCTTGACATCATCCTTCCGCCAGAAAAGCCAGCTTTTTGCGATGGCAGTCACCAAACGCAACCGGAAACGCACAGTCAGAAACCCAATTGCAGCCAGGAGTCCGGCCGTCAGCAACATCAGAGGCGGAAGCGCCGGGAAAGGCAGCCATTGGTAACGCGCCTGAAAAAAATTCAACAGCAGCAGGTTGCCAAAAACAAACCCGCAGGAGAGCACCAGCCCAAATGCATCTTCAAAATGAGCCTTGGGCCAGACCACTTTATTGATCTTTAAACTGTAGTTACTGAAACTGAAGATCAGGGCCACCGTTAATCCCAGCACAGAAAGGTTTTGAATCTCCCAATTCAGAGGGGCACTCAGTCGCCATAAGATGCTGGTGCCAGCCACTGCGGTAAGAGCTGTCAGCAGATCGAGCGTGAACCAACTCAAATACTGCCGGATGAAGATGGTAAATGGCCCTGCAAAAATGTTTCCTTCTGGAATGTGGGTTTTTGCGATACGTGGAACCAGGATGGCCAGAGTCCAGAAGATGATGTCGATATCTGAAAAGAAAGAGTGGAAACGAATATACAGGCGGTCTAGACGCATCTTATCGGGCAGCAGATTCTTGTAGTAATCACCCATCAGATTGGTGTTCGAAAGCAATTTTTCTTCATCGTGGTACAGGATGCTGGCTGGGCTGGTGATGCCAGGTCTGACTGACAGAATTTCAGCTGAGGCCTCTGCAGACCAGGTTTCAGCAATATTTAGATCCTCGGGACGCGGCCCGACCAGGCTCATTTC
>JAPLGT010000023.1:0-35062 GCA_026390035.1 Chloroflexota bacterium
GCTCGCTCAAGCGCGCTCGAAAGTAGTACAGCGTGCGGATTTCAAAGTCACCATCGCCCAGCCGATCTAAACCCAGCGCATAACGTACCTGGAGATCGTAACAATAATGCTCATACATTTCTGCGTCACTCCAGCCATTGCCCGATTTCAGCGCTTCCAACCCAACAAATCTGTTCACCGCCGAATTCGGGCGTGATGGCTCGTCTGAGTAAAGGACAGAAAAAGCATCTTCATTTATGCGGCAATAGAATTCCTGGTAGAATGCGCCTGCCCATGAGTTTTCAAGCCGCGTCCGTTGCTTTTCGGGTAGATCATTGATCGCGCTGATCAATGCAGGTTGCTGGTGTTTGGTGTTTTTCTTGAACATGCTTTCCTCGATGCTCGTTGGGTTGACCTGATTATATTAAAGAATCCGCCAATCGAGGAGGGTACAATCTGGATGAGTTTTGTCCAGGCGTTTTTGCAGTGGAGTCATGTTTACACCAATTCCCATTAAAACTGTCGGGGAAGGTTTTTTTTTGTGGGACAAACCACTCGCAAAGGCTGCGTGCAGCAAGACTCAAGCCTGCTTGACCTTTATCCATTATTCTGGTCATTAACACTTCAGTTCATGAAACTATTTTCGTCCACATGCCAGTCCACTCAGGCAGAATGGCCCAACCTTCACGTCGGATTGTGGCAGCCAGGTCATCGCCAAAGAAAAACCGGGTAAAGTCAACAGCCTCATCGACTGATGCAAAGCGGTAATCAGTCTGAATGGGAGCATGGGATCTAAACCCGCGCTCAGTTTCAAGCCATTGATAGTATTCAGCCAACTCTGCGTTAGGTGGCGCTGGGGTATAACTGCCAGTCGACATAGTCTCAAAAATAAAAAGAGTGCCACCAGGAGCCACCAGGCGCTGCATCTCATCCAGAGCCGCGCCCATTTGAACCTTCCAATCGGTGGCATACCAGGCGCGCATATGACCGATGGACCAACCCGCCAGAACAAGATCAGCCCAACGCGGCGTAAAAGGCAGGGCACGCATATCTGCCTGGGCCAGGCTCCAATTTCCAGAAACACGAGTACGCTGGCGCTGCTGCTCAACGAGCATCGCCAGGTATAGATCCACCGCAACTACTTTGCAATCGTAATCACGCAACAATAAAGGAAAACGCCCGGTACCGCTGCCCAGGTCCAGGATGCGTTTGCCAGCCAGCGGAGTCACGCGCTCGATGCCCTGGATGACCTGGTTGCGGTAATCTTCAACAGCAATCATGCGATGGTAAGCATCTGCCTTGGAAGTGTAAATATCCACAAAATGATCTGCCATTTTCACTCCTGAATCAACTGAGCAAAACCTGCATACGCTCGATCTTTTTTTGAAGGGAGCCTGCCTTGGCTATATCTGTACGATGGCGAAGTCCGGTCAGATCCATCTGGGCCAGGATGTTTTCAACAGCAGCTTCGGCCTGTACAAGATCGGGGCGCAACGCCAGGACAGCTGCAAAACGTGAACCTGTGGGTATATAACGCCCTGCTTGCATCTCGGCACCAGCCACAATAAATTCCATCTGCTCCTTTTTGAGGAGTTCAAGATCGACCGTGACGGGTTGGCCACGCTCCGACTTATCCGGATAGGTCTGCGGCACCAGGTATTTGGCAACCGAGGCCAAGGCGCTGAACTCGACCAGATCAGGAAGACCACAAGTTGTCCCCACAAAAGTTTCCACCGGGTCACTCTTCAACAACGCCATCAAGTTGATAGCTTCGGGATCACCCAAGCGGACATTGGTTTCTACGATACGAGGGCCATTGCGAGTGGCCATGAATTGACCGTATAGGATGCCGTGGTAGCGCTGACCGGTCTGCTCCTGGGCACCCATGATGATTTGAAAGAGTAAACCACGCGCCTGCTGAAGTTGATCATCAGGGATGAATGGTAATTTATGATCAGGCAGTGTAAATGTACCCATGCCACCGGTCATCGGCCCGGTATCACCTTCGTAAGCGCACTTGGCATCCTGGACAAGCGGCATCGGAACCATACGAACCCCATCTGTAAAGACTATCTGGCTGAATTCCTCGCCCAGCAGCTTTTCTTCAAGTAATACCTTACCCTGGAGCTGAATCAACTCCATGGCATACGCCTCTGCCTCGACGGCGGTTTCGAGCTGGGTACCCATAACGCGAACACCCTTGCCACCTGTCAGCCCAAGGGGCTTGACAGCCACATCACCCAACTCCACCAGCGCTTTATGGACATCTTCTGCGCTATGGCAAACGGCAAACCCAGGGTTTGCCTGGGGCGCCCAACGTGCAACTACATCACGCAGAAAAGTCTTATCGCCTTCCATACGGGCAAGTTCTTGACGAGGGCCCACGGTGGGAATACCTTTGCGATGCAAAGCATCCGCGGCTCCATGCACAAGTGGCTCTTCGGGCCCAACAATTGCCAGATCAACCCTGTTTTGCCAGGCAAAATCAGCAATGGCATCCGGAGTTTTCATTGAACCAATTTGCGTTTTCGTGCACAACGCAGCAATGGCAGGATTGAGACTATTCATATAAGCAATTATTTCAGGCCGTTCCTTTGAGCGACTGAGCGCCATGATGATGGCGTGTTCCCGCCCACCCTGACCTACGACCAAGATTCGCATTTTAACTCTCCTTGAATATGTGTCAGACGCTCAATCGCCTCAGCATGAACCCCTGCAAAAGGATAGAGCGCTCCAAATTGTTCGAGTGCAAATGAACCGGAGACCGCGCCCCAACAACCGGCCTGGATTGGATCGCCAGTTTCTACCAGACCAACAAGAAAACCACCGCAATAAGCATTTCCGGCACCGGTGACATCCACAATTTTCTCCACCTTTACCGCAGGAATAAAAATCAGCTTGTGATCTCTAGTAGCAATCAGGCTGCCATCTGCGCCCATCCGCAAAGCTACCAGATTGGCACCATCAGACAGCAACGCCCGGGCAATTCCGACGGGATCATCCAACCCGGTCAAGGTTTGGGCCTCGAGCAAGTTCGGAGAGACAGCATCCACAAGCGGCATGAATTCGCGAAACAAGCCACGCTTCTCCGGTAGGCACAATTCGCCCCACGGCTCCCAGACTATTACCCGGGTTCCATGCCCGCGCAACAGGTTGATCCATTCATGAAAATACTGAACATCACACTGCAGGTGCACACCTGTTGCGCCAAAATAATCAACCGGAAATTCGTCCGGTCTGAGAGAGTTGACAAAAAAATCATGCAAGCCTGTCCGGAAGATTTCAGTTCGTCGGTTGTCCCATTCAAAAACCTGCCAGGCACGCGGAGTAGGCAAATCTCTGCGCAAGACTCCGCCCAGATCAAATTCCTTTTCTAGCAGGGCCTCCATGTCCAACGGGAAATCCCTGCCCACCCAGGAAACAATCCCAACATCCTGTGCCCAAATACGCATGCCTGCAATCGCATGGGTTCCACCGCCTCCAAACATACCCATGTGGGTATGACCATTCGGCAGGACAATATCATCCACAATAATTGAACCAATCGAGATATACAATTTGTAGGCCCTGTTTGGAGATCCAAATACGAATGGGCAGCGCCACGAATTGTGGCGCTGCCGTAAACTGCTTTTTATAGGTCAGCAGCGCTGGCAAAGGCCCGAATTTTAGCCGGGTCCCAATCAGCCTGGAGCGACTCACGTGTCCAACCACCGATCGGCTTAAAGGCTGTGCTGACAATGACACTGTCGGCAGCCTGCAGAGCCTGACGGACGTTGTTTTCATTGACACCACCCCCGATCATTAGTGGAACATCCAGCTTGGCCTGCTGAACCTCAGACAGCATTTGAAGAGACTCATCGAAGGATTGCCCGGTAAGGATCAGCCCATCCGCACGGCCAAATGTAGCCGCCCACCGGGTTTCTTCCGCGAGGGGCATACGCCCCAGGGGTGATCCGGTGCGATCATAAACATCTGCCAGAATATTGATTTCTTCTGCGCCAAGCTGGGCCCGGTACTGGATGGCTTCATAAGCACAACCTTGCAGCAGCCCCTCGGCCTTGACCATAACTCCAACATAAACCTTGAGGCGTACAAATTGAGCGCCAATGGCCTGGGCAATCGCAAGCGGTTCACGTGCGCCATGGCTCATCAGGCACACGCCCAGATAAAGATCAGGGAAGGCGGATCTGACCGCCGAACCAATCGCTGCCATACCGGCGATAACATGCGTCGGAACATTGGGGGCAACCGGATGATCGCCTAGATCTTGCAAGTAAAGCCCAGTCAACCCGGATTTGACAGCAAATTCAACATTCCGCAAAGCATAATCCCGAATTTCGGACAGCGAACGACGATCAGGATGGTTTGAACCCGGAAAAGGCGGCAGATGCAAAGCTGCAATTATTTTTGGTGGTCTTGTATTCATTGGTTGCCTTTTACGCGGGCATCTGGTCAAGGCCCAGTGTATCGCTGGAGCGAATACGGCTAATACCACCACCGCCTTCCATACTGCGCCCGCCTCCGAAAGCACGGAAATAGGGCTCACCAATAACTTCTGAGCGGTAAGCGGCAAACAGGCTGCCCGGAATAGCAGAAATAACGGTCGAAAACATCTCGCGAACACCATCCGCCAAAGGAAGCGTCCGATCTGCATGGCTAACGACCGAAACTGCTGATGCCGGAACAACTGCTGCTACGCGCCGGCCAACCCGGCGAGCGGCCACAGCAATTTCAGCCACACGGGAAAGATCGCGGTCACCGGCACTGATCAGGAAAGTAGGTGTATTCACTGCACGCGCAAAGTACTGCAGATGAGCCCATTCTTCAGTATCCTGGCCTAAAGCGGTATCGCCTGAAGCTTCCAGTATCTTGGCGGCTGAGAAAAGTGCCGATGCAAAATTTGGTCCGCCACCCACAAAAACAAATTCCTGGGCATCTTTCCATTCCTCGGCCAGGGACCGTGCAGCAGCATCGCTGGCGGCGATGGTCTCTTCAGCTGCATCACCCAACCGCTCAATCTCTTTACGCAGTTGGTCTGCATCCCTGGTAAGAATGTGCCCACGCACTTCACCAATCCGTATGGCAACCAAAAGCAGGCCGATCTGATTGGCAACATACGAGCGCACACCTGGAACATGAACACCAGGCGGATCCTGGAAAGGCGGCTGGGTAGTATCAATCATCAATTCAGCCGCGCGCCCAATCCGGCTAGTGGGTGTGGCGGTCATCGCAATTGTGGTGGCGCCGTGTTTTTTACCCAACAGCAGCCCTTCAAGAGTACGCGAGACCTCACCCGAAACGGATGTGCCAATTACCAGGTTGGTGCCAGGTTCCGATCTGGGCATATATTCGGCGGCATAACGTGCGAACTGCATCGATGTCAGAGCTTCGGTAGGAATACCGGCCAGGTACTCGAAAGCAAGTTCTGAACCAACAGAAGCATGATGAGAATCACCACAACCCGTGAGATAGACGCGCTTGACTGATAAGCAAAGCATATGATTGAGCGTCGTGCGCACTTCTTCATCGTAACTGCGCGCTACACCGCGGATCAGGTCCGGGATACTGTGAATCTGAGCTACCATTCCATTCATTTTAAAAATCTCCTGTTACATCGTGAGTAATTAATAGTGGTTTAGTTGCCAAAAAAACGTTGACATCTTCATAAGTAGGTTGCCCTGGGCGAGCCCCAAGTTTTCGGACCGAAAGTGCGGCGGCGGCGTTTGAAAACACCAGCGTTTCGTCCAATGTCCAGCCGGAAAGTATTCCGAACAAAAAAGCGGCGTGGAACGCATCACCGGCCCCAGTGGTATCGACCACTGGAACAATGTAACCAGGCTGGAAACAGGTTTTGGCCTGGCTAAAGACCGCCGCACCAGCTGCCCCAAGCGTGGCGACAACCAGGCTGGCACCCTTAGCAAGCCACTTTCTGGCACCGGCTTCCAGGTGCTCTTCACCAGAAATTCGCTGAACAGCACTGCGGTTGGTAAAAATAATATCGGAATGTGACAGACAAAAATCAATTTCATCCGGTGGCAGTGCCAGCCCAGCTTCCACATCAATAGCAAGCTGTCCGGCGCCCCTATGAACAGCAGCTTCAATGACCGCAAAGATTTGGGGATTGTGCGGTGTCAGGTAAACCATGCGGGCCTTGGCAAGCATATCGAGTAATGCCTGATCAAGATCTGGCATATTATTGGTTGTTTCCACCACCAGGATGGTCCGCTCGCGGGATGGGTCAAGCATGATGACGCAAAAATCCGAGCGAGCTCCGGGTAGAACCCGGGTATGGCTTGCGTCAACACCAAAGCGTTCAAATTCAGAGAGCACCAAGCTTCCAGCCTCATCATCACCCACAACTCCCGCCCAGGCAGTCTTTAGGCCGAGCCGGGCGGCTGCGCAGGCCGTGTTTGCGACCAAGCCGCCAGCCTGGATACCAGAAAATTCAGCCAGTACTTTTTCATCCGGCAAGGGAATGTGCGGCATCTCGAGGATGATATCCACCGATGATCCGCCAAGAAAAACACAGGTACCATCCGATTTGAGTGTCATGCTGGGCGGAGAGTCTTATAGAGGGTTTCTTTCCAGCGCGGAATGTCAATTTCCCAACATACCTCGGCATTCGGAGCCTGGTGAGTAACATTCAGCTCATCAACAACAGTTGCGCCACGAGTCAGTTCGCTCTGGGTTTCAATGTCCACAAAATATTTAGCACTGCGAATGGCGACGGCAGGATCAATGGCTATCGCCATGGTAATCGGATCTGGCAGGGTCATACCTGGCTCGCCATACATTTCACGGTTAATGGCAGTTGCAGTGGCATTGATGTCAATCGAAAAATCAGCATACGGTGTATTAAAAGCGCGCATAGCCTGGATCTCGGCCTCGTCAAAGTTGGCGTCCCACCGGCAGTGTTCCCAACCAACCATCATGAAAGGCAGGCCGGAATGGAAAAACATACGGGCGGCATCAGGATCAAACCAAATGTTAAACTCTGCTGCCGGGGTAATATTTCCAGTTGTATTTGCGACCCCACCCATAACATAGCACATCTTGATTTTTGATGTGATGTCTGGCGCCTGGGCAAAGGCCAGCGCCATATTGGTTAAAGGCCCCAGGGTGACCAGGGTAATTTCGCCAGGATATTTGCGCACAGCATCAATGAAGGCTGGAATGGCATGAGCTTTCTGCAATGGAAGTTTTGGCTCAGGCAGGTTGGTGCCGCCCATACCATCCGGTCCGTGAAAAAAATAGGCGTAATTTGGTTCCCGCAGAAGCGGCTTACCGGCTCCAAGATATACCGGCGTGTCTTTCCCGCATAGCTCGACAGTATAACGGGCATTGCGGGCGCCCATTTCAACTGGAACATTCCCAGCCGTCACAGAAATTCCTTCAACCAGCACATCTGGCGTACGAAGCGCCATGAGAATGGCAACGGCATCATCAGAAGCAGTATCGGTATCAATCCAGAAACGGCGCATGAGAATCTCCTTCAGAGTCAGGCTTGGGTCAAGCGGTCACGGATCATTTTGAGCAGCCTGGATGAATCGACATCCACGCAAACATTGACGTCCACCGATTCTTTCCATTTGTGGCGGGGATCTGGAACGGTGAAACCAGCACACTTCCCGAGTGTTTCCACATAGAGTGGTATCCGCTGGGTGATAAATATGCTAGGATCGATCAGGAAACCAATCGCGGATGGATCATGGGTGTTGATGGCACCACCCATGCCATCGGTTATATGATGGGCATCCTGGTATACTGGCAGGATTTTTTTCAAGAGATCCGATGCAGGCGTTCCTGCGCCTGTGATCTCAGCGACCATCTCCGGCGACATGATTGCGCGGGTGGTCACATCCAACCCAACCATGGTCAGGTTCCAGCCGGCACTGAAGACGAGATTGGCGGCATGCGGATCATTCGAGATATTGGCCTCTGCAACCGGCGAAACATTACCCGGGCGGTAGGCAGTCCCTCCCATGACAACTACTTCTTTGACGTTCTCAACAATCCTTGGCTCAAGACGCAGAGCCAGCGCAAGGTTTGTGAGGGGGCCCACTGCGGTCAGGGTAATTTCACCTGGGTTCGACATGATCGTCTCAACGATAAATTGCGCCGCAGGTGTATCGATTGCTCTACCAACCGGCAGAGGTAGATTCGCTCCGCCAAAACCATCTACGCCGTGGAATCGATGGCCATAAAATGGCTCAGGGCGCACATAGGGTTTGGCCGCGCCCTGGGCTACCTTTATATCTGATCGACCTTCCAACTCTACCAGGCGCAGCGCATTTTGGGTGGTTGTTTCAACGTAGGTATTCCCAAAAATAGTTGTTAAGCCGACGAATTCAAGCTCGGGCGAATGCAACCCGAACAAAATTGCCATGGCATCGTCCACGCCCGGATCAGTATCAAATAAGATTTTTTTTGGCATTGGCCTAATCCTGATCCCGCATAATTCGGAGGTAAACCTGGCGCTTGCGTGGGCCGTCAAATTCAAAGAAGAATATACTCTGCGAACTTCCTAATAACACGTCGCCAGCGCTAATTATCACAGTTTGGCTACCACCCACCAGGATAGCCTTGATATGCCCGGCGGCATCTGCGGGGGTGTCATAAATATGGTGAAAATCCGCGCGGGTAGGAACCAGACGGTGAACTTCCTCAAGCACATCGACAGCCGTATTTGAATCCATACCGGAATTAATCGTGAGAGCCGCGGTTGTATGGGGCACATATAACACGCAAACACCCTCTTCAACGCCGCTGGCTTTGATGGCTGCACGCACTTTATCTGTGATGTTCACCAGGCTTTCGCCCTTATTCGTTTGAAGTTCTATTTTCGTTAACATGCTCACCTCTATTGGAATTGAATAATGACGTTATTGTCCAGCAAAACTGCCAGGACCTCATCTAGCGTTGGCACCTTGGTACCTGAGCCCAATTTTTGCACCTTGGCGGCGCCCATAGCATTTGCAAAAGCGGCGATACCCGGAAGCGGCCAGGCGCACAAATATCCGTAAATAAACGCGGCGGCAAAAGAATCACCCGCTGCGGCTGTATCCCGAACCGGAACAAGAAACCCGGGGTGGCTGATCTGCTGGTCGCGTGTCATGAGAATACAGCCCTGGGCGCCGCGTTTGACACAAATCAACTCAGGGCCATCTTCAAGCAAGCGCCGACAATCATCCAGACCTTTCCTGCCGCCCGTCACCAGCGGGATTTCTTCATCGGTAAGCAGAAGCACCCGCGTCATCCCGATTACCTTGCGAATCAATTCACCCGGTAAATCGCGCACGTGCGGACCAGGGTCAAAAAATATCGGCACAGCATGAGCACGGGCAAACTCGATTGCTTGCAGGACTGCCGCGCAAAGCCGTTCTTCATGGAGTGAATAACCACTTATAAACAAAGCTGATATGGCTTTCAGTCGTTCAAACCAATCAGCAGGGATGGTCACCTGTGGGCCAGAACCGTATGCACCCAGGAATACGTGACGAGAATCATCATCAACCAGGGCAATGACCGTCGTAGTAGTGCCATTGGACTGTCGGATCAGTCCGGACGTGTCAATACCTTCGCTTTCAAGCGCCTGGGCTGCCAGGTTTCCAAAAGCATCCGTGCCCATCACCCCCAGCAGGGTTGCATCCAACCCCAGGCGATGAGCTGCGATAACAAAATTACCAGCACCACCTGGTTCAACCAAAATGGAGTGAGCAATCTGGTGAAGGTCGGCTTCGACCGGCAGAGAAGGAATCGTACAGACCAAATCGGCGACGAAGTCTCCAAGCGTGGCGATCATGGGGTTGGGTGGCAGTGGGATAACGGTCACTACAACTCTCCACTACCCCGATTTGAATTAACATCTAGCGCAAGCAAGACCTCATCCACCCAACCATCCCAATTCTGGGACCCGTTCTTTTGCTGGCTCAAAAAAATCCGAACAAACTCCATCGCTTGCAGAGAAGCACCACCACCCCAGACGGTGGTCGCAAGCGCCCCAAGCGTATTCGCCAGCAAAGCACGCGCTTCCAGACTGAGACCACATAATCGTCCAAAGATCATACCTGCGCTAAAAGCGTCACCAGCGCCAGTGGTATCGATCGTATTAACTTTGAAACCTGGCAGTTGCGCCCGGCTTTGAGATGTGACCAGCATACAGCCTTCTTTGCCCAATTTGAGGCCAATAGTTTTAACCCCACAGGAAAGCAGGTAATCAAGGGCAGATTCAAGGTTGTCACGGTGGGCGATTGTCATCGCTTCCTGGTCACCAAGCACCAATAAATCCAACTTCCCCAACAGATGCTCCAGGTCCGCGCCCAAAGCGACCGCTGGTTCGACCCCCAGATCAAGAGTAAGTGGAATACCGAGAGATTCGGCTAATTCAATTGCACGCCAGGCCGCATCTTTCTGAGGTGATTTCATAAACGAATAACCCGAGAGATGCAGCAAATCGATGCCAGTGAGCATCTCTGATGTGACCTCGCCGGCATCTACAAGCACATTCGCCCCACGGTAGGAAAACATGGTTCGTTCACCATCCGGGGTAACTGGAATGAAAATCAAACCTGTGCCAGCGCGAATATCACGCTGCAGGAATTTCATCCCGACACCCTCGGCGCGCAAGGTTTCAATGGCGATATCTGCCCATGGATCACTACCGAGATGAGTAATTAATTCGGTTGCCAAATTCAAGCGAGACAGGACGATCGCCGTATTCGCCAGAGTTCCACCAGTCCGAACCACCAGATCATAGACCAAGGCATCCCCACCCAAAGGCGGGTAGACCGGGATATTCATCAATAAATCAATATTGACATCCCCCAGCAAAGCTACAGTGTACGTTTTGAAGCCCACATTAAATTCCTTCCAATGGTGACAGCCGACCCGAATCCAGGTTTTCAGCGGCGCGCACAGAATCTACAAACGCGCGGATTAGTTTCATGTCCTTGGCAACCATATCGCCTGCCAGGTTGGTGTGGGTATTGGAATCGACTCCATAGGGCTGCACACGGTACATCGCATCGACCACATTTCCAGCGCTGAGCCCACCGGCAAGTATGACCGGGATGGAAACGCTTTCAACAATTTTCCGGCTTACATTCCAATCATGCGTCTTGCCGCTCACGCCGATACCAGCAATAGTAGCCGACTTTGTATCAAGCAGAAGCAGATCACTCTCCTCTGCAAAGTGGCAGGCAGCGCTGAGACTCGATTCGTCTGAGACTGAAATAGCCTTCATCAAACGGATACCGTCTGGTAATTTTGCGCGGATGGATTTCATCTTGGAAAGATCAACATCATTCATATCAGTGGATATGTGGATGATGTGCGGACGCACGAAACGTGCCATCCGCAATATCTCATCCACATCCGTAGCCATCGTCAGCGCAACGGCAGTTGTCTGGGGCGGTAGGGCTTCGACCATCGCGCGGGCCTGTGCAAAGTTCAGCTCTCCAGGAACAAGACCATAATCTCCTGCGACAAAACCAATATTATCGACACCCATTTGGGCGGCCTGATAGGCCTGCGCCGGACTGGTAAAACTATATATCTGGACAATCAATGCGGATATCTCCTTATCCCGGGTAGGTGGCAATGCGCCGGTTTGGGTCCCTTTGGCTCAATCTCTCCAGCCGGGTGGTAATTTCCCGTTTGACCAACTCAATATCGATGGTCAAGAAATTACCATGCAGCATCAGAGTCTTGCCATTACAGATGACGGTATCCACATCACGAGAGCTCGCCGAATAAACCAGGTTGGCGAGCGCATTGTATCGGGGAAAAACTCCAGGCGAGTCCTGCCGGATGAGAGCGATATCGGCAAATCTACCAGGCGCCAGTTCTCCCAAGTCATCTGCCATGCGCAGTACCCGGGCACTGCCATGAAAAGCTGTCTCCAGCACTTCCGCGAGCGGCATGACCGTTGAATCGCCCACAGCATCTTTTTGGGTAAGAGCCATCAGACGCATCTGCTCCAAAATATCCAGGGTGTTACTGCTGACCACACCATCGGTTGCCATACCTACCGGAATACCCGCCTCGCGATAACGCGCCAAAGGTGCCGTGCCCATGCCAAGTTTCATATATGTTTTTGGGGCATGGGCCACCCCGCAGTCAGCCCCTGCCAGAAGCTTAATATCAGCATCTGTCGGAAACAGGCAGTGGCCCAAGATGGTGGGAACTTCAAGCACGGAAGTCTCTGCCAGCATCTGAACCGGCGTAATACCATGCTGCTCCATACTAAGAACCACCTGTTGGGCAGTTTCAGAAACATGGATATGAATGCCCACTTTCAGTTCACGGGCACGCTGTGCTGCCAGACGAAGAAAATCTGCCGGACAGGTATAAGGCGCGTGCGGCCCCAACCAGGTGACGATGCGCCCATCTGCCTGCCCCTGCCAACGTTCAACGAATTCCGAAGTACGGTCAAGCTTCTTAACACCTTCATGCCCAAACACCGCCCAAACCAGGTTTGCACGCATACCCGAATCACTGACAGCTCGAGCAACTTCGTCCATGTAAAAATAATGGTCTGCGACGCTGGTCACCCCGGCACGGATCATTTCGGCCATCCCCAGCATGGCACCCCAATAGACATCTTCAGGGGTCAGGCTCGATTCAAGGGGAAAGATGTAATCGTTGAACCACGCAAGCACACTGACATCTTCCGCCAGACCTCTGAAAAGAACCATCGGCACATGCGCATGTGTATTCATCAAACCCGGTATGGCCAACAGCCCGCTACCGTTAATAATTTCAACACCCGGGAGAGTTTCTTCAAAACCGGCAACATGAGCAGAAATTTGCTCAATACGTGATCCTTGAATGGTAATATCCATCGCCGGGTCCACGCGAGGTCCGTCTTTGTCAAAACGGAGCACATCACAATTAGAAATAAGTAGATCTGTCATCATGCCCGCGCCTGTGTAAACGTTATTTTCTGGAAGCTTCAGCCAGCTTGAAAAGCCCATCGGCAAGCCGGTCGAAATCCATTTCCGGATTGGCTTTGCGCAACCTGTCCAGGATCCAGACGGGGAATGCATCGATCCCGCGCCACGCGCCAGCAATGGCAGTCGCCATCGCGCCGACGGTATCGGCATCACCAGAAAGCTGGGCAGCATAGGTAGCAGTTTTCAACGGGTCACCATCTGCCATCACCAATACACCAAAAGCCGCTGGCACCGCTTCTGTGATGGCGAGAGTGGCCCCAACCAGATCATAAATATCCTGCAAGCGCTCACTCTCAGAAAGCGGAGAACGAGCAATCTCCACTGCCAGGCGAATGCGCCGGCTAACGGATGCGCCGATCCAGTGCTCTTCATAAGCACGCCCTAAATCAGCTGCGCGTATCCCGGCTGCCACTATGTCGTCCATGCTGGTGCCCGGCATCATGGCAATAGCAATCGCTCCAGCAATGGCAGAAGCACCCGAGATTGCCACATCAGTGTGATGAGTAGGAATGCACGAGAGATAGGTATCGCGAACCGCAGATTCGACATCGCCCGGATGGATCAGCCCCACCGGCGAAATACGCATCGATGCACCGTTTGTATCGCCAAATCGCCCGGTTTGTTGAAGATCGACGCCACGCTTCATTGCCAGAACTGCCCGCCGGGTTGAGGGCCCAACATAGATACAGTTATCACCGTCAATACGGTTGTACCAATTGATCACTGCCCGGGCAGTGCCTTCAATGCTTACCTTGCCGTCACGCAGGATCTCTTCCGCCAACGCATAGGCTTGTTCGGTGTCATCAGTCACTCGTCCGGCGAGCAACCCACGGTGAAAAGGATGAGAATCAGGCCCGGGATAAAAATCGGTAAACCCTTCCTTAAAATATTCACGAGTCTGGCTTGGGGTTAATAAAGCCGGCATAGCCCAGGCATCACCCAACGCCTGACCAAAAACACCACCCAGCACTTTGTTTTTCATGCGTACTCCCTTTTTGCGCAAAACAGCGCCTGAAATTCAGAATTGGTCTTCATGTTCGAAATCCTTGCTCATAAACCGGGGCAATCAAAACATGCATCCGACAAAAATAACTGGGCAGGATTAACCGTTGGTTTGAGCTCCGGCCGTTTCTGCCAGGTGCTTTTCCTGGAATTTTCGAGCCCGGTCTATGATTTGTGCCTGGCGGCGAATGTTATAAACGACAAGCGCAACGATGGTTGCCACGTAGGGAATAATCTGCACTAATTGGGATGGAATCTTCAATGAGCCAAGCATATTGGACAGTGCATCTGCAAATCCGAAAAAGACAGCCGCTAACATAGTGCCAACCGGCGTTCGTCCACCCAGGTATACGGCTGCCAGAGCAATGAAACCTCGGCCTGCAGTCATATCACGCTGAAAGAGAGTCAGATAGCCCATTGACATGTTGATCCCGCCGAGACCTGCTAAAGTACCGCTGAGTGCCAGGGCAATCACGCGAGTGCGAACAACATTGATACCGACTGATGAAGCCGCAACTGCATTTTCACCAACTGCACGCAAATGCGCACCAAAACGGGTCTTGTAAAGGAGAATGGATACCAGCCAGACGAACAGGAAAGCGGCGTAAGTAAGTAAATTGTGCCCGCTCAAAACAGTCCCAAGAAACGGTATATCCTTCAGGATTGGGATCGCTACATTTGGCACTGCTCCACTCATCAAAGTGGATGAGTTGCCTTTGTCCCCGGTCAAGACGTACAGGATAAAGATCGTACCGCCTGAGCAAAGGATATTAATTGCCACGCCCGCCAGGATGGGATCAGTCTTCAAAACAAGATGAAAATATGCCAGGATCATGGCAATCAGAAAACCAGCCAGCATGCCTGCGAGAACCCCAAGCCACATATTTTTGGTGTAAGAGCTGACAAGAACACCGGCGAGAGCACCAGCCAGCATCATACCTTCAAGCGCGATGTTGGGCGCCCCCGAGAGATCCGAGATCAAACCACCCAGTGCCGGTAAAATCAGCGGTGTACTGATACGAATGATACTAGCCAGGAAAACTGCGCTGAAGATACTACCCAATACGATTTGAATTGACATGGTTCAGCTCCCTGACTCGAGGGTTGGTTTATCCACTGATTTGGCACGTTGCGCCTGAACACGGCGGCGGACTTCAGGGAAGATACGCTCCGCAGTGACCAACAGGATGATAATGGCCTGGATTACCAGCACCATTTCCCGCGAAACATCCGATGACCGTTCCATAATATCAGCTCCAGCTCGCAAATACCCATACGCTAATGCTGTAATTGGCACTGCAAGCGGATTGTTGCGTGCCAGAAGCGCAACCACAATTCCTTCAAAACCAAGTCCGGCGGTGATATTGAGGATCAGCCTGGTGTGAACGCCCATACTCAAGTTCGAGCCAGCCAAACCGGCAAATAAACCACTCACTGCAGTTGCAAGCATGATGGCCCGCTTGGTATCCATGCCGCCATAACGCGCAAATTTGATATTAGCGCCCAGCATACGCAACTCGTAGCCGAAAGGCGTACGATACATCAAGTAGTAGACCACCACCACAGATACGATTACCAGGTACAACATGACCGTGATGTTGGTTTGGTTAATCCATACCTCGCGGATACTGGCCAGGAAGGGCAGGTTCGGGAAGAATGAACCCAGCGTGCCTTCCGGTGGAAAGGCAACGGAAGCGGTATAGCCTGCCTTGGGATCCTTGAGAACAGAAGTTAGCATATATTCATACAGTTTCAAGGCAATTGTGTTTAACATCAACGTCGATACAATTTCATTGGCACTCAGGTATGCTTTCAGATACCCCGGGATAATTCCGAGCAAGAAACCAGCCAGAGCGCCTGCGGTCAACGCCAGGGGAATACGCAAATAGGCAGGGAGTGGCACGTAAATCGCAACACAGCCTGATACCAGGGCACCAGCCACCATCTGCCCTTCGGCGCCCAGGCTAAAAATCTCGGCTTTGAAAACCAGGACTATTGCCAGCCCAAGTAAGGTCAGGGTAATTGATTCCTGGATCCAGTTACCAAAGCGGTTTAACTTCGTGACCGGTCCGATCAGAAAACTCCTGTACGCGCCGACCGGGTCTTTGCTAACAAAAAGCGTGATCACAAACCCGATCAGCAAGGCAATGAAGACTGCTGCAAAAATGCGCAACACTTCTTTGGCATTATTAGACTGAAAAAATCGCTTCACAGGTTCGCCTCCATTTCTGCCGGATCTTGATGTTTCAATCAAAGCATGTAATAACCAAGTTCTTCTTCACTCAATTCCGGGGTATTCTGGATAACACAGGTAATCTGGCCTTCATACATCACAATGATACGGTCTGAGATGCTCATCACCTCGCTCAAATCCGCAGAGATCAGGAGTACGGCAGTACCATCAACCCGTTTTTGGACCAGTTTGCGGCGCACAAACTCAGTGGCACCTACGTCAATACCGCGAGTGGGCTGGGCAGCAATTAATACTTTCGGATTAGATGTAAATTCACGAGCAACGATCACTTTTTGCATATTGCCACCCGAAAGCGCCCCGAGCGGCACAAACCCATCCATGGTGCGGATGTCGTATTCTTTGATAAGATCTATACCCTGGGAAAAGACTTTCTTATAATCAATCGATAAACCATTCATGAATGCGGGCTTAAAATAACGGTCCACGATCAAATTCTCAAAAATGGAGGCTTTGAGCGCAACGCCATTAGTCAGGCGATCTTCCGGGATGTGTCCCAGACCCGATAAACGCACGTTACGAGGAGTGGTGTTTATGATATTCTTCCCTGCAATCACCGCTGTGCCGGTTGTAGCCATGCGTAGACCGGAAAGCACCTCTGCCAATTCGGTCTGCCCATTTCCTTCCACGCCGGCAACCCCAAGAATTTCGCCATAATGCAAATTGAAATGAAGATTCTTGAGCATCATACGGCCCGTCTCAGATATATAGGACAGGTCTTTCACTTTCAGAGCTACTTCGCCAAGCTTGACTGGCGGGCGATCGATGTTAAGAAACACTTCTCGGCCGACCATCATGCGCGCCAACCCTTCGCGGGATGCTTCAGAAGTAGGTAACAAACCCATGACTTTCCCACCCCGCATCACTGTAACCCGGTCAGAAATTTCTTTGACCTCTCGCAGTTTATGGGTGATAAATATAACAGTCTTGCCTTCTTTAACCAACTCCCGCACCGCCAGGAACAACTCCTGTGTTTCCTGAGGTGTCAGAACCGCGGTTGGTTCATCCAGAATAAGTACCTGGGCACCTCTATAAAGCGTTTTAAGGATTTCAACCCGCTGGCGCATCCCTACATTGATACTCTCCACGATGGCAGATGCATCAACGCGCAGTCCGTAACGTTTTGACAGCTCTTCAGTGACCCGCACCGAGGCCTCGGCATCAAGGAATGAGCCCTTGGTGGGTTCCTGCCCCAGGACAATATTTTGCGCAACAGTGAAAGACGGTACAAGCATGAAATTTTGATGCACCATGCCGATCCCGGCTGAGATCGCATCGCTGGATGAATTAAAGCGCACAGCTTCGCCGTCCAGTAGAATTTCGCCAGAGGTGATTGCTTCCATACCATAAAGCAGTTTCATCAAGGTTGACTTGCCAGCGCCGTTTTCACCCACCAGGGCATGAATTTCACCACGCTCAACCGAAAAATTAACACCATTGTTGGCAACCACACCATTCGGATAGATCTTTACAATGTCGCGCATTTCAATGAAAGCCATTCTAACGCCTCCATCCCGGGCAGGTACCGGGACTATTTGGGCAGACAAGCGGTAAGCCTGCCTGCCCAAATACAATCAAAAGAACCTTTTATTTGAAGGTCGTGTCGACCTTGATCTTGCCAGCCAGCAAATCATCCTGGACCAGTTTCAATTTGTCCTTGACTTCCTGGGGGGTGTATTTGTCGAAATATTCATTATAAGCAACGCCCACGCCGCCTTCTTTGACGCCCAGGATCTCGGCGCTGCCGTAAGCCAGAGTGCCGTCAATGTGCTTCTGGAAAGCACGATAGAGGCTGTTATCGACATTCTTCATCATCGATGTAATGATGACAGCTGCCAGATCGGGGTTGGTGCCTTTCTCAATCAAAGCCTGATCGGAGTCCACACCAATGGCATACTTGCCAGATTCCAGAGCAGCCTGGAAGACGCCTTCACCAGTACCGCCTGCAACCTGGAAGACGATATCCGCACCCTGCTGATACATGGCAAGTGCTTGTTCCTTACCCTTGGCAGGATCTGTCCAACCACCAGCATACTGTACAATGACGTCTTTTTCGGGATCAAGACCGGCATCTTTGGCGCCGTTTTTGAAGCCAACAACAAAGTCATCAATAACTGGGATAGGCTGAGCAGCCACAATGCCGAGGGTGCTCTCGGGATTCATACCCTTGAGGTTGGTCTTGGTCATCAAAGCAGCATAGTAACCGGCCAGGTAGGAGCCTTCATTTTGCTTGTATTGTACAGAGTAGACGTTTTTGCAATCACATTTTGTATAGTCTACAGAAGTGTCGTAAATGAAGAACTTCTTTTCAGGATATTTGGGGGCAATCACCGATAAAAAGTCTGTCATCTGCCAGGATCCAACAATGAGAATATCATATTCTTCATTAGCGGCGGCATCCACAAGAGCAGGCTGCCAACGAGCAGGATCATTTCCAGCTTCGATGATCTTAACTTGCATGCCAAATTCTTTTTCGGCGCGGCGAATGCCACGGACTGCAGAATCGATAAAGGATTTATCGCCCTGGGTGCCGTTTACGACATACACAACTTTAATAGCCTTTTTGGCCGGTTCCTGAGCCGCCGGGGCGGGGGCCGCCGCGGGCGCGCAGGCAGAAAGGATGAAACTGGCAATTAAGAACAACGCCAGGCCGAACGACATAGTACGCTTCATTTTCTATTCTCCTATATAAAAATTTTTCGATGGGTTTGGATTACCTGGCTTCTCGAGCCGGTCGTGAGGAATATCACCTCCTTCATAATTAATTTTATTTTCTACCCAGAGCTATTGTCAGGCGTTCGAAAATTGCAGTTGCATTAACATCTTCAAAAACGCGAACATTAGCTGAAGTACCATGATCAAACTGCCAGCGAACAGCAGTCAGGCCTCGCCCAACGCCGTAAGCGGTATCAACATCGATAAACCCAGGCCGGATATGAGTAGCAAGACTCGCATCAACCGCCGCAGCAGCAGCCAGAAGGTCGGGAAGTATAAATCCGGACATATGAAATTGGTCTTTCATCATTTGGGAGAGGCTATGTGTGATGGCGGCAAAGAGCTGCGCCTTCGGGGATGAAAGCGAGGCCAGACGCTCGTAATCTTCCCAGGGTAAGGGGTTTTTGAGGCTGGTTTCCCAAGAAATCAGAGCGACATCCGCAAATCCAGCGGAAAAAACAATCTGGGCAGCCTCTGGATCGGAAAAAGTATTAAATTCAGCAGCAGCAGATGTGTTACCTTGAGCATGGACAGCCCCACCCATCACGACCAGATATGGTACATGGGCAGCAAACCCCGGATCCATGCGCACGGCCAGGGCAATATTTGTCAGCGGGCCAAGCGCTACCAGGGTAAAACCTGGGAGATCTTGGTAGTCTTTTGCCAGGCGCACCAATGCAGATGCGGCCGCTTCATTTTCCGCTAGACGCGGAAGCCGGGAAAATTGCGAGGCTGTTCCCCCAAATCCATCTTCACCCATAATGTCTTCGGATCGTAGCGGCTGTCCCCAGAGTGGAAGAGCAGATCCTGAATAGATCGGAATATCGAGTTCCAATTCAGCCAGAAGCAGGCCTATATTTCGGGTAACCTTATCAACTGACACATTTCCGGAAACAGTGGTGATGGCCTTCACCTCCACTGCCGGGTCATTAAGTAATAAAAGGAATGCTACTGCGTCATCCACCCCTGCGTCCGTGTCTACGATGATTGGTTTACGAAAAGACATGCAGGACCTCGCTTTGATAACACTGATAACGGTTATTTGGGCTGGCGGCCGGTTACCCGGGCCAGGGAAAGTGAACTGCAGCAAGTAAAAGATTTAGAGTCTGGTTTAAATCTTCCAAATCCGCAACTTCAGAGGGAGAATGTGAATAACGTAGGGGAAAAGAAACAGCGGCAACCGGAAACCCGGCATTTACAAAGGGCAGTGGTGCCGCAGCCGTACTGATTCCGGTCGCGATTTCGCGTTGAAGAGGAATATTATCTACCTGTGCCAGGTGCTCAAGGTGCCGACGCAATCCAACATGCGCAATAAATCCTTGCCCACGGCCACGGATATGATCCATTATTTTGATCGCGGGACCCTTGCCAAGGCCAACTTCACTATAAGAACTGCCAAGGTCCGGTGTGTCATACGTCAAAGTAGCATCGACACCCAAAATCCAATCCGGTTGAAGATCAAATGCTACTGGTTGAGCCCCAACTAGTAAGTTTTCTTCCTGTACAACAAAAGCAAGATACAAATCACAGGCCAATTCAGAGCCGAAAATTTCCTCGGCCAAATGAACTAACAGGGCGCAGCCAGCACGATCATCGAGAGCTTTGGCTGCCACACG
Organism: Chloroflexota bacterium; assembly: GCA_026390035.1. Lineage (GTDB taxonomy): Bacteria > Chloroflexota > Anaerolineae > Anaerolineales > Villigracilaceae > UBA5195. The sequence continues at coordinate 20,517 of JAPLGT010000023.1, forward strand.
TCCTTGCAGCACCTGAAAAACAGGTTTGCATGTTACAGGGCTGCCAATCTCAATTCCAAGGGCCAGTGCATTGGCCTGGGTACGAACACCAATATCTACAAACAGCCGGCCCAGATCCGCTGGAGCACCACCAGGGGCAATATGCGGCGGAGTCACACCCACCACGCCTGGGATCAAACCTGAGTCTGTCCAGATCTGCACATGCTGGCCCGCCAAAACATTCCAGGCCGCCCCGCCAACCCTTTCCAATTGCAAAAAGCCATCCGGCAGTATTTTGCGTACAAGATAACCCGTTTCATCCAGATGCGCTACCAACAGCACTCGCGGTCCCTTGCCCGGTAAATGGGCAATAAGATTGCCAATTTTATCCGAACGGGTTTGAATACCCCTTCGGCTGAAACAATGGCGAATGACATCTGCTACCGCCGCCTCAAACCCCGAAACGCCTTGGGCTGCACATAGATTTTCAAGATCGGATAAAAATGCGTCAATTCTCATTTCATCTATCCAATATAACGGTTTCTTAATTTTTTACCTGTAATATCTCTATGATACCCTGTCTCGCAAATGACTCACAGGTCTTTGGAAATCAGGTATGCGCTAAACAAACTTCTCCAACATTCGCATCCCGAGCTTATCTACTACACTCAACCAAGAGCTTCGCTCCATAGGCAGAGAATAATCCAGGATCAACGCCCTGAAACGAACGACTTTCTGGAGAGCTGCCTAAAAAAAACATTGTAACAGACTCTTTAGGCAAAAATATCCAATCTCAACAAAGAAAAATATCAGATAAGCATAGAGCTGCACAATCAAAAACTGATTTGAAGACTATTTAGGAGACCAATCCGGTTTTAGCTTCCGTAAAACCGGGATTGTCTCAAACTGATCGGGACGAATTCGGTCCCAGTCAATACCTCCCGGCTGAGGGCCGGCAGTCACAACTTCAATGGTCTCGTCCGGTGTAATAATCCAATTTAGAAATGTGTCATGTGGTTGAATGGGCAAACGTTCGTTTTCGACAACCATCATCGAGTGCACTGTGGTTACGATTGGTGTTCCTGGAGAAAGCAGCCCAAACTGGCGCAGCATGGCAAATTCCAGGTCAGCAAAGCCTGCACCTTTTCCGGTGCGACCGCCTGCGCGAGTAACTGCCACACAACCAGTGACTGCCAGGTCTATCAATTTCATTTCTTCAAAAGCAACACGCTTACCAATCTCGACAGCGATTTGCCACTGTGCGGCATCTTCCAGGGCAATGCCGCGCGCCAACAGATCTGCTGCAGTCAGCTCAATGAAGCACCTATCTTCTGCCAACCGTGGTACAGCCATATAAAGAATCTTACCGTCTTGCAATGCCCGCAGACGTACGTGTGCCTGAGGTGCATCCGGGTTGCTCTTGACCACCCCGGCGCTTTTCCAGATGGGCAACTCTGCCAGCCGCGCGGCAGCTTTATCGGCACCGACAAAGTTCGGTATCCATCCAAATGGATCGCCGATAGCATCGCCGCTTTCTTTCAAAGCAGTCCAAATCTGGTGCCGAAGTTCGTCTTTTCCGGCATGTCTTCCCATCCAATGCGATTCACCTGAATTAGCCATCCAAGAACCTCTCTAAACCTTACAAGTTTTTACTAAATGATTGACAACTTACTTTGTACCAACAAAGAAATAATCAGGGTCCGTTGACTGCATCATGCCAATTGCGCCGCCTTCAAAAGAGCCAGATCACGCAAAAATGGAATTCGGTCAATCAAATCTGGTGAAAAATGACTCCAGATCACACCCACCGGTCTTGGCTGCTTCTGCAGTGTTTGAATCATGCGCGTGGGGGTCACAATCCAATCAGCACGTGCATCAGATGGCGAATGTCCCATTTGCATGTCAATAACCTGGCTGTCGTGTGCAATGGCGATGATTGAGGTCTCTTCAAGAGCTACACCCAGCTCAGAAAAGATCGCCCACTCGATGTCAAAATAACCATACCCCAGCCCGGAGCGCACGCCATCCAGGGTGGTAAACGAAACACCCGTAACCATCATGTCGATGGCTCCAAGCTGGCGAATTGCGGAAAGCGCCGCTGGTTGCGAAAAACGATCCATACCATCCAGGGTCGCAGCCAGCTCTTCCTGTCCAATCGGAACGCAACCCGGAACAAACAGGCGGAAACCGCGAGATATCCCGGATGTGGCGACCAATACCGTCTTTTGATCTTCGATGGCACGCCGGCGAAATGACGTCAGACTGTTATCAGGTGCAACAAAAAGCACGCTGCTGGAACGGTACATGTCAGTTTCGCACAGTGCTTCGACACAAAGTGTGCTGCCCTGGAAATCCGGGATGAAAAGTGAAAAATCCCAGTGGAAGCGCGAATCAGGCAGAGCAACCTCGCGCAGTTTCGCCCAGACATGGTTGCGTTGGCGAATACCATTCGTCGCCAGGCCCAGATCATCGGGTTGATCTTGCAAATCGTCGAGAAATTCAATAAATGAAAGATTTACGAAAGTCCCATGCCCACGACGACGGGTCAGAATCGCATCTTTCACCAGGGCCAAAATCGCCTGGCGCATCGTCATCCGGCTGACTTGGTATTGCTGCATCAAAACCAGTTCAGATGGTAGTCTATTCCCAGGCTTCCACTCACCGCTGGAAATCCGGTGGCGCAAATCACGTGAAATCTGAAAATATGCTGGAAGAGGTGAGTCTCTATCTATCATAAGCTGAAAAGATGTGACAACTCCGATAAACAACGTAACAATGTATAGCTAACTAGACATATTATAAAAACAAACTTGGGTAAGAGTCAATAGGGAATTTTGAGACAGATCATCTAAAAAATTGCCTGATCCTCGGGATCAGGCAATTTTAGAACGCTGGTTTGTGTTTTCATCAAAACACATTTAAACATTACCTGGCTGGAAATAAAACTACAGTATCCAGGGACTTATATAAAAAAATTAACCTTTTTTATCCAAGAAACTCATTGCCCGCTCAGCCATAGCAGTGATTGTCAGGCTCGGGTTGACCCCCACGTTGGCCGGGATGGCAGATGCATCCATAACGAACATGCCCGGATAGCCAAAAACTTCGTGCTGCGCATTAATAACACCATGTTCCGCGTCCGTACCAATTGGGCAGCCACCCAGGATGTGGGCTGTAACCGACATATTCAGAAGACTTTCAAGCAGGGCATTATGCGGTGTGCCGGATGAGATTTCAGCATACTTCCGCGCAGCTGCATTCGCCTCCCGGATATAGGTCGGGGCCGATTTTCCAGATTGAGTATCTGATTGAAGCCCCAGTCGAAAACCAGAAAATAGCCCGCGCCCCCAACGAAAGGCCATCTGGTTATCCAGGCTTTGCATGGTGGAAATGAGAGTGATACGCTTGTGCCAGTCCTTAAGTATCCGAAAAGAAGCAGTTGATACAACCGGATGGATCAAAAATTGCAGCAGTGTTTTCAGTGCACGGGAAATGGGGCGTGCACCATCGACCAAGGGACCTGAATACAGCTTCATAAACCAGTAGCTGGCCGGTAAGCGATTTTGGGTGATGTGAGTGAATTCGTTGGCATGAAAATCAGATGAAATCGCCGGACCGTGACTCATGTCAACAGATGAGTCGTGCGAGAGCACACCCGTAATGGCTTCAGAGTTGGTGCGTACACGTTGCCCAAGCATAGGCGAAAGTCGCGTTAGTGTACCGCGCTGACGCGAGCCAAATAATATTTCCAACGTACCCAGGACTCCGGCTGCCAGGACCAGATGGGGGCTGGACAGGGCAGGGTATGCTTTCCCGGTTAAAGGATTGCTCATTTCAAGTGAATACCCTCCGTCAACGGGACGAATGGTGGTCACTTTTCGCTCAGGCAAGATTTGCGCACCAAGTTTCTCGGCCAGATAGAGATAGTTTTTATCAAGCGAATTTTTTGCTCCTGCGGCACAACCCGCCAGGCAAGTACCACACTCAATACAGCCATTGCGTACCGGGCCATCGCCATTAAAGAACGGGTCCGGGGTATTTTCAGCACCGAAATAAATACCCAACGGAACAGGACCAAAAGTATGCCCGACGCCCAAGGCTTCGGCTGTCTTTTTTAGAAAATCATCCTGCACATGAAAGGTGGGACAGGTTACGAGTCCAAGCATGTGCGCAGCTGTTTGATAATGCGGACGCAATTCAGCTTCCCAATCATGCCCCGTGGAGATCAAGACCGGATCACGGTAGAAGGCTGGTTTTGGCTCCAGCAAAACCGCCGCATAGACCAGGCTGCCTCCTCCAACGCCAACACCACCGACAATATTGACATGCTGGAAAAAACGTTGGGTGAAAAAACCCTTCATCCCCAAGGATGGCATCCAGAAAAGATGTTGAGGGGATTGATTAGCTTTTTGAATATCGGACTTTGTTACGTGCCGGCCCATTTCAATGACCGCCACACGATAGCCTTTTTCAGTCAGGCGCAGAGCCGCCACACTACCACCAAAACCAGACCCGATCACGATGGCATCAAAATCCATTTACGACCTCCACTTTGCATCAGTTTTCTGCAAAATAAACGGGAAGGCTAACCCACGCAAACCTTGTAAGTTAGCGATAGTCATCCCCAGCAGGCTGGTTTCATCCAAACGACGCAGCTCGTCCACCACGAACATCCAGGGGAAGGGACTTTCGGGTTGGTAATGCAGAGCCAACCCATGCTTTTGATCGATAAACGAGCGGGTCTCAATTAGTCTCATCTGGAAAAGTGAGCTAAATACCCCTGCACGCAGAACGATGTTGGTGGCGCTGCCATCTGTTAAGAATTCCTTACCCCACCAGCCGCCCAATCCACTCACAGACAGTGCAGGCGCAGCAGCTGTTCTCAGCCACGTAGGTCCGACGAAAGCCGCATGATACGTACCCAAAATAGTATCCGGCAAAGGGATTGCAAGAGATGCAAACAAACTGCGAAACTGCTTAAGTGACAGCAAATTAAATTTATTAAGCTGATTGGGCATTGGACAGGTTCCGACTGACTTAAAGACGGGATACCACGAAGTTTCGGCCAATTATACCCGCGGACTTCATACCAAATCAGAATTATCCAAATCCGTTTAACGCATAAACCATGACCAGATTCTCCAAATATGTTTGCCAGCACAAGCTTGATAGCAGTCAAAGAAGCTACTTATTACAAATACTTATCAATATATACGTCATAATCAGAAACAGGTTATTGACTTTTGTTTTCTCGAGCCTATAATTATATTAACTCATTGGCATAAGCTAATAACCTTATAAGTGCAATATTTCACAATATATCGAGCAAAAATCAGCATCCTTCGAGCATCTATGCCTAATAAGCCATTAAACCGCAACAGTTTTGAACCTCTATATTTTCAATTGACCGAGAAGATCAAGGTCATGATCCAGCAACAATTTAAACCAGGCGACCTTTTACCATCCGAAACAGACTTGATCGTCCGTTACAACGTCAGCCGCAATACCGTCCGCCAGGCCATCGAAGTATTGGAGCAGCAGGGCTTTGTGATCTCCCGCCAAGGCAAAGGCACCTTTGTGGCATCCAATGGCAGCCGCTATGAACTAGCCAAGCTGGTCAGCTTCAGCGAAGATATGCGGCAGCGAGGACTGAAACCCGATACACGCTTATTGGGCTTGGCGCAAGTAACGCCACCCCCCGATGTTGCAAGCGAACTGAATATCCAACCAGGCATGCAGACCCATGAAATCCGGCGCTTGCGGCTGGCAGATGGCGAGCCAATGGCAATCAGTACAGCCTATATCCCTTGTACGCTATTACCTGGTTTGACTGGAGATGTAATTGCAGCTGGCTCGCTCTTTGAACTGCTCTCCACCCACCTAGAACTGCGCATTAGTTATGCCGACCGTTCGCTCAGCCCTGCATTGGCTACGGTCGAACAGGCCGAATTATTAAAAATACCTGCAGGCAGCGCGCTCATGCTCGTAAAAGGCCCGGCCTTTTTGGAAAACGACGAGCCAGTTGAATATGTCATCACATACTACCGCGGGGACCGCTACGATTTTATGTTCCACGCGGTACGTAATCCCTGATCTTAGCCTGGAGGTTCCATGAATATTGTTTTAAAGCACGTCCCTTTACCAGAGTTCCAATTTTCCGAAGAAATACCGGCCGTATCAACTGAAGAGTACGAGCGCAGATTGACCGCCTTGGTCCAGGCAGCCGAAACCGATTGGGTGCTTGTTTTTGCCGACCGCGAACACTCCGCCAACCTGACCTGGTTGGTCAATTACGACCCGCGGTTTGAGGAAGGCTTGTTGGTGTTAGGACCCAAGGGACAACGCACGTTGATCGTTGGAAACGAGGGGCTGGGCTACCTGCCTATCCTGCGGGTACTGCTGCACGTGGAGCTTTGCCAGACATTCAGCCTAAACTCACAGCCCCGCAGCCAGGCGCCTCGCCTAAAAGACGTGCTGGCAAAGATCGGCCTGAGCGCCGGACAGTCAGCCAGCCTGGTGGGCTGGAAATATCTTGAAGCGTATGAAACCGATGAGCCCACTGCTCCGGCTTTCATCCCAGCTTTTTTTGTGGATGTTGTACGCAGTTTGCTGGGAAGCTCCGGCAAGTTGGTTGACCAAACAACGCTGCTCATGCATCCAGAAACCGGATTGCGCAATCTCAACTCGGCAGACCAGATTGCTGCTTTCGAATGGGCCGCTCGAACATCCTCGGCGTCTGTGTTCAGTATTGTCACCGGCACACGACCTGGCATGAGCGAGATGCAAGCCATGCAGCTGATGCTCTTCGCCGGACAACCTTTGAGCATGCATCCCATTTTCGTCTCAGGCAAAGGCGAGATCAACGGATTGCGCAGCCCAAGCAGCAAGATTATTGAATACGGAGATGCTGTTTCCACCGGGCTGGGTTATTGGGGCAGCCTGTCCTGCCGGGCGGGAATGATGCTCGGCGAGCCCGACATAAGCTTCTTTGAAAAGATCGCCGCACCCTATTTCGGGGCAGTTGCCAGTTGGTATCAGGCCATGCGCATCGGCGCAATGGGCAAGGAAGTATTCCAGTCAGTGGCCGGAGCCTTTGAAGGTAGCGGACTGCACGCCTTGCTCAATCCGGGACACCTGACATCTTATGAAGAATGGACCAGCTCACCGATCCGTCCAGATAGCATTGAAAAAATCCATTCCGGGATGGTCTTCCAGAGCGACATCATCCCAACACCACTGCCCGCAGGCTGGTTGATGAACTGTGAGGATACCGTGGCAGTTGCAGATGCTTCACTGCGCGCTGAATTGAAGGCGGGCCACCCCGAATTGTGGGCACGCGTCCAGAGCAGACGGCAGTTGATGACTGAAGTGCTTGGCATTCAACTGGCAGAAGAAATGCTGCCTCTGACCGATGGGACAGCATATTTACCTCCTTTCTGGCTGGCAAACGAAATAGTTTGCTCAGTTTCCAGGGAGTCTTGATGGAACCGGTGATCGTGGTGCATGGCGGTGCTGGAAATGATTTTGACGACCGCGTCGCAGAATTTCGCACAGGCGTTGAGCAAGCCACGCGAGCCGGCTGGGATGTGCTCCGGCAAGGCGGCACGGCCCTTAACGCAGTTGAGACGGCTGTGCGCGTTCTAGAGAATGACCAGAATTTCGACGCCGGGCATGGCTCATTTCTGAACGCCAACAACGAAGTAGAAATGGATGCGATGATCATGGAAGGTGCACAGCTGGGTTACGGTGCCGTCGCCGGTATCCAGAGGGTAAGCAACCCGATCAGCGTAGCGCGTCTTGTCATGGAACGAACACAGCACTCGATCTTCGTGGGCGCAGGCGCCGAGCAATTTGCCCGTGAAATGGGAGTACCGGTTTGCCCAATGGAAGAACTGGTGACGGGTAGCAGTTCCCACCTGCTGCGCCCGGAAGATAGAGTCTTTCGCCCTCACGCCGGAGACACAGTCGGCGCGATTGCAATGGACGCCAATGGAGTACTGGCAGTGGCAGTCTCGACCGGCGGCACCGCTGGAAAAATGCCGGGCCGGGTCGGGGACAGCCCAATCATTGGCTGCGGCGGTTACGCTGACAATGAATTGGGAGCAGCAGCAGCCACCGGTAACGGTGAAGCACTAATGAAAATATTATTCAGTAAAACCGCATGCGACCTGATGGGCAATGGTATGAGCCCACAGCAGGCCGCCGAGGAAGTGCTGCGCTTGCTGGAGCGGCGAACCGGCTCCAGCCAGGGCGGCATTGTCCTGATGAGCCCGACCGGAGAAGTAGGAAGTGCCTTCAACACTAGCCACATGGTTCACGCTTGTATCTCAGGTAACCATGACATCTGGATCAAGGATTAAGGAAAATTTCAGAAGGAGGTAATCTCTCGAATATTTGGCCGAAACTGCCTAACCTGTAACGGATCCAAGTCAACCGTTTTCCAATCACACTATTCAGAAAGTAGAAGGAGAGAAAATGCGTAAATTTTTGTTCGTACTTGTAGTCTTTGCTGTTCTGCTCGCATCCTGCGCGCCTGCTGCTCCCGCCGCCACTGAAGCCCCGGCTGCGGCTGTTGCCCCTGCCGCTGTAGCGCCCGCTGCCGCTGCCCCGGCTGCCCCGGCGCCCATCATCGTACAATCCGCAGGCTTTGGTGAGACCCTCAAAGCTGTACAAGCTCGCGGCAAGGTAAAGTGCGGTATGAACCCGGCTAACCCCGGTTTTTCCGTGGTTGACTCTGCCGGCAATGCCAGCGGCCTGGATATCGAAATTTGCCGCGCAATTGCAGTAGCCACTCTTGGCGACCCCAAGGCAGTGGAATTTGTCCCCACCACCGGCGAAACTCGCTTCACCATGCTGCAGAACGGTGACATCGATGTTCTGGTACGTACAACCACCTGGACTTTCACCCGCGACAGCGACCTGGGCCTGAATTTTGCTCCGCCCTACTTCTACGATGGCCAGGGCATCATGGTCCGCAAAGACAGCGGTTTCACCACGCTTGAAGACCTGAACGGCGCCACCATTTGCATGGGTCGCGGTGCAACCACCGAACTAAACATTGCTGATGCCATGGCTGCCAAGAAACTGACCTACACCCCCAGCCTGTTCGACGACCCCAACCAGGTAATCGCCACTTTTGAACAAGGCCGCTGCGATGCCATGTCGAATGATAAATCTGGCCTGATGGCCCAGCGCAGTGAAACCAAGACCCCAGACGATTTCATTATTCTCGCCATCACCCTGTCGAAAGAACCTCTCGCCCCGGTAGTCCGCCAGGGTGATGACCAGTGGTTTGACATCGTCCGTTGGACCGAATTTGCCCTGTGGGAAGCTGAAGAACGGGGTATTACATCTGCAAACGTGGATGATATGAAGGCCAAAACCGAAGACGCCGGCATCCGCCGCCTGTTGGGTGTGGAAGGCGAAATGGGCTCCAAACTCGGTCTGAAGAACGAGTGGGCTTATAACATCATCAAACAACTGGGTAACTTCGGCGAGATGTATGACCGCAACCTGGGCCCAACCACCAAGACCGCCATTACACGCGGTATCAATTCCCTTTGGACGCAAGGTGGCTTGCTCTACGCCCCACCCATTCGCTAATTTGCAAGCTACCATAGATTCAGAACCAGTCAGCACATGACGAAATTCAGCTTTTTTCTGCCACCATCACAATCCTGCAGACCGGGTACTGGATCATAAATTAATACCTGGCAGGTAGGCCTCGCTCAAAGCGCGGCTTACCTGCCAGCCCCTTTGCTTCACCGTCTTTTAGAGGATCTATTTATGGCTAACCAAGACGAAACGAATGTTACCAACAAGGGGCGCGGGCAAATTACCGCCTGGCTTTTTGATGAACGATTTTTGCAAGTGCTCGCCCAGGTAATTTTTGCTTCCGTGGTCTTGCTGGTCGCTTTTCTGCTCTACCAGAATATGGCCCGCGCCCTGGCAAAGCAAGGCATGGTGCTGGGATTTAATTTTCTCCGACTTACCAGTGGTTTTGATATCAGCTTCAAATTGATCGATCAAACCCGCGAAAGCAGCAACCTGCGCGTCATTCAGGTCGGAATATTGAACACCATCCTGGTGGCTGCCATCTCGATCGTCCTGTCCACGGTTTTGGGCGTGATCGTCGGGATCATGCGGGTTTCGCGCAACTTCCTGGTCAACCGGATTGCCTGGCTTTACATCGAGATTTTTCGCAATGTGCCCCTACTGCTGGTCATCATTGCTTCTTATGCAGTCTTCATCTATAACTTGCCCTTAGTCAAGCAAGCTTTTATACTGCCCGGACCGTCCTACCTGAGCAACCGTGGTTTAAACATCCCATCCCTGGTTCCAACCGGAACAACCAACACCTACCTGATCCTTTTGCTGATTTGTCTGGTTGCGGCAATTTTCGTCGCGCGCTTGATCGTCAAGCGTTTTCGACTGGACAACCTGATTGGCAGCCTGATCGCTCTGGCAATTTTCCTTGTTCTGGGAGCTGTAATCTGGTTTGCCATGCCAGCTGCTGCCTTCCTGGTCGAGGTTCCAATCAAAAAAGGGCTGAATTACACAGGCGGTATCACTCTGCCGCCTGAATTTATCGGAATCATCGTCGGCCTGGTCATGGGCAGCTCGCCATTCACCGCCGACACTGTGCGTGCCGGGCTGCAATCTGTATCCAAGGGGCAAATTGAAGCCGCGCACGCTCTGGGACTCTCGGGTTACCAGACCATGCGGCTGGTGATCATTCCACAGGCCATGCGCGTGATCGTTCCGCCCATGACCAGCAACTACCTTAGTCTGACCAAGAACTCATCGTTGGCTTCCGCGATTGCTTTTCCTGAGATAGTACATATCACCAGCACCATTACCAGCCAGACCGGGCGTGCAGTCGAAATCATGACCATCGTCATGGCCATTTATGCCACCCTCAGCCTGCTGACATCCTTGTTCATGAATTGGTACAACAACCGTATCCGTATCGTGGAGCGCTGACATGAACACAACCAACCAGATACTGCCACCTCCAACCGAACGGTACACCATCCTGAACTGGCTTCGAAAGAACCTATTCCAGGATTGGAACAGCAGCATAGTGACCGTTATTGGGTTCTATTTTGTATTCATCCTGGCGCGCGGTGTGTTGACGTGGGCATTAACTGAAGCCAAATGGCAGGTGATCTCCGCCAACCTGCGCATTCTGATGGTCGGCCAGTACCCGGTAACCCAACTGTGGCGAATATGGATATGTGTCGGAATTCTGGGAGCCCTGGCCGGGCTTTCCTGGGGCATTTGGATACGCCAGAAACCGATGGCCACCATGATCACCCTGGGTGGACCCTTCCTGCTGGCGCTTCTGCCGCTGGATCCGGCCAACCGCATACTCTGGGTGGTGGTGGGGCTCATCACAGCACTCGGATTTGGGCTGGGCCGCAGCTTTCCAAAAATCCTGAGCCGAACTGTGATCATCACCTGGTTGCTGTACCTGCCAATCGTTATGGTGCTGGTGGCTGGTTGGACTGGAGAACGAGGTTTCATCCCGTCTGTACCCACCAATGCCTGGGGCGGACTGCTATTAACTTCGCTGATCGCCTTTGTTGGGCTGCTGCTGTCCTTCCCGATTGGCACAGCCCTGGCAATTGGGCGCATATCCCGCTACCCCCTCATTCGCGCCTTCTGCGTGGTCTATATAGAACTGGTGCGTTCGGTGCCACTCATCACAGTATTCTTCATGGCTCAGACCATGCTACCGCTCTTCCTTCCTGACAATATCAATATCGACAGGGTGGCGCGCGCCATGGTGGCCTTTACCCTATTCAGCGCTGCTTATATGGCTGAAAACGTGCGTGGTGGTTTGCAAGCCATTCCAAAGGGACAACACGAAGCAGCTGCAGCCTTGGGACTGGGAAGCTTCCTCAGCCTGCGACTGATCATCCTGCCTCAAGCCCTGCGCAATATTATTCCAATCCTGACTGCTTCCGCGATCGGCGGCTTTCGTGACACTTCGCTGGTACTCATCGTTGGGTTACTCGACTTGTTGGGCATTGCCCAGGTAACACTGGCACAGCCCGATTTTCTGGGCCGGCACATCGAAGTATATGCCTTTCTGGCAGTTATCTATTGGACAGTCAGCTATATCATGTCCTACATAGGTCAAACCATCGAAGCACGATCTAGCCTCGATGGCACGCAAGGCTAAGGGCGACTGGAGAATATACGATGGAAACACAAACAACTCAGCAAAACCCTGAAGATATTACGACACAAGCAATCATCCAATGCCGGGATGTGCACAAGTGGTATGGGCAGTTCCACGCACTGCGCGGAATTAACATGGAAATACACAAAGGCGAAGTAATCGTCATTTTCGGCCCATCCGGATCAGGCAAATCAACCTTCATCCGCACGCTCAACCGGCTTGAAGAACACCAACGCGGGCAGATCATTGTGGACGGAGTAGAACTAACCCACAATGTGCGCAACGTCGAACATGTACGCGCCGAGACTGGCATGGTATTCCAATCCTTTAACCTATTTCCTCACCTGACAGTGATGGATAACATCACCCTTGCACCCCAGTGGGTACGCAAATGGAACAAGTCTCAGACCGAAGAAGTGGCCATGCAACTGCTCACGCGGGTGGGTATCCCCGAACAAGCCAACAAATTCCCCGGTCAGCTCTCCGGCGGACAGCAGCAGCGCGTGGCGATTGCACGCGCACTGGCGATGCAGCCCAAGATCATGCTCTTTGATGAACCAACCTCGGCCCTGGACCCGGAAATGATCAAAGAAGTTCTGGACGTGATGATTGAGCTGGCCAAGAGCGGTATGACCATGGTTGTGGTAACCCACGAGATGGGTTTTGCACGCGCAGTGGCCAACCGCATGTTCTTTTTTGATCAAGGCCAAATTGTCGAAGTGGGCAGCCCTCAGCAGATTTTCAACAACCCGCAGAGCGATCGCACAAAACTATTCCTGTCTCAAATTTTGGAAAAGTAAACTAAAAATAAATGAATAACCGCGAGCGCTTCAACGCCATTTTGCATTACCAACCCGTCGATCGCTGTCCGATCACCGACTTTGGTTTTTGGGACGAAACGCCAGGGTTTTGGCACGAACAGGGCTTGCCGGAAAAAGTTGGCATGCGAGATCTGCGTCAATACCTGGGCATGGACTTCAGCATGACGGGGATCGACGAGACCACCGGCATCATCAATAAACTTGATCCCCTGTTCGATGAACTGGTAATTGAGGACCGCGGTGACCACGAGGTGGTGCAGCAGCTCGACGGGGTACAGGTACTGCGGCGAAAATTCATGAGCTCCATCCCTCACCCGGTTCGGCACTTACTGACCGATCGCGAAAGCTGGATCAAACACTACAAACCACGGCTGGACCCCGCCACAACCGGGCGCTACCCGCTCGATTGGGACACACGCATCCCAAATTGGCGCGATAGCGAGCGCACAAACATTGTGTTCCTGCGTGGCGGTGGGCTCTACGGCTACTTGCGCGATTGGATGGGGTTGGAAAACCTATCGATGGTTCTCTACGACGACCCAGCCTGGTTCGAAGAGATGGTCGAAACACTGGCAAACCTGTTTGTAGGTATGCTGGAACATGTGCTCAGCACAGGCGGTATTTTTGATGGCTGCCATATGTGGGAAGACATGTGCTACAACGCCGGCCCATTGATCAGCCCGAAGCACTTCCGCAAATACCTGATGCCGCACTACCGTCGCATCACAGACGTGCTGCACAGCCATGGCGTAGATCTGGTCTCGCTGGATTGCGATGGAAATATTGATAAACTGGCTCCCTTATGGATGGAAGTTGGCATCAACGTGATGTTTCCCTTTGAAATAGGCACATGGAAGGCCGATCCGTATGCGTACCGGCAGCGTTTCGGCAAGGACATGCGTATCGTCGGCGGGTTTGATAAGAATATCCTGCGCTCATCCAGGCAGGCTATTGCAGCCGAAGTGCGCCGACTGGCAGCCTTGGTCGAGCAAGGCGGCTACATTCCGCATTGCGACCACCTGGTTCCTCCGGACGTGCCCTATGATAACTATCTATACTACCTGCAGCAGGCGCGCAATGTCTGGGGCGGTGGACTCAACCTGGCTCCATCCCCGGCTCTGGCTGGCACCCTGTGATGAATGAGCGCGAGCGCTTCAACGCCTGCATGCACTACAAACCGGTGGATCGCTGTCCAATAGCCGACTACGGCTTTTGGGACGAGACCATCCCGGCCTGGCACGAACAGGGTTTGCCCGCCAACGTAAATAAAACTAATATTCATAGCTATCTGGGCATGGATTACAACCTGGACGATCTGTACGATACAACCGGGGTAGATGTTAAATGGTACCCGAAGTTTCCGCTGCAGGTGCTGGAAGACCGCGGCGATCACGAAGTTGTCCAACAGGATGACGGTGGTAACTGCTCAGGTATCGAAAACAAAGGGTTGTCAAAAGCATAAAAGTCGTGCACAATCAAGAAATGGAAAAGTTACGCCTGCCAACGGACGACGAAATTGGGAAAGCATACGATCAAGGCCAAGAAGCTGTGATTGCGCT
>JAPLGT010000076.1:0-50928 GCA_026390035.1 Chloroflexota bacterium
AACGCCACCCTCGAAGAAGCCGTCAAGGCTGGCATCGTAGTCCTGTCGATTGACCAGGAACTGGATGTCAAGGGTGTATATAATGTCGGGCACAACCAAAAAGAATGGGCGATGACCTCTGCCAAGTGGCTGGCTGAAAAGTTGGGCGGCAAGGGCAACGTAGTTGAAATTGAAGGCTTCCCGGGCCATCCGGCCAATGAATACCGCATGAGCGGTGTGGCGGAAGTATTCGCGGCTTATCCTGGCATCAAAGTCCTTGCCAAGGAAACCGGCAAGTGGGACGAAGCGACTGGCCAGCAGGTCATGTCCAACTTCCTGACCGGCTTCCCCGGAAAAATTGATGGCGTCTGGACTCAAGACGGCATGGCGATCGGCGCGTTACAGGCCGTGATGGCTGCCAATCCCGCCAAGTGGCCAGTAATGGTTGGTGAAGGCCGCTGCCAATATCTGAAACTGTGGGACCAGGTCAAGGCGACCAACCCCGATTTCGAATCGATCGGTGTTGCCAATGCCCCAGGCGTCAGCCCGACTGGCTTACGCATCGCGATCAACCTGCTGCAGGGCAAGAAAGTTGATGCCACCAAGTTGGGCGGCATCAATGGTCAGTCCTTCATCATTCCCTCCCCGGTGACTGTCACCAAGGACAACTTCGGGCAGTGGCTGGCTTTCTGCAAAGACAAGCCGGATCAATACCTGTTGGATGGCATTATGTCCGACGCTGATGTCCAGCAGTTCTTTGTGAAGTAAATTATGACCCTGTCGCTTTCCGCCCAAAATATTGTCAAGCGGTACGGAGGCGTTCTTGCTCTGTCCGATGGTAACCTGGAAATTCAACCCGGTGAAGTCGTTGCCTTGATAGGGGCGAATGGAAGCGGCAAAAGCACGCTAAGCAAGGTTATCAATGGAGTAGTTGTCTTCGATGGAGGACAACTACTCCTTGATGGCAAACCCGTGACTTTTCCTTCGCCTCAATCTGCCCGTAACCTGGGTATTTCGACTGTTTTTCAGGAACTCAGCCTGGTTCCTCAAATGACGGTTGCCGAAAATATCTGGCTGACACGTGAACCTCTCAAGCCATATGGTCTGGTTGATAAAAAGGAAATAAAGGTTCGGACTCAGGAATTGATCGCCCTGTTTGAAGGTTGTTATAAACTACCGATCAACCCGGATTACCCGGTTGGATCGCTGCCGCCGGATGAAATGCAGTTGATCGAAATATTAAAAGCCATCAGCTTTAACCCACAGCTCCTGATTCTGGATGAAGCGACCGCCAGCCTGGACAGCCGCCAGGTGCAGCGCTTGTTTGAGCTGGTTTCGAAGTGGAAAAAGGATGGCAAAGCGATTGTTTTCGTCTCGCATCGCATGGAAGAAATATTCCAGATTGCTGACCGGTATTCCGTACTGCGCAACGGCGCGACGGTTGGGTCAGGAATGATGAAAGACATCACCGAAAATGGACTGGTCAACCTGATGGTAGGTAAGGACTCGGTCTTTAGTTACGCGGATAAAGAGCCGCTAGCCGCTGACGCAGAACCAAAACCGGTTCGGCTGGCGGTTGAAAACCTGCAGACGGCTGTTTTGAAAAGCATCAGTCTGGAAGTGAGGCAAGGCGAACTACTGGGAATTGGCGGGCTAAAAGGCCATGGCCAGCGTGATTTGCTATTATCCATTTTTGGGGATATCCCGCATGCTGGCAAGTTTACCTTCGAAGGCAGGCAGATCAATTATTCGCATCCACGCCACGCCATCAAGAACGGGATTGCGCTGGTGCCAGGTGATCGTGCCAGGGAAGGCTTGCTGCCAATCCGTTCAATCCTGGAAAATCTGATGTTACCTTCCTGGTCAAATTATGGTTTCCCGCTAAAAATGCGGAAAGCCAGTCAGGATGGAGATGCGATCGCAGCCAGCCTGAACTTGAAAATGAGTGGGCTGGAAGCGCAGGTTAACAGCCTTTCGGGTGGCAACGCGCAAAAGGTGATCATAGGAAAGTGGTTGTTGAAAAAACCCAGGCTGCTGTTGTTGGATGACCCAACCAAAGGTGTGGATGTGGGCACCAAGGCTGAATTCTACAAGCTGCTGCGGCAGATTTGCAAGGGCGGCACCTCGATCATTTTCTACAGCAGCGATGATGAAGAACTAATCGGCCTATGTGACCGGATTTTGGTCATATACGAGGGTCAGATTCGCCGTGAACTGGTGGACCCATACCTGACAAAGGCTAACCTGGTGGCCGCCAGCATGGGCGCGTCTGATGGGAGCATGAAATGAAACGACCTAGCTTTCAACATCTTTCACTGCGACACCCATACCTGCTGGCCCTGGTATTGTTTATCCTGGCGATCCTGGTCAACCTGTATTTCCAGGCTTCGCTGTTTGAGGCCGGAACGATCAATAACAACATGAGGGTTTTCCTGCCGCTGGTTTTGCTGGTGGCGGGCGAGGCTGTTGTCATCCTGACCGGCGGCATTGATATTTCGGTTGGCTCGATCGTCTCGATCGTGAGTGCCCTGCTGGCCACGCGGGTTGGAATTGATGGCAGCCCGGATAAGACGCTGTTATGGTTTGGAATTGCGCTGCTTGTGGGCATCGCCGCAGGCAGTTTTAACGGCTTTTTCATCGCCTATCTGCGTTTGCAACCGATCATCACGACCTACGCCACCAGCTTCCTGTTTGGAGGCATGGCGCTCTTTATCTTGCCCCAACCCGGTGGCGGGATTCCGGCTTCGGTGGCGAATATTTACCGAACGGTGACGCCGCTGGGGCTGCATTGGGCCTTTTATGTCATCCCGGTGCTCGTGTTGGTCTGGGTATTGATCCGCGAGACACGTTACGGGCGCTACCTGTTTGCAGTGGGTGGAAAAGCCCAGGCCGCTTACGAGAGCGCAGTACCGGTCAGCCAGGTCATCTTCAGCACGTATGTCATTTCCGGGTTTATGGCTGCTCTGGCCGGGATCTGCATCATCCTACTGACGGGTACTGGCAACCCGCAAATTGGCGAACAGATGACGCTGCAGGCGATCACATCCGTGGTGATTGGCGGCACGGCTATGAGCGGCGGGGTGGGCGGGATTGCCGGCCCACTGATGGGTGCGGTGACCCTGGGGCTGATCAAGAATATCATTTCCTTTGCGAATATTGATACCTGGTGGCAAACCTTTGTCAACGCCAGCATTATTGTGGCAGCCCTGGCAGCTCCGGGCGTAATTTCTCTCTTTCGCAGGAGCCGATCATGAAAAAACCAATCACCATTTCCCCTCCCGCTGCAGCTGTACTTTTGGCGATTGTCCTTTTTGTGTTGAGCGGTTTTTTGCCCAACAGTTTTGGAACAGATATGACCGCAGCGATGGGCCAAGCCACCAACATCGTGCGCCTGGCAGTCTTCCTGGGGATTGTGGCTGCCGGACAGACGCTGGTGATCATCAGCGGCAGTGAAGGGATTGACCTTTCAGCAGGTTCGCTGGTCACACTGTCGGCCATTCTAACCTGGACCTTTGTGCAGGGCAAAAACGAAAGGGTGCTGCCTGCGTTGGTGGGTGTGATCTTGATCGGGGCTGTGATCGGGCTGATCAACGGGGCTGGGATCACTTTCCTGAAGATTTCGCCTTTTGTGATGACGCTCGGCATGTCAGGGGTAATCACGGGGGTGATCATCATCACAAACCATGGTAACGCGCAGGGTATGCTGGCGCCAATCATGACCAGGGTGATTGCCAGACCATTGGTGTTCGGCATTCCAGGCGCCATCATTATCTGGGCAGTTTTCTCAGGTTTGATCTGGCTGCTATTGGAGCGTTCTTCCTATGGCAAGAGCCTTTTTGCTATCGGTGTCAACCGGGTGACGGCCAAGTTATCGGGTGTGAATGTGACCGGCATGGTGCTGCTGACTTATGCACTGGCCGGTGCCCTGGCTTCGTTTGCCGGTTTCATGGTAGTGGGGAATACCGGAGTGGTCTTTCTGACCCTGGGTGCGCCTTTCCTCTTCCCGTCGATTGCGGCGGTGGCAGTGGGTGGGACGCTGCTTTCGGGTGGCAAGGGTAGTTATTTTGGGTCGATGGCGGGGGCGCTGGTGTTGATTCTAATCACCAGCCTGCTGACGACGATGCAAATGAAGGATGCAGTTCGCCAGATGGTCTTGGGTGGGACGCTTTTGATCCTGATTTCGATTTACGGCCGGCAGAAGGGTTTGCGGCAGTAAATTTAAGGCTGTATGATAGTTTGGCCCGTCTCTCAGGAGGCGGGCTTTTTTTTATGGGCAGGGGGTTGGAAATCTTAAAACTGGGGAACCACGAAATATTCGAAGGCCTTTTTTATATCGGAATGCGGTGTGAGCGGGTTGGGTCGGTGATTTAAATGGCTTTAACCATCCCAGGATTCCACCTGTCAACAAAACCGATGTTTCGCCGACAGGTGGAATCCTAGCAGATATACTTCAAGACAAACCTACCCAACAAAATCAGGGCAAGGTCAGGCGCTCACCGGCGCGCAGCATGCGGTGGGGCAGGCCGGCCTGGCGGGCATGGTAGGCGAAGCCATCCGGAGAAACGGTGTTGAATTCAAACATCTCATAGTGACAGGGTACCAGCAGCCGGGTCCGGATCTGATGTCCCAACTCAACCGCTTCGGTGGCAGTGAAATTGCCAGCCACCCCACGAGCCGGATCGCGACCATTGATAGGCAAAAGAGCCAGGTCGATCTGCCATTTACGCAGATGTTCCAACAGGCCAGCATAGGGACAGGCATCGCCGCTGTGGTAAATAGTTTTACCACCCACTTCGATAATGTAACCAACATATTTATGATCGCCATTTTCGTCCGTGTCGAGCGTCTCGTGGGCAGATGGGATGGCGTGTAAACGAAATGGGCCAAGGTCGAGGGCTTCACCACCAGTCTGGATGGAAGTCAGGCTAGCCTGGGGGCGTTGGAGGCGCTCAGATGCGAAGGCCAGGTTGGCGCGCGGGATGACCAGCTTGAGGTTCGGGTTGGCATCCAACAGGGGCACCAGGGTCTCGGCATCCAGATGATCAGTGTGGTTATGAGATGATGTGACAACCTGTATGAAATCCAGTTTTTCAGGGGCGATGACCCTTTCCGTCAGGCGGACATGCGGTTTGCTAGTGTTGGCGTATTTTTTAGTGAGTGAATCAGAAAGATATGGGTCGATCAACAAGCAAGCATCCTGCCATTTGACCAGGTAGCCGCTTTGGCCCAGCCACCAGAGCTGCAGTCGGTCGAGCGGAGCCGAGCGTACATCCAGCAGAAAATCCTGATCTTGAAGGACGGGTTTGATCAACGGCTCTTTCATACTGACAGCCCCAGTTCGTGCCGGACAATGCGAGCCCCAGCCACCATATTTTTCAACTTGAGGCGCGAGGCCCAACGGGCGGTCTGGCTCAGGCCGCAGTCAGGTGCGAAGGCCAGTCGTTCAGCAGGAGCGTACTTCAGGCAGCGGCGCACGCGGCTGGCGATTTCATCCGGTGTTTCAATGTAGTAGCTTTTGACATCTATGATCCCGACCGCTACATCCTTGACCTTTGAAATTTCGGCCAGCAGCTCCAGTTCGGCAAATTCGCGGCTGGCCATTTCCAGGTGGATTTCATCAACATCGAAGTCCAGAAAAGCGGGGAACATAGGCGCGTACTGGCGCGGACCGACGGCACGGGCTTTAAAGTTTCCAAAACAGAGATGGGTGGAAAGGCGACATTTTCCAACAACCGGGGCAACCGTACGGTTGAAGATATCCACCAGGCGTCGGGTATCTTCCTTGTAGGCATAACAACTCATGGATGGTTCGTCAATGGTCACTTCAGTGCAGCCGGCAGCTACCAAAGCTTGCAGCTCGGCGCGCACGATAGGGATGAGAGCTTCAGTAATGGCGTAGCGATCGGGATAGCGTTGGTTGGGGTTTAGCCGGCCGCTAAGGGTATACGGCCCGGGGACACTGGCCTTGAGGGTTGGACCGGCGGGCGCCAGACGCTGCAGACGTTGAAACTCTTCGACAACTCCCAGCCCTTTAGGGGCACTCAACTGATCGATAATGTCGTGCTTGCCGCGCTGGTCGTGGGCGGGCGGCCCAAAGACGCGCAGGGGCAACGGCGGAGTGGTGATACCCTGTATGAATCCATAAAAGGACAGGTTGAAATCAAAGCGGGATTGTTCGCCATCTGTGATGACATCCAGCCCGGCTGCCTGCTGGTCGTGGATGGCCGCAATGACGGCATCTTCTTGTAATTCAGCAATTTCGGCTGAGCCAAATTGGTCGAGGTGCTGGCTGGCAAACTCCAGCCAGGATGGAAATGGGTAACTGCCTATTACGGTAGTGCGCAGGGGTTGTGTTTTCATGAGGTCTCCTTGGAGCGAATTTCTTTGACGCTATGGGCGGTTTCTGCGGCCAGGCGCTCAATTTCAGCATATTGGCCAGAGCTGATCAGGGCACGTTTGCAAAGCCAGAAGTCGCCCACTGTCTGGATTTTGTAGTCGCGCAGGTATTCTGCGGCCAGGTTATCCAACCGGATGCCGCCGGTGGGGACGAACTTGAGATCGGGGAAGGGGTCTGAGATGGCTTTGATGGTTTTCAGGCCGCCCATGCTTTCGGATAGAAAGAACTTTAAGATCGAGAACGCCAGGTTTATGACCTGGATAATTTCGGTGGGAGTCAGGACGCCGGGTAGGACCCGGATGGAATGAGCCTGGGCCCAGGTGATGACTTGCTCCGGGTTGATGAGTGTGCCGGCGAAGCGCTGGAAGGCTTCCAGGGCGGCTCCAGTGCGTAGGGTGATCTCGTGACTGGCAGGGCATGTTAGCGCACGGTCCAACCACCGTCGACGGTCAGGACGGCGCCGGTTACAAAGGCAGATTCGGCCGATGCAAGATAAAGGGCAGCGTTGGCAACATCCAGAGCAGAGCCAAAGTCGCCGGTCAGAGGTTGGAGCTGAGGCAGGCGGGCGCGAATATGTTCATTTTCCTGAGCGCGCCTGCTCATAGGGGTGGCAATCAGGCCGGGCAGGATGACGTTGGCACGCAAACCCTGTGGGGCATAGAAGGAGGCAATTGAGCGGGTGAGGCTGATAGCGGCGCCTTTGCTGGCAGCATAGGCGTGGGTGGAGAAATCCTGGTCTCCACCCACCAAACCAAGCACAGAAGCGACATTGACAATTACGCCGCTCTGCCTCGACAGCATAGGCGGCAGGGCATATTTGCAGCAGTAGAAGAGACTATTCAGGTTTAGATCGATGGTTCTATGCCAGCCTTCAAGTGTACATTCAGCGGTGGGGCCATCGCCCCAGCGCCGGCCGGAACCGCCCGCGACATTGACCAGCACATCCAGACCACCGCAGCGCTCAACCACTTCCTGAAAGGCGGTTTCGACCTGCGCAGCCTGGGTCAGGTCCAATATCTGGCTTTCGGCGGGGAATTTTCCCGGAGAGTTGGACAGAGTCTGGCTGGCAGAGACCGGGTCAATCTCAAAGATGATAACCCGCGCACCTTCGGCTGCAAAGCGTTGGGCGGTAGCGCGACCGATTCCGCTGCCGCCGCCAGTAATGACCACGATTTTGCCATCCAGGCGCATCTCACCCACCGTAAACCTTACGGATGCGGGCGCGGTAATCGTCGTAGCATTCATCAAAACGTTTTTTGGAGGCCGGGCCACCGATCAGAACGCTGCTGGTCAGCACGATGGGTGGCTTGTTGAGGGCTGTCAGCTTCTCGGCGACCAGGCATTTGATGGCATTGGTGACGGCCGCCGCGCCGATGGTGGAACCAGGGCCAACCGGGTCTGCCAACCCGGGGACGGTGACAAGGGCATCACCGCCGGGGGTACAGTTATCAATCACGATATCCGCCAAATCGGGCAGTTTTTTGCCACTTGAGTGCAGGGCGCTGGAGCGGGCGCAGTGATCGAGGGAGACGACCGCGATGACCGGGAAGCCCAGTCGCTTGGCCTCGCTGGCCACATCGATGACCACTTCGTTAATGCCACCGTTGGAGAAGAGCAGGAAACAATCTGGCGGCGAGAAGACGAAATTGCGCAGGATGACCTGGCCGAGGCCTTCGACATGCTCGAGAAACATGGCCTGGCGCTGGCCGTTGGCACCAACGACCACGTTATGAAAAGTGAGCGAGAGTTCGACGATCGGGTGGAAGCCGGGAAAACTGCCGTGGCGCGGGAACATCTCTTCCACAAAAATGCGCGAATGGCCGGTGCCAAACATGTGTACAAGGCCGCTGCCAGCAATGGTACGGGCGCACAATTCGGCGGCACTTTCAATCGCGCCCATCTGGCTGGTCTGGATACGTTCGAGGATGGCCTGGGATTGGCGAATGTATTCGAAAGCGGAATTCATGGTTTCTCCTGGTAAGTAAGTGGCTCGTGAAGGTAACCGCCCCGCGGGAACCTGATCGATTTAGTACCAACCCGCGAAACAGATGAGATTCGACGAGAGGTCGGGGATCAGCCAGGCAGGGTATGGGTGGTGCTGTATTCGTAACGGTCAGCACGATAGTAGGCAGAAGAATGCTCAATCACGGCGCCTGAATCAGTATAGGCGGTGGTGCCGACGTACAGCAGAGGAGTGCCGGGGATTACATCAAGCAGATCGGCGCGGTATTCATCGGCAGCAATAGCCCGTACAACGTGGTCAATGCGGGTAATAGCAATCTGATAACGGGTGGCCAGTATCTCGTATAGTGAGTGGGTGGAAAAATCATGCTGTTCAAGCCCCGGACAACTTTCGGTCAGCACAGTGCTGATCTGATGGCAGACCGGGTCAGCATCCCCCAAGCGCAGGCGTTCAATGATCAGGCAGGGTTTGCCATGCCAGGCTATCAGATCCGGGAGATTTTCGGTCTCCAGGTTTGTGGTCTGCAGACTGAGGACGTGTGAGTGAGGTTCGCGGCCCAATTCGCGCATTTGCTGGCTGAAGGAGCGGTCCAGAAAAAAATGGACGTGATGACGCTGTTCGCGTACGAAGGTTCCACGTCCGGCAAAGCGCTCAACGATATCCTCGTCGACCAGGCGGGCAATGGCCTGACGAACGGTCTGGCGGCCAACCCCATAGGCGCGGCAGATTTCCATTTCCGGAGGTAACATACCACCGGTTGGGATAATACTGCGCTGAATCATCTGGCGCAGGTCGAGGTAAATCTGGTGGTAAAGCGGTACCGGGCTGTGGACATCAACCGGAGAGAAGAGCAGGTTGGTAGGGATATCAGGACTCATATTTCCAGTCCAAGCGGGTATTTCCCCAATTTTTGGGCCGATTCATAAAGAGCAAGAACGTTTTCGGGCGGGACATCGGCCTGGAGATGGTTGGAGGGCGCCAATATGTACCCACCACCCGGGGCAAGCTGGGCCAGGCAGCGTTTGAGATCCTGGATGACATCCTGGTAGCTACCTTGCATGGCATGCGAGATATCGATGCTGCCGAGGAAGCTGACCTGCCCGCCGAAGCGAGCCTTGACAGCCGGAATATCGGTGGCAGGCAAGGGCTCGAGCGGATGGATGACATCCACACCGATGGAGATGATTTCTGGGATGAGGCTGGTGATGGCTCCATCGCTATGCAGCATGACTTTGGTTTGAGGGTTGGCATGTTTGATGACATTGACCAGGCGCGCCAGGCAGGGTTTGATAAAACTGCGGAACATAGCCGGCGAAATAAGCAGGTTTTTGTTGCCGGCGTAATCATCACCTGGCAACTCGACCATGTCGAACCATTGTCCAGCAGCCTGCATGGAGAGACGTAGCAGGCCTTCAATCGATGTGGTGATTTGATCGAGCAGGCTGCGGGCAAAATCGGGACGCAGGGCCAGATCGGAGAGAAAGTTTTCAGTACCACGCAGATCACAGGCGGTCTGGAAGGGGCCGTGTGATGCGACCATGCGCATGATTACGAAATAGCTGGTGTCTTCCCGCAGGCTGCGGGCGCGGTTGGCCAAGCCAGCCGTCCAACGTGGATCGGTAAGATCAGGCCAGCGCACCAGATGTTCGATATCCGCCTCTTCAGATGCGTTTTCAAGCAGGCCTAGGCCGGTGTAGAAGTAGGGCACGGCGCGCTTCCAGACCTGGCCATAGGAATCGTAAAAAGTGTTTTCATCCGGACCAGGATTGACAGGGCTGTTGGGAAGCAGCCCGGGCCAGCAGTAGCGTGTATCAGTGCCAAGTCGTTCAAGCAGGCGATCATCCATGTATGAGATGTTGTGACCACTGCGGAAGGGTAACACGGGTTGTCCGAGCCCTAGATGACGGAGCAGGCGCAAATAGAGATCATCAACGAGGCCGTAAGGGCCACCACCGAGCGCCAGGGGTACCCTGTCGGGTTCCTGGTGGTTAAGCGAGGCGATGACACGTTCGCGAGGCAGCATGGGCATATTTTTTTGAATTCCAATCGATTCTGGGTTAGTTTAATGTACGAACATTAGATCAATTCTAATCGATTGTTTGATTGTTCGCAAGAATTGACGTCCTGTAAAAGTGACTTTATAATCTTAATACCGAACTTAATTAGGGCTACTTGGGCAAGGTCTGCCTATTTGCGGAATGCGCGGCGACGTTTTTTTTGTAGCTGTTTGCGGGAAAGACTTACCGCCGGGCTGCCGGTTGGAAAGATCGATGGCCGCATGACCGGTGAGGAAACCCGCGATAATAGTTTTTTTGGCAACTTTTCTGATCCTGCTAACTTATATTAAAAAATACGGCTAAAAAAGCCGGTGGAAAGTTTTTTTATTCAGCCCAGAAAGACACTATCAAGCAAGAAGGAGTTTCGCATGTCCAGAACAATCAAAGTTGGCATTGTAGGAACCGGTTTTGTGGGTGACATTCACCATTCAGCTTTCAAGGGTTGGGTGCGGGAGGCTGAGGTAGTGGCGGTGGCGAGTCCACAGCATGCTGCCCGGTTTGCCGAGGAGCACGAGATTTCCGGTGCGTACAGCGATTATCACGAGCTGCTGCAGAACAAGGATATCGATGTGGTGGATATTTGCATCCCGAATGACCTGCACTGTCAGGTGGTTCTGGATGCAGCCAAAGCAGGCAAGCATATCATCATCGAAAAACCGCTGTGCGTCACGCTGGAGGAAGCCGACCAGATGATGGAAGCCTGCCAGAAGGCAGGTGTGTTGTTGATGTACGCCGAAGAACTGCTGTTTGCTCCAAAATATGTGCGCATCAAAAAGCTGATCGATGAAGGAGCCGTAGGCGAACCGTTCCTGGCCAAGCAATCCGAAGAACACCCCGGCCCGCACGCGCCCTGGTTCTGGGATATCAACCGTTCAGGCGGTGGCGTGATGATGGATATGGGTTGTCATTCGATTGAATATACACGCTGGGTGCTGGGCAAGCCTAAAATTAAGAGTGTGACCGCTTTTATGGGGACCTATGTTCACCAGGCCAAAACCCTGGGTGAGGATCACTCCTACGCCATCATCGAATATGAAGGCGATAAACTGGCCATGATTGAAAACAGTTGGGCCAAGGGCGGCGGCGTGGATGACCGTTGCGAGGTGTACGGCAAGCGCGGGCATACGCGGGCCGACCTGCTGCGCGGCAGCTCGCTGTTGACATACAGCGAAGATGGCTACGGCTATGCCGTTGAAAAAGCCGGGACGACCCAGGGTTACACTTTCACCATGTTTGAAGAAGTCTGGAATTACGGCTTCCCGCAGGAAATGCAGCACTTTACAAACTGCGTGCTGGGCAAGGAAATCTGCATGGAAACTGGTGAGGATGGGCGCGAAGTGTTGAAAATCATGTATGCGGCATACCAATCAGCCGGCGAAGGGCGTAAAATTGAGTGGCCGTATGCTCCACCCATGATTAAGAAACCAATCGATTTGTAGAAAAAATAATATTCTCCAGTCCATCCGGCTGCCGGATACCATGAACCGGGACGGATGGACTGGCAAACCAATTCAAAGGAAATAATATGCTCTCCAGTAAAACCATTACATACCAACAGCTTGCCAAGGTGATTGACCATTCTCTGCTTCGCCCTGAATTGACCGAACAAGAAGTGATCGATGGCTGCAAGCTGGCTGCCAGGTACGATACTGCTACGGTGTGTGTCAAACCCTGCCATGTCAAACTTTCGGCGGAAATTCTCCAAGGCACGAATGTGATCGTCAGCACCGTAGTTGGTTTTCCACATGGCAGCAACCTGACCGCCACCAAATTGGCCGAGGCCCAAGCCGCCATGGATCAGGGCGCCAGAGAGCTGGACATGGTGCTCAATATTGGCCAGCTGCGTTCGGGCCAATCAGATGCGGTGGGCGCGGATATCCGGGCCGTCTGCCAGGCGGCACACGCCAGGGGGGTGAAGGTCAAGGTGATTTTTGAAAATGCCTACTTGAATGACGAACAGAAAATCCTGGCCTGCAAGCTGAGCGAAGCAGCTGGTGCCGATTGGGTCAAGACTTCGACCGGCTTTGCTCCAAGCGGTGCAACCCTGGAAGATTTGCGATTGATGCGCGCCAATGTCAGCGAGCATGTGCAGGTGAAGGCGGCCGGCGGGGTAAGAACCCTGGATGCGCTATTGGCAGTGATCGACGCCGGGGTGACGCGCTGCGGCGCGACTGCCACCGCTGCGATCCTGGATGAGTTTGAAAAACGTCAAAAGGAAGGCGTGTCTGCCAGCGAGGATGCCAAGCTGGGCGGCGCGTATTAGTTCCAATTCACATCCGGAAGCTGAGAACGCGGCTTTGAACAGGCGCACAGTAAGGCCAGCGGGTGTTTCATCACAATAAATCCAGACAGGAAGAGATTATGAGCAAACAACTAAACAAGCAGACCGTTGGAGTTGGGATTGCAGGTACAGGTTTCATCGGACCAGCCCATGTCGAAGGATTGCGCCGGAACGGGATTCAGGTGTTGGGGCTGGCCGAGAATACCCACGAAAATGCCGTGATCAAGGCCGCCGAACTGGGCATCCCGCAGGCTTATGCATCGTTTGAGGCCATGCTGGCTGATCCACAGATCGATGTGGTACACCTGGCCACGCCAAATGTGTTGCACCATCCCTATGCCAAAGCCGCACTGCTGGCTGGCAAGCATGTGGTTTGCGAAAAACCGCTGGCCATGAATTCGACCGAATCTGCGGAACTCGTCAAACTGGCAGCAGAAAAACAGCTGGTCAACGTGATCAATTTCAATATCCGCATGTACCCGATGGTGCAGCAGGCTCGCAGCCTGGTGCAGAGCGGCGGGATTGGTGATTTGTTCATCCTACAAGGTTCTTATTTGCAGGACTGGCTCTTGTTTGAGACTGATTGGAACTGGCGACTGGAACCGGGCCAAGGTGGCAGCCTGCGGGCAGTCGGTGATATTGGCTCACACTGGTTGGATCTGATGACCTTTGTGACCGGTCTGCGGGTGGAGGAAGTGTATGCCGACTTTGCAACCTTCCATAAAACTCGCAAGAAACCCGCCCGGCCAGTGGAGACCTTCACTGGTAAGCTGCTGCAGCCATCAGACTACATCGACACGCCGATCAGCACCGAGGATTATGCCACCATCATGCTGCATTATGAAAATGGTGTGCGTGGGGTGGTGACGGTGGCACAGATCTGCTCAGGGCGCAAAAATCGGTTGTTTTTTGAAATTAATGGTTCCAAGTCATCGCTGGCTTGGGATGGTGAACGCCCAAATGAGTTGTGGACTGGACACCGCAGCGCGCCCAACCAGGTTTTGATCAAGGATCCATCACTGCTTTCTGCCGAAGCGCGCGACACGGCTTCTTATCCTGGCGGGCATGCCGAGGGTTTCCCGGATACCTTCAAACAGCTGTATAAGAAGGTCTATCGCTATATATTCGCAGGCGACTACAGCCAGAAGCCGGATTTCCCAACTTTTGCAGATGGTCATTATGAAATGGTACTATGCGATGCGATCGAGCAGAGCGCCCGATCGGGACAATGGGCCAAGGTTGGATAAGCATTGTGCAGCGGTTGGAGCCAATCCCCGCTGACTTTTTGATAAAAAGGATGGAAATCAGCTATGAAACTTGGATTTTTCACCGCCGCTTTACCGGGCAATACGCTTGAGCAGGCCGCCAAGTGGGGGGCTGAAAGCGGCTTCCAGGCGATTGAGATCGCCTGCTGGCCTCAGGAGAAGGCCACCCGGCGCTATGCCGGAGTCACACACATAGATGTGACCACCCTGGACAATGCCGGCGCCGCCAATATCCGAAAAATGCTGGCTGGCTACGGGCTACCGATTTCAGCACTGGGGTATTATCCGAACCCGCTTCACCCAGAGGCCGAACACCGCGAAACGGTGATCGCGCATCTAAAAAAGGTGATCGAAGCGGCTGCGCTGCTGGAAGTACCGGTGGTAGGTACCTTTGTGGGCAAGGATAAGAACAAAACTGTTCCGCAGAATCTGGAAGACTACGCCAGGATCTGGCCGCCGATTGTCAAGTTTGCAAAAGAGCGCGGCGTCAAGATTGGTATTGAAAACTGCCCGATGATTTTCTCGTATGACGAGTGGCCAGGTGGCAACAACCTGGCATCTACGCCAGCCATCTGGCGCAAAATGTGGGAGATCATCCCGGATGATAATTTCGGTCTAAATCTGGATCCATCGCACCTTGTGCTGCAGATGATCGATTACGAAAGGGTGGTGCGCGAGTTTGCCTCAAAAATTTTCCATGTGCATGCCAAAGATTTGCACATCGACCATGAAGGTATTTACAACAATGGGGTGCTTTCGCAGGGTATGGGCTGGCAAGTACCGCGGCTGCCCGGACTGGGCGATATGAACTGGCCCAAATTCTTTGCGGCGCTCACGGCCGCCCGCTATGATTACGTGGTCAGTATTGAACACGAAGATCGAGTTTACGAAGGCGATGAAGAGTTGGTCAAACGCGGTTTTTACCTGTCGCGCGATGTTTTAAAACCTTATTTTCATTAAAAAGTATAATTGTCTGGCCTGGCAGGTTTTAGAACCTGCCAGGTTTTGGTTTTGCCTGGCCAGGGCAGGGATCATTGGTAAAACCATGGCCAGTAATTTGCGTTGGTCTTTTCAATTTTGAAAGTGGAAGTGTCCATGAAAAAATTCATCGGTTGTGACCTGGGCGGCACCAATCTGCGGGCTGCCATTGTGGATGTGGAAAGTGGGGCCGTCCTGCAGCAGTTGAGTGTACCAACTCTAGCACGGGATGGTCACCAGGCCGTGATGAGTCGAATGGGTGAGTTATTTTTACAGGTGATCCAATCTGCGGGACTGGAAAGGACTGAAATCGGTGGAATTGGGATCGGTGCTCCAGGGGTACTGGACCTTGAGCAGGGCGAGACGCTTTTTTTGCCGAACCTGCCCGGCACCTGGCCGCGGGTTCAGTTGGTGAAGACGATCCAGAGGCTGACCGGTCTGCCAACCGCGATCCTGAATGATGTGCGCGCGATCACATATGGCGAGTGGTGTTTTGGGGCGGGGAAGGGGATCGAGACGGTAGCGGTGTTTGCGATTGGGACCGGGATTGGAGGCGGGCTGGTGGTAAACGGCCAGCTGCACCTGGGAATCGGCGGGACAGGTGGCGAGCTGGGTCATATTGTGATCGATTTCAACGGTCCGCGCTGCGGGTGTGGCAATTATGGCTGCCTGGAGGCGTATGCTTCCGGGCCGGCGATTGCGTCGATGGGGATGAAAGCTGTCAGCCAGGGTTTGACAACCCAAATCGGTGAGTTGTGCGGGTATGACTTGAATCGCATCACACCTGAATTGATTGCGCAAGCGGCGCTGGCTGGAGATGAGCTGGCCCAGGAGATTTACGAGAAAGCCGGGTTTTACTTGGGAGTGGCAGCTTCGAGTATTTGCGCAGCAGTTGGCCCGCAGCGGATTATCGTTGCAGGTGGGGTGGCCATGGCCGGCAGGCTGCTGCTGGATCCGATGGAGAGGACGATGCGGGAGCGGGTGCACGTGATGCCAGTGGCGCAGGTGGAAGTTGTTCCGGCTGCCTTGGGGAGTAATGCCGGGGTGATTGGGGCGGCCTGTTGGGCGGGGAGTGTTGGCAGAAGGTAGTCAAGCTGACTGTTAATGGGGATAGGTGGATTTAATTTACTTCATGGCTCTTAGAGCAATTTCGTGGACGAAATAAACCCGGTTTCCACCCGCGATACCGGCATCGGGCTCACTGAAAGTCACATGGCGCGCCTATTCCAATCTTTCTCGCAGGCTTATTCTTCCATCACCCGAAAGTTTGGCGGCACGGGCCTGGGACTGGCTATTAGCAAACGTCTTGCAGAAATGATGGGCGGCGAAATCTCGGTCATAGTGGCGTCGTCTCTTGAAGGCATCGAAAGTGTGGTCAAATGCATCGAGATGGGCGCAGATGATTTTCTGACCAAACCAGTTAACAACACGCTGCTCAGAGCACGCATAAACTCCAGTCTTGAAAAGAAGCGCCTGCGTGATCAGCGCAAGGAACTTATCCGTCGCTTTGCCACATCAGAAGTTGCCTATGACCTGGAAGTTTCTGGTTTTGCGTTGGGCGGTAAATGGGTGGAAGCCTCGATCATGTTTTCCGACATCCGTTCATTTACGGCCATGGCCGAGTCGCAATCGCCTGAAGAAACCATTGATATGTTGAACGCTTATTACACCCTGATGTTCGATGCGATCTCTGGCCACGGCGGGGTAGTTAACCAGATAATCGGTGATGGCTTGATGTCTGTTTTCGGCGCCCCTCTCCCACAAATCGACCACTGCGAGAGTGCCGTGCTAGCAGCCTTAGAGATGATCGAGTTGATCGATGGCTTCAACCTGGATCGAGTCGCGCAGGGTAAAAAAGAGATTCATATCGGAATTGGAATTGCATCGGGTAATGTTGTTGCAGGGTATACCGGGACATCTCACCGTGCAACCTATACTTGCGTGGGCGATACCGTCAATCTGGCCGCACGCCTCGAGGCACATACCAAGGTCCTGGCACAACCCATTCTTATTGATAAGTTCACGCGCAACGCCTTAAGCCCACAAATCCAGGTCGAAGCCCGTGGTCCAATTCAACTGAAAGGCAAGACCATTTCCATTGATATTTTCTCCATTCCTACAGGTCAAATAGTGTAGCCATGATGGTAAAAGAAGCTCGCCGTCATTAAAAGTAAAAATTTTTTCGAGATCCATGCCTCTGTACTCTGCTTTAAACATTTCGGTCATTACATTGTTGGCATCCTCAAACCGGTTTTAAATCCTCGATAAAGGGGGCGCCATTTTCTTCAAGGGCGATGGCTCTGGTATTGCTTATCGGGTACATTCGGGTAAGATATCCATTATCATCAACAGCCTGGGTGGCCATGAAATGATGATCAATGAAAGACAGCCGGGGATTTTTTGGCAAATTGATCATTCTGTCGAACCAGACTCGTTAAGACAGCGCTTTTGCGCGTATCCGGAGCGGTCTGCTCACCATCATCCTGCAGACCTTTCTGCGCAACCTGGATACTTATCTTAAGAAAACCTGAGCGCCAGCACTTTTATAACCGCTCCAGTCCGCTGGCTCTATTTTCTGTAATTGAACGCGAGCCGCAAATAGATCAGGTTTTCATAAGTTATATTCTCGGTTTGGGAATACAATTAACCAATGAATTGGCGTAAAATTTTCTAAGAAACCAATTCATAGAAGCCTGACCTGGTTTCTTATGGTTACTTGCCTATGATTTTCATGTACACCATGCTAACTTAACCAGGTTTACCCCCTTCAATAAATACAGCTATAAATTCTAACGCAGCTCACCTGATCCTATCCTTGAAGAACCATTGAGCCCCCTCATGCCATTTATAAACCAGCCACGACCGCAATCTCTAAAATCTCTGGCAGACGCATCACCACTGCCCTTCTGGCTCGATGACCCCACACGCCCTGAGGCTGCTGCGGCACTGACTGAACCTACAACCGCAGACCTGTTGATCATTGGCGCTGGTTTTACCGGATTGTGGACTGCTTTGCTGGCCCGGGAGGCTGATCCGGCTCGCGATATCGTGTTAGTAGAAGCAGGCGAGGCCGCATCAGGTGCAAGCGGTCGTAACGGCGGTTTCATGGACGCATCTCTGACGCATGGCTTTGAAAATGGCCTGCAACGCTGGCAGGCTGAGCTTGCCAGCATCATCCAGCTGGGTTACCAGAATCTAGCCGAAATTGAAGCGACTATTCTCAGCCTGGGAATTGACTGTGATTTTCTGCGCTCAGGCGAATTATTGGTAGCAACTGAGCCCTATCAAGTGGAAGATCTGCGCGCCATGCCGGCGAAAACAAACCCCTATGGGGAGAAAATTACATGGCTTGAACGCGATCAGGTCTTGCCGCTTGTAAATTCCCCAACATATCTTGGGGCGGTTTCCAATCCAAATGTCGCTCTGCTTAACCCGGCAAAACTGGCCTGGGGGTTGCGCAAAGCCTGCCTGGACCTAGGGGTCCGACTTTATGAACATACCCCAGCAACAGCTATCAACCGCGAAGGCAAGTCGATCCTGGTGCAAACACCGCATGCTCAGATTCGCGCAAACTGCGTAGCACTGGCTACGAATGCGTTCCCACCACTATTGAAAAGGCTTTCTTATTACACAGTACCAGTCTATGATTATGTTCTTGTCACTGAGCCCTTGTCTTCAGCACAGCGGGATGAGATCGGCTGGCATGGACGCCAGGGTATTTCCGATGCAGCAAATCAATTCCACTATTACCGCACTACTGCCGACGGACGCATCCTGTGGGGAGGATATGATGCTATTTATTACTGGAACAACGGCTTTGGGCCAGCGCTTGAACACAACCCGGCATCTTTCGGGCGACTGGCCGAACATTTTTTCCAGACATTCCCCCAACTTGAAGGGCTGCATTTTACCCACGCCTGGGGCGGTGCCATCGACACCTGCTCTCGCTTTAGCGCCTTTTGGGGCACAACACATGCCGGTCAATTAGCCTATTCATTAGGCTATACCGGGTTGGGAGTTGGCGCAACCCGTTTTGGCGCCCAGGTCATGCTTGATTTACTAAACGGGCAAAACACCAACCGCACAAAGCTGGAAATGGTGCGCTCCAAACCGGTGCCATTTCCACCAGAGCCGCTGCGCTCACCAATTATCAACCTGACCCGATACTCGCTCGATCAGGCTGATCGCAATCAAGGTCACCGTAACCTATGGCTGCGCGCCCTGGATTTATTAGGCCTTGGGTTTGATTCATAATCTATCACTTATTCAAAGAAACAAGAGACCGGAACCGCTTATTTCATCATCGCCAATACCAAAATCTTCACTGGCGCTCCAACCAGGCCCCAAAAGCAGGGGTAGGATACAAAATCACCGGACTAAAAATTACGTCAGTAATATCTAACGTCCATCATGCTTGCGAAAATCCCTGTAAAAAAGACAGCGGATCAAGATTTTCTCAGCTACGTTGACGCAAAAAGCGGGAAAACAACCGACTACGGGCAAACCATGTGCAGGGATCGGAAATGAGCAAAACCCAACCCTGACCACAGGCGTTCCCAAGCTACTGAACAAATCTCGGTGGACAAATATCAACAAACCCCAATCCCGGTTAGCAAAAAGATAAAAATCTCTCAATAAAAATTAGCCCTAAGAGCCTGCTGAAAAAGTCCCTTTTGAAAAACAAATTTTCGGGAAGTGGGTGATTTTATCGATATTAATGCCAAATCTACGGTCATCATCCCAAAATATGGCCACTTTCTTGGCCTGTTGTGGGAAATATTTTCACGGGATTTTCCAGAATAGGGGTTTTTCATAGCACTCCTAATGCCAATTCCTTCCCAGAATGGCGGATGATATAATTTTTATTTGTACCCGTAGCCTAACAATTCCCAGGTCTGTTCTGAACATAGGAGCTGAATGTTGGATACCCCAACTGAAAAAACAAATCCGGCCAGCCTTTTCATGGATTGGTTCCTGATTGGCATTCAATCCTTTGGAGGCGGATCATCTACGTTTAGCCTTGTGCACCAAATTGCTATTAAACGCGGCTGGCTCAACGAAGAAGAATTTGTACGCGCCTGGGCCCTGGCTCAAATATCCCCAGGCATTAACCTGGTTAAACTGACTGTTATGATTGGATACCGACTTGCTGGTTGGCGGGGCATTATTGCTTCAGTCAGCGGTCTACTCCTTCCCAGCGCAGTCCTGACCATCCTGATGACATCCGGGTTTGCTGCCATCCGCACCATTGCCTGGATCCAGGCAATGGTAAAAGGTATCCTGCCGGCAGCGATAGGATTGTCATTTGCGATGTCTGTTCAAATGGCACATTCGATCTTCATAAGCGCCCATAAGGAAGGCTTTTGGCGACTTGGCGCGCACGTTATCATTTTGCTGGTTACGGTACTGCTCATGAGCATGACCGGCATCTCTCCCGTTATCATCTTATTGCTTTCCGGAATAGCAGCGGTTGCATTGCTTGCCATTATTCCGGTCAGCGACATGGAACAAGTGCGAGAGAACACCCTGTGAATACGCTGCTTTATTTTTGGCTATTCTTAAAAGCTTCGCTGCTCTCAATTGGCGGCCTTGGCAATCTACCTTTTTTGAATAAAGATTTATTGGCCTTGGGGTGGGCAACACCCTCCGATTTTCTAACGGCCATCGCAGTTGGAAATCTCAGCCCAGGCCCAAGTGGTTTGTGGAGCGTCAGCCTCGGTTATTTAACTTTCGGCTGGCTGGGTGCAGGCCTGGCTCTGGCCGCGCTAAGCTTGCCACCACTTCTGATCCTTGTTGTTGCTTCCTTTTATAACAAAATTGAGCACCAACACAATGTTCAGGATTTCACTCGCGGCCTGGGGCTGGGGGTGGTTGGTTTGACACTGGCAGTCTCACTAAGTCTGGCCAGCGCATCAATTGTGGATTGGAGCGGAATAATAATTATGCTTTGCACGCTTGGGCTGGCCCTTAGCAAAAAAGTCCCGATTCTCGTAATCTTGATTCTGGCAGCCCTGGCAGGTACCCTAATTTATGGTCACTAAATAAGACCAGCCGCAAACATCAGTTTGTATTGCTCGGATGGCAAATAGTCGCCATCGCTCTATAAAAATGGCTAACTGGCATTTTTTTATGCCAGTTAGCCATTGAAACTAGAATAGATTGTTAAAAACAGCCAAATTATCTCAAACTACCAGATAATTTATTGAGCTGGGCAATTTCATCCTCCGACAATTTAAACTTCATCGCCCCAGCGCTTTCTTCTGCCTGGCGCACCCTGGTTGCACCAGGAATCGTTACGATAGTCTCGCCGTGAGAATTGATCACCCAATTCAGCGCCACTTGTGCAGGTGTGGCATCGTATCTTCTGCCAATTTCTTCCAGCAAATTTACGAGTGATCGGCTCTTTTCAACCCCGCGTTGCAACCTACCACGCCAGAGAAAGGATTTCTTCTGCAGCAGTTCCGGATTTTTATGATATTTTCCGGTTAGCAAGCCAGAAGCCAGCGGGGTGTAAGCAATGATCGTGATCCCTAATTCCTTGGCGGTATCCAGAACCCCATTCGTTTCAATCGAACGATTCAACAGGCTGTATCGAACCTGGTTCACGGCCAGGGGCAGCCCACGCTTTTGCAAGGTCTTATAGGCCCGGCGCATCTGTTCCGGGTTAAAATTACTTACCCCAGCCGAAAGGATCTTGCCCGCTTCGACCAGATCTGCCATCGCTTCCATTTCCGCTTCTGGTGAAGATAATCCAAAAGGCTGATGGACCATGTAATTGCTGATCGTATACCCATCCAAAGAGCGAATACGCTCCTGAATTGTGAGCGGGATATTGCGAGCAGTTCGGAAAAGTGGCCACCATTTTGTCGCCACTACAACATCGGCATCCAGCTTGTTTGCTGCTTTTAAAGCCGCAGAGAGCGATGCTTCTGAGACACCACCCCCGTATAATTCAGCCGTATCGAACCAGTTGATCCCGCCATCCAGAGCTGCCCTAACTGTTGCATTCTTTTCATCCTGGCCAATCACCGGGAAAGCTGGTCCAAGCATTCCTTTGCCACCACCGGCAAATTCCATCATTCCCAATCCAATCGGGGTAACCATAATATTGGTTCTTCCGAGGCTGCGCATTGAAATCAATTGTTCACTTTTCATTTAATTCATCCTTTCTGAAATCACGGAAAACCGTGCTAATAAATGAGAATATTCGTTAGTTTCGCCAGAGACTCGCATACTTCTCCCGGTATTTGAGATCTACTTCGGTCTGGATCAACTCCAGCGCCGACAACTATATTTTTCGATCCATACTTGTATCATACCAAGCATGTTATTGCTTGATGAGCCAATTGGCACTCTGGATGCACAAACACAAATGCAAGAATTACTTTTAAATGTATATCAGAAAAACCAGATCACGGTGCTTTCTATCACCCCGGCTGCCGTAAAATCATTTTACTTTTTAACCGGATCTATGCAATGAGCGCTCACCCCGGAAAGATCAGATCAGAAATTCAGATCGATAACCCCTGGCTGCAAACCACCAAAGTGGAATCAAACCAGCCTTTTATCGAGCTGCGCCACGAATTATTGGGAATGTTACGCATATCCTTGCAGACAAGTTCATGATAAAAAATTAGCAGCCTGACCAATCTGAAAGGTAAAAGCAATCTTCTCCCAGCTTCCCGAACGCTGATATTTCCATTATCCGAAGTTTTATGTTTTCATCATTGCCGATTCCAACTCATTAATCATGATATTTGCATTTTTCAGGTGATATTACCCAGTAATTACGTAAGTTCCTACAGTGTTTTTAATTTTCTCATGTATAATTTTGAACGCCAAACAAATCTTTGTATTACGTCAAAAGGAGAAACGATTTCATGAAAGCTTTACGAATCATAAGTGGAATGTTAGTACTGGCATTCCTGGCTGTTGCCTGCGCGCCGGCAGCAACACCAGCACCAGCAGCACCGGTTGCCCCGGCTGCCAGTGCCCTGCCAGACCTGGGTGGGAGAAAAGTAATTGTCGCAGTTGAAAATGCCTACCCGCCTTTCAACTTCATAGACAAAGCAACCAACAAGGGGACTGGCTGGGATTATGATGCCTGGCAACAAATCTGCAAATTACTTAACTGCCAGCCAGTCATGACCGAAGCGGCCTGGGATGGAATTTTCGAGGCAGCTGCCGCTGGCCAGTATGATGTTGTTGCTGATGGCGTTACAATGACAGAAGAACGCAAACTAAAAGTCGCGTTCTCAACTTCATATATGCATTATGGCCAGGTAGTACTGGTACGTGCTGACGAAGCACGCTTCACCGATTCAAAATCACTTGCTGCATTGCCTGATACTACACTTGCTTCACAGTTGGGCACAACCAATGAAAAGAAAGCCATCGAAATTATTGGAGAAACCCGCGTTAAATCTTTCGATACTTTCGACGCATCTGTACTGGCGCTAATGAGCAAGGACGTTGACGGCGTGGTGATCGACCAACCCGCTGCGCTTGGCTTCATGGCGGCCAATAAAGGCAAGCTCAAGTTTCTTGATGAACTCTTGACCAGCGAAGACCTGGGCTTTGTCTACAAGCAGGGCAGTGACCTTGTTGCTCCTGTTAACGCTGCGCTGGCTGCCATGAAGGCCAGTGGCGACCTCGACAAGTTGTACCAGAAGTGGTTCGTGGATTACGTCCCCTCCAACTAGTGTTGGGTTATTTACCGAATTACAGGGGCTTGCGGTCAAACAAATTGACCGCAAGCCCCATCTGATAGGAGGCAAACATTGACTACCTCAACCGAAAAAGTAGGAGAGGGACGATTGTTTCCGGCAGCTGGCAATCTTGCGAAGTGGCCCTGGTGGGCTTTGACGATTGCACTGGCCGCCGTCCTAATTGTTATAAGCATTCTCACAACTCCGGTGTACCAAGATGCTTTCAACTTCATCAGCGAAGGCATCGTGACCACAATTCGGGTTACACTGACCGCATATTGCATGGCCATTGTTGGAGGTTTGTTCCTCGGATTGGGTCGTGTCTCCAAAAATGTTATCTATTATAATTTCGCCACACTCTATGTTGAATTGATGCGTGGCATTCCGATGCTGGTGATCATTCTTTATGGTGCCTTCGTGGTTGTTCCACTCGGATTACAAATTATAAATGGGCTGGGGAGCTGGATGGTTGCTTTCCCGCCTCTGGCTGGCCTGGGCAATGCACTGCAAGAAGTGAATATTCAGCAAGTTGACATGAGTGGGCGTGCTATAGCTGGCTTGGCCATGGGCTATGCAGCTTTTGAAGCAGAAGTTTTTCGCGCAGGTATTCAATCCATTGAACGTGGTCAAATGGAAGCCGCCCGTTCTCTGGGTATGAATTACGTTCAAGCTATGCGCTACGTCATTCTGCCCCAGGCTTTTCGCCGCGTATTGCCGCCACTGGGAAATGACTTTATCGCCATTTTGAAAGATTCTTCCTTGATCTCCGTACTGGCTGTACGTGATATTACGCAGTTGGGCAAACTCTACCGAGCCAGATCATTCAGCTCGTTTGAAGCGTATAACACCATGGCTTTTTTATACTTGAGCATGACAATCTCATTGTCAATGCTCGTAAAATTTATCGAAAGGAAATCCGGCCGTGGACGCTAACATAGACCAAAATGTAATTATTCAAATAGACAATGTAGTCAAATCATTTGGCAACACCAGGGCCTTGCAAGGAGTCAGCACCACAGTTAAACGTGGTGAGGTATTGGTGATCATTGGTCCTAGCGGTTCTGGCAAATCAACCCTTTTACGCTGCATCAATGTGCTTGAAAACCCTGATAGCGGGCACATCATTGTGGATGGGATCCCCGTCATGCATAAGCGCACAAATATCAATGCAGTCCGCGCAGAAGTTGGCATGGTATTTCAGCAATTCAACCTATTCCCCCATCTAACAGTGCTTGATAATATCATGCTGGCACAGCGCATTGTTCGAGGACGCAAACGGGATGAAGCCGAACAAATCGCTCGTCAGCAGCTAAAACGTGTGGGCATCCCAGAAAAAGCCGATTCCTATCCAGGGCAACTTTCTGGTGGACAACAGCAACGCGTGGCTATCGCCCGCGCCCTGGCGATGAACCCCAAGATCATGCTTTTTGATGAACCCACTTCAGCACTCGACCCAGAAATGATCAAAGAAGTACTGGATGTAATGGTGGCACTCGCAAAAGAAGGCATGACAATGGTGGTAGTCTCGCATGAAATGGGGTTTGCTCGGGCTGCCGCAAATCGCATCGTTTTTATGGATCAGGGACGCATTGTTGAAGAAGGTACGCCAGATGTTTTTTTCAATAGCCCTCAGGAAGACCGCACCAAAGCCTTCTTGAGCAAAATACTTTAATTTGATAATGGCAGTGATGAAACCAGATCCTTCAGACGAGTCAACTTCTGGCCCGAATAAATTTATTTTTACCATTCGCATCCTGAGCACTTTCGATGAATTCCGTCGCGCTGAAATCATTCAGCGCGATATCTGGGATATCACAGACTACACTGAAATCGTCCCGAAAGATGTGTTGATCATCGCACAAAAAAACGGCGGGTTGACTTTGGGCGCCTTTAATCCTGCCAATGAAATGGTTGGCGTCTTATTTGGTTTTCCAGGACGCAAACCTGACCAGCCATGGAAGCATTGTTCTCACATGATGGGAGTCATTCCAAGCTATCGCACAGCCGGGATTGGTGAAGCACTCAAGAATTTCCAACGTGAAATTGTTCTTGGTCAGGGTCTGAACTTGATCACATGGACTGTCAATCCACTCGAAGGTGTCAACGCATCTTTGAACTTTGGGAAACTTGGGGTTATTTGCCGGCACTATTACCCCAATGCTTATGGAGAGATGACTGATGGACTGAACCACGGTCTACCTTCCGACCGTTTCGAAGTTGAATGGTGGCTAGACAGTCCACGAGTTATCCAACGCCTAACACAGAAATCAGGCCAAATTCGCCTGGCAGATCTAGTACATGCTAGTGCGAAGTTTATCAACAGAACTGTGCTAGAAAACGGTATACGTCTGCCAGGTAAAATCAACCTGGCAATTGACGCTCCAATACTGTTACTCGAAGTCCCTGCAAACTTTCAATCCATCAAAACTATTTCGCTAAGTAACGCCCTGGCCTGGATCGAATGTACGCGCTCAGTGTTTGAAACCTGTTTTGAAAATGATTACATTATTTCTGAATTCATCAGCGAATCGAATTTGGCAGGGGAGCGCCGAAACTATTTTGTCTTACAACACGACCTGTCCAAAATACTTGATCACTGAGTCTCAATCTGCACCAAACCAACATCAAAACCAGACCGCGCTTTAGCCATCAATTGATAAAAGTAGTTATGCGATGCAACAATACATCAGGGGGAAGCTCAAACATGCTCACCGCAGGCTGTATTTGGTAAATTAACATCTACCATCCCACCGCTAATAGAAAGCTAGAGAATGTGACCCATGCAATTTACTGATGCTGAACTTACTGATTTACTCAAGCAACCTGGCCCACTTTGGCTTGAAAATGCTGATTTGGGTGAGGCTGATCTGACTGGTATAAACTTGCGCGGCGCAAACCTGAGTGGAGCCAACCTGCGTGTGGCCTATTTGGAAGGAGCGGATTTAACCGGCGCAAACCTGAGCAAGGCTGATCTACGCGAAGCAGAGTTTTTCCAGGCCAAGTTATCCGGTACCAACTTGAGCGGAGCTGACATGACCGATGCCAACCTGGTGGGGGCTGACCTCGATGGATCAAAATATGATAACAAAACAATCTGGCCGGCCGGTTTCGATCCCGAAAATGTCGACGCAATTAAAATAAATTTATAAAATTTTAAGGATAGAACCACTTTTTTCTTATAAAATAAAATTTCGGCGCAATTATAGGCATCTATTCCAGATTAGCGAAATTCCCAGGTAAAATAAGCGCGCCAAGACAAAAATATCCTATCTGAGCCTACCTATCGAAAAGATTTTTTAGTTTGGAGAACGGCTGGCCCTATTTTACAAACTATTTTGGCGATACATTAGTCCAAAATCAGGGTCACCAGCGAATATAGGTAGATAAACCATCAACGCAGAAGCAAGCCATCTTTAGGAAAGGCCAGTTCACACGCCTTATCGAGCTTTGGAGTGCTTCGAATAAGAAGTAAAGGTAGATCATGAAAATAACATTTCTCGGCGGTGCGGACGAAGTCGGCGCAAGCGGAACCCTGGTTGAAACCGCAGGGCGGCGCATACTGGTAGACTGTGGCATTCGCCCTTCTCCAAAAGCAAACGGCGGTCTGGCTGCTGACCAGCTTCCTGACCTGAGCCAGCTTGAAAACGGCACGGGAAAACTAGATGCTGTGCTGGTTACCCATGCCCATACTGACCACACTGGCGCGCTGGAGCTGGTAATGGAACGTTTCCCGGACGTGCCTGTCTACGCCACGGCACCGACGATTGCACTTACGCGTGTGCTGCACCAGGATTCGCGCCGAATCATGCAAAGTCGGCTGGATGAAGAAGGAGAGCTCCCGCTTTATGATGAGGTCGCCATCCAACGCCTGATGGCAGCCATGGTTCCCGTGGCATTCAAGACTCGTCTGGCATTGGCAGATGCTCTGGCTGTTACGTTTTTTCCCGCCGGGCACATCGCCGGAGCAGCCATGCTCGGACTGGAAAGCCCTGAAGGCAACCTGCTGATCAGCGGAGATTTTTCCATTTCACCCCAGCGCACGGTGGATGGCGCCCGCCCGCCGGCCTTCCGCCCGGATGCTTTTATTGTCGAAAGCACCTATGGTGGGCGCCTGCACGCAAACCGCGCCGTCCAAGAACGCAAGCTAATCGAAACTGTCGCCCAGGTTACTACGGCAGGTGGAAAAGTGCTTATTCCTGCTTTTGGTCTGGGCCGCGCCCAAGAAATCCTGCTCATCCTGGCTGAATACCAGCGCCGCGGCGAACTTCCAACTGTCCCTGTCTGGGCTGATGGCATGGTACGAGCCATTTGCCAGGCCTACCAGTCGTTTGGCGATGCCTTGCCCTTACCTTTGCAGGAGCGTGGAGCACAGTTTTTCAATAACAACATTCGCCCGGTGGCTTCTGCAGACCAGCGCAATGCTATTCTATGGAACCCTGGCCCAGTTGTAATCGTCTCAAGTTCGGGCATGCTGGCGGGTGGGCCTTCGCTTAGTTACGCCCGCGCGCTGGCTGGCAAACCAGAACATGCCATCCTGCTGACTGGCTACCAGGATGAAGAATCGCCCGGACGCCGCCTTCAGAAACTTGGAGAGCGCGGCTCAGGCTCCATCCGTCTCGGGGCCGAAAAGGTCGACGTGCAATGTAGAATCGCCACCTACTCACTTTCCGCACATGCCGATGAATCGCAAATAATCAGCCTGACCGAAACGCTCAACCCCGAGCATGTCTTCCTGGTCCACGGTGATTTCAATGCCCGAACCAGCCTGGAGAAGGCTCTCAGCGATCGCCAGCGTATCGTTCATCTGCCTCAGGCTGGACAGTCATTCGAACTAAAATTTGAAAATCGGGCTCGTTTTATCAAGCCTGAAACACTCGACCCACGTACGCGCCAGCGTGAACAGAACCAACAACGGCGCGAGAAAATGGTCGAATTTACCGGCGCGGCTGGCAAATGGATCGTGTTCAAGGGAGAATCAATCGCTCCTGCACTTTGCCTTGCTGTGGAAAGCGACCATCTCTGGATGGAAATCGCCCCCGGACTGGAACAGGCAATCTACCCGGAAGCAGTGCTTGCTGTCATGGGAGATACTGCCCCTACTCCAGCTGAATTAACCCACTTTCTGCCTCATTCAACTATCGCAGCCGTCATGGAGCCTAACCAGGCTTTGAGCACCGCCAATGGGCATTTTCCAATAGCAGCACGGATGCGCAAGAGCGGTTACAGGCTGGCTGATCACATCCTGACCCTGACCTTCGATTTTCCTGATGCCGCCCGCCAAGAATATGTTGAATTAATCACTACATTGGAGCAAATTACCGGCTGGCACGTGGAAGTAACTGCCGAAACCAACCAGGCAGCTCTAAATGCCCTGGCGCGCGAGGTGTTACCAGACGAAATACAAATTATCAAGGGCCCAGCCATCCATCGTGAACAAAAAAGTGTGGTCGTGACTGTTACGCGCCAGGCTTCCAATGACTTTGTGATTGCTGAAATCTGTAACCGTTTCGCCCACACCAGCGGCTGGGAATTAAACATTAACGAATTATCGCAAAGCGTGGCTGTGCCAATTTTTCTCCCGCATGAAGGTCAACGCCTGGAAATCAACGCCGCCTATGGCTTGATTAAATCTACCCTGGAAGGCAGCACCCTTTACAGGTCAAGCTTGAAAGGTGATGAAATTGTGCTGTCATTCATTTCCAGGCAAGTTGCTGAGCGTTACCAATCTAAAATCACCGAGCTTGAAACTCAAACTGGCTGGT
Organism: Chloroflexota bacterium; assembly: GCA_026390035.1. Lineage (GTDB taxonomy): Bacteria > Chloroflexota > Anaerolineae > Anaerolineales > Villigracilaceae > UBA5195. The sequence goes on from JAPLGT010000076.1 coordinate 29,391, forward strand.
CATTGAATATTAATCCTCAGCCTAATCAAGGCGCGATCCTGGACACCGCCCGCACTCTGCTCGCCAAAGCTGGCCTGATCATCAGTAAAGGTCCGGGCATTTACCCGGAAAAGACCGAGGTCAGCGTAAGCCTGGCAACAGCATCACCAGTTGAACTTCTGGCCGATCTATCCGAAGCATTCGAGCAGCAGACCGGGTATCAACTGAGAATCGTCCTTGCTCAAGCTCAAACCCAAAGCCCGAAGGCCCAAATTGGATATCCCGAAGTTATCGAGGTGCCCATTCACCGCATTCGCCTGACCGGGTATCACCAGAGCATCAGTTTAGACTCCACTAAACTGCAAAAAGCCATCGAACGCGCCAGGCTGATGGGTATCAATCCACCTGTACAGCTGCGCCGCACCCGCGAAGGCTATGTTCTATCAGATGGTCTCTACCGCCTGCGTGCTGCTGAAGCCATCGGCCTGGAGCGCATCCCAGCAATCGTGGAATAAGGCCAAATTCCACCAAAATATGGAATGGATACTGATGCTCATATTAAGAACAAGGAACTGCTTGCTCGAAACTTCGCTATTGCGACAAGTCAATGCAAATTAGGGACGCCCGTAACAAGAAAATTACAGAGGTATCATGCTAATTCACCCTTGACACTCTAAATTGTCGGTGATATAAACCAAAATTAACAATTCAATATTAGCTCTTATCCAGAGAGGCGGAGGGACCGGCCCTACGAAGCCTCGACAACCTGACCATTCCCATGAGTCAAGGTGCCAATTCCGGCAGTACGATCTGGAAGATGAGAGGATGGTAATGTGCGTATACTTCTTCTTATTCCATTCAGAAGAAGTATATTTTTTTTCTGGGTAAGGCAAACCAATACGAGAATCAACACCAGGAGAATATTTTCATGACTGCTCAATCTCGAAAGTACGGTTTTGCAACTCGCCAGCTGCATTCTGGTTATAGCCCTGACCCTGTTACTGGCAGCCGTGCAGTACCCCTATACCAGACCACCAGCTACCAGTTTAAAAACACGGAACATGCGGCAAATTTGTTTGCCCTCAAAGAACTGGGGAACATTTATACCCGTTTGATGAATCCGACCACCGATGTACTGGAGCAGCGCATCTCCGATCTCGAAGGTGGCGTGGGCGCACTGGCTGCGTCTTCCGGGCATGCCGCTCAGGCGCAGGCCATCTTCACCTTGTGCGAAGCAGGTGACCACATTGTCAGCAGCAGCCGTTTATACGGCGGCACATACAACCAGTTCAATTACACGCTGCGCAGGTTGGGCATCGATGTCACTTTTGTTGACCCGGGCGATCCACAAAATTTCGAGAAGGCTATTCGATCCAACACCAAGGTCTTGTATGGCGAGACACTCGGCAACCCGGATATTTCGGTATTCCCATTTGAAGAAGTGGCAGCCATTGCCCAAAAGCACAAGATTGTATTGATGATCGATAATACATTCGCCACTCCTTACCTTTTCCGCCCATTTGAATGGGGCGCCAATGTCATCACCCACAGCACCACCAAATTCATTGGCGGTCACGGCACCAGCATCGGCGGCATGATCGTGGATGGTGGCAACTTCGATTGGACCAGCGGTCGCTTTCCCAACTTCACCGAACCAGACCCTTCTTATCATGGATTGGTATATGCCAGCCTGCTTGGGGCCGGATTGCCTCCTTTCATCATCAAAGCCCGCGTGCAAGTCTTGCGCGACATTGGCGCATGCCAATCTCCCTTCAACAGCTGGCAGACCATCCAGGGCGTTGAAACACTCAGCTTACGCGTTGAACGCCATGTCCAAAATGCCCAGGCCGTGGCAGAATACCTGGAAAATCACCCCAGGGTCAGCTGGGTCAAATATCCTGGCCTAAAAAGCCACCCAGATTACAATCGTGCCAAAAAATATCTTCCCAAAGGCTCCGGCTCAATTCTGGGCTTTGGTATTAAGGGTGGCGCGCAGGCCGGCAAGAAATTTATCGAAAGCTTGCAGCTCTTCAGCCACCTGGCCAACGTAGGTGATGCCAAATCACTGGCCATTCACCCTGCCACAACCACGCACAGCCAATTAAGCGAAACTGAACAGATATCGGCCGGTGTCAGCCCCGATTTTATCCGCCTGAGCATTGGCATCGAAGATATCGAAGACATCCTTTGGGATCTAGGCCAGGCGCTGGAAGCATAAAAAACAAACCTGCAAACCGGTAGATCGCTATCTACCAGTTTGCACTTGGAATGAAAGGAAAGTGCCATGCCAGTAAAAATTCCGAATACCCTGCCCGCCCGAGCCATCCTGGAATCAGAAAATGTATTTATCATGGGCGAAGAACGCGCCGAGCACCAGGACATCCGGCCTCTGCACGTGGCCATCCTTAACCTGATGCCGACAAAAATTGCCACCGAGACACAGCTTCTGCGCCTTTTAGGCAATTCTTCCTTGCAGGTAGATGTAACCCTGCTGCACACCGCCACGCATGAGGCCAAAAACACCGATGCCGAACACCTACTCAATCATTATGCCACTTTTGAGGATGTGCGCTCCCAGAAATTCGACGGATTGATCATCACCGGCGCGCCGGTGGAACAAATTGAATTTGAAGAAGTGGATTATTGGCACGAATTGATGCGCATCATGGATTGGGCAGAGACAAACGTTGAGTCCACCTTCTACATCTGTTGGGGAGCGCAGGCAGGCTTGTATCACCGTTACGGTATTCCCAAATACCCACTTCCTGCCAAGATGTTTGGCGTGTTTGAACATCAAACACTCATTCCTACAGAAAAATTAATGCGCGGTTTTGATGATACTTTCCTGGCACCGCATTCGCGCCATACAGAAATCAGGCGTGCGGATCTGGAAAAAGTGCCCGAACTGCAGATTTTGGCAGAATCAAATAAGGCTGGCGTTTACATCGTTGGCACAAAAGATGGGCGGCACTTGTTTATCACCGGCCACTCTGAATATGATCCATTGACCCTTAAAGGCGAGTACGACCGTGACGTAAACAAGGGCCTACCAATCAATATTCCGGATAATTATTACCCCAATGACGACCCAACCAGTATTCCACAGGTTCGCTGGCGGGGCCACGCGAACTTGCTCTATGCCAACTGGTTGAATTATTATGTTTACCAGGTCACACCTTACGACCCCAGGCAGATACCGAGCGGCGCCATCCACAGCGATTTTTGAACCGGGGAAACACTGCCACAACAGTCAAAATAGTTTTACTCGACAAAATACCTATCGAAAAATCGGGGGCAGGCTGTCCCCGATTTTTCGATAGAAAATCACTTTCCAGCTCTGCGCCTGAGGAAAAAAGTATCTGCCTTTTAATTATCCCGGATGGCTTCCCGGTTCCCTATCAACCTACACAGAAAGTTCAAGACTTCTTCAAACAACCAGTACCGCTCTATGATCACTGGCTATGGTGATCAAACCATGTCCGACATGCGCACATCCCAGGATATATCACACGAATGGATGGGCAAAATGGAAGCTGCGCATTTGTAGTGATGAGCCTTAAGGGTTAGAATGAATAAGACAATAAAAATTAAACCTGTTGTCCGGAATAAGAAGTAGGTTATGTATTTTTGATATATTCTTCGCTGAAATAAAGCAGGTGTACCAAAATGACCATTTCGCCGTTTTTAAAGGAGACACTATGGCCCGAAAACCTTCACAGCGTATCATCCCTACCCAGGGCGGAATTTTACAGGAACTATCTCTGCGCGCAAGACTTATTTTTAGACTGATTGCAGACCCGCGGGTCAGCCCATGGGTAAAACTCGTCCCAATTGCCGGCTTGATCTATTGGATCTCACCATTCGATCTGATTATGGGTATTCCGGGGATCGACGCCGTTGACGATGTCGCGATCCTATATTTTGCCCAGTATATGTTCATCGAACTTTGCCCGCCGGAAGTGGTGCTGGAAATATCAAAAAACCTCGCCGGTAGCAATAACAGCGTCATCGATAATGTCGATAGCCAGGATGAAGAGATCGTTGATGGCGAAGCAACCGACATTACTGAAAAATCGGAGCGCTGATGTTTCTTCGACAGCAGGTCCAAGTATTATGCCTTTTAGCCATACTACTTTCTGCTTGCACGCGAACGACATCCACACCGGCGATTGAATCAAACCTGCAGGCGCCAACCGAAACAATCGCGGTCATTCCAACTCGTTTGCCTGCAGCCAGTCAAACGCCGGCACCAGAAATAACCATCACCACAGACTCGACAGCCACTACACCACCCACTCTGCCCTCTACCACGGCTCCCGCGCAGATCCCGGATCCATCTGGCTATATCTGGGTTCAGGTGGTCGACGCTATCACCGCGCCAACCGACATCCAGAACGCAGGTGATGGTACCGGAAGATTATTCATTCTGGAACAACCCGGGCTTATCCGTATCCTGCAAAACGGACAAATTCTGGAGACACCCTTCCTTGATATCTCTAATCGAGTCGGCAGTGCCGGCTCAGAGCAAGGGCTGCTCGGACTGGCTTTTCACCCCAATTTTTCGCAAAACGGTTATTTTTTCGTCAACTACACCGACCAAAATGGAAATACGCATATCTCGCGCTTCTCCGCCAACGGCGATAATACCGACCCCTCTACTGAAAAAAACCTGCTGATTATTCAACAGCCCTTCCCCAATCACAATGGCGGGGCCCTGGCTTTTGGACCCGATGGTTATCTTACCATCGGACTTGGCGATGGCGGCTCTGCTGGCGACCCGTACGGCAATGCCCAATCCAGGAATACACTACTGGGCAAGCTTCTACGCCTTGATGTTGATCAAGGTGAGCCATATGCCATCCCCAACGACAACCCGTATGCCAGCAGCGCTGAGCTGTACAAGGAAATCTGGGCCACGGGATTGCGTAACCCCTGGCGCTTTTCGTTTGACCGTCTGACTGGGGATCTTTGGATTGGCGATGTGGGGCAAAATTTATGGGAGGAAATCGACTTTATTCCTGCCGGAACGCCGGGTGGCATAAATTTTGGCTGGAATAAAATGGAATCATCACACCCATTCAGAGGTAGCAACCAACCGGAATATACCGCTCCAGTCGCAGAGTATCCGCATGGCTCAGAATGCTCGGTCAGCGGAGGCTATGTTTATCGCGGTGCAGCCCTGCCTGCATGGGAAGGTGTCTACCTATATGGTGACTACTGCTCCGGCGCAATCTGGGGGCTACCCAGTCCGCCCCAAGGCGCCCTGCCAGTGTTATTGTTCCAGTCAGGTTTTAAGATCAGCACATTTGGGATTGATGAAACCGGAGAACTCTACATTGCTGATTATAACGGCGCAATATACCGCCTGGAAAAACGTCAATAGTAAAATGATCTTACAACAACATCGACAATCGATGAAGATTTATCCACCATGTTGGTAGACCATAGCTCTCTGCTTACATGGAACGCGCGATAAAACGCAAAACGCCTGTAAAAATTACAGCCCAGGCAGCAAAGAAAGCCAGCAGATTTAGAAACAGCCAAAACCGGCCAGATGCGGATGCAACCAGGCTTTCGCGGATATCTGGCTTCATAAATAGGAGCATATCCAGCATATTCGCGGCCGGATGCGAACAAATATATAATCCAATCAAAATACCAAGGGTACCATCCAGACGACCTGAGCCTGTCAGATGACCCACCCAGGATATCCAGCCAACATACATCCCTTTTTTTCGATTTCGAAAACCTGGAAACAAAATTGGCAAGTTTGGAAATATATTGCGAGAACATCTCATTAGAAAACCTACTGCAAGCCGATTTATTTAGATGAAAAGGACATTTGTCGTCCGAAATCAGATACTTTGTCACAGGCTTTTATGACGCCTGTCACTGGCAAACTCATCCATCTTATCGTAAACTAATCTTGTAAATTGGAGGTGTCACATGGCAGAGAAAAAATGGGAAGTCACCAAAATTCATTATTGTGACCACGTCGGTCACGAAGTGACTTTTGAAACCGAATTAATTTACCCGATCGATTTTCTACCGGATGCGCCGCGTGTAATTGCCCGGCGGTGTTCAAATGCAAAAGAGTGCAACATGTTCGACAAGCCAACTTGTGTATGGTGCGGAACAAACCCGAACCACGAACCTCAATAAGAAGGCGCATCTTTCCAACCATTCTTGGTAAAAAAACAGATCAACCCATCTGGCTTAACTAGCAGATCCCGCGAATATTCGCGGGATCTGCTAGTTAATAGGCGTCCTTACATTCACATTCCCAGGAAACTGGCTACCGCAAGATTAATAGGATTGGCAAAGACTTGCTGAGGCGCACCTAGTTGCGCAATTTTCCCATCCAGCATCACTGCCACACGCGTGGCAAGTCGGGCAGCTTCCTTCAAATCATGGGTAATGATAATGGTCGTCGTAGCAGTTTCCGCAAGAATTGCCTTTAGATCATCCAATAGATGCAAACGCGTAGGAGCATCGAGTGCGCTAAAAGGTTCATCAAGTAAAAGTAATTCAGGATTTAGCACAAAAGCACGCGCCAGGCTAACCCGTTGAGCCTCGCCACCCGAGAGTTTTGAGCCTGCACGCCCGCGCAATGATTCAATACCCACCCGCTGTAGCCAACGATTTACTTTTTCATTGATCTGCGCTTGCGGAACACCGCGATAACGCAACCCAATCGCCACATTCTCAAATACAGACATATCCAAGAGAAGCGGCTCCTGCAATACCAGCGCAATCCGCCGGCGATAATCCAAAACACTCTGGTCCTTAATTGGAGTGCCATTCCATAACAGAGCGCCTGCATGCGGCTGCAAAAGACGTGCCAACGTTAACAGCAAGCTGCTTTTGCCTGTGCCATTCGGCCCGACAATTGCCAATACTTCACCTTTTTCAACGGTCAGGGCTTTGATGTCCAGGACCAGGCGCTTATCACGACAAACCGATAGATCACGGATCTCCAGCAAGGCGCTCACCGCTGCTTTGCTCCGCGCTGCTGGATCCAGGTCAACGCATAATTAATCAAAAGAGTGATCAGTAACAAAAATCCGCCCAGAATGATGGCGCGCTCAAACTCACCTTTATTGGTTTCGAGCACAATGGCGGTCGTCAGCACCCGCGTCTGACCCTTGATATTGCCACCAACCATCATGGATGCACCTACTTCTGAAATGACCGAGCCAAAACCAGCCATCAATGCGGCGATCAAGGGCAAACGCGCTTCCCACCAGAGCGTAACAATCATTTGTGGGATCGAAGCTCCCAATCCAAACAGTTGCAACTGCAGACGGGTGTCCAGCTGCTGTAATGCGGCGGCTGTCAGACCGGTCACAACCGGCGCGGCAATGATCGTCTGGGCAATAACGATGGCGGTTGGGCTGTAAATAAGCCTGAGGTCCCCAAGCGGTCCGGAACGCCAGAGTAGCATGGCTACCGCCAAGCCAACCACAACAGGCGGAAGGGCCATGCCAGTATTAACGATAGTCAAAACAAACGAACGCCCACTAAATTTTGACAGCGCCAGTAGGGTACCAAAAGGAAGACCGATCAGCACACTGATCAGGGTTGCAATCCCTGATACTTTCAGAGAAAGCAGGGTTACTTCCCAAACATCCGGATCGTTAAGCAAAGTCTGAAAGAAAGAAAGCATAATCTTCTAAAATGCCCAGGAAAGCTCAATTGGTCCCGGCTATCCGAGACCAAACTCAATAAACAACTGACAGATAGGCTATGCACCAGCCATCAAAAAACCAGACAAGAAAAAGGGCGAGGTAAATTCCTTATTGGGATTATCCTCGCCCACCGTAATACGGGACAACGAAAGCCAAATGGCAAACAAGAGGAATGCCACCTATTTTACATCGTTACTTCAATCCCAAGTCTGCATCTGTCTTGGTAGCATCCGGGAAGAACAGGGCCTGACCGTATTTATCCAGGCCAAACTTGCTGATCACTTCCTGGGTAGCCGGGTCAGTCATGAATTTCAGGAAAGCCGTGGCACCATCATAGTTGACCTTGGGCCATTTAGCGGGGTCAACCGTGATGACATGATAAATATTAAGCATAGCATTATTGCCTTCTAACAGGATCTCAAGCTGAAGCTTCGATTTGTTAGCCAGGAATGTGGCGCGGTCAGTCAGGGTATAACCACCCTTTTCAGATACAATTATCAGCGTAGCGCCCATTCCCTGGCCGGTTTCAACATACCAGGCTGGTTTCGTACCCGCCGGGTCCAGACTGGCTTTTTTCCAGAAATCGAGTTCTTTTGTGCTTGTGCCAGATTTATCGGCGCGGGCAAAGAACAGCACCTTTGTCGGGTCAGCATCACCAGCCTTAGCAATCGCCACGAATGCATCTTTGGGGCCAAGACCCTTAATCTGAGCCGGATCAGCGGCCGGGCCGACCAGGATAAAATCATTATGCATGATCAGGGCGCGATCCTTGCCCCAGCCATCGGTCATGAACAGTTTTTCTGCGGCAGGAGAATGGACCAACAGGACGTCGGCGTTGCCTTCCTGCCCCATCTGGATGGCGGCACCTGAGCCAACGGCCACAGTCTTTACCTTGTAACCAGATTGTTTTTCAAACATGGGCACCAGAACATCAAGCAAACCAGAGTCCTGTGTGGATGTAGTGGTGGCCAGGATCAAATTCGGATTGGCCAGTGCAGCAGGTGCAGATGTGGCTGGTACTGCTGTCGGCGCAACAGTTGGAGGCACAGTCGGGGCGGCGGTCGGGGCGGCGGTCGGTTCCGGAGTGGCTGCCGGCGCACACGCAGAAAGTCCAACAATCAAGATCAGGAATAAACTGAACAACACATTGCGGGTGGATATTTTCATGCTTCTCTCCTCAAAAATCATTGTTTGGGTTTTGGTGATATACGCTGAATACCAAGCACAACTAAGGCGCCAAGCAACCCACCGATCATGCCGTAAAGCAAGTGGCTGGAGATAGGATAAACTACCCCATAACGGAAAGTTCCAAAGGACCAACCAGAAAGTAGGGTGATGATCAATCTGATAATCGGCTTGGTGATATGCGCCAACCCACCCAAAATGGCCAGGAACCAGAGTTTACTGGCATAATGCGGCAAGTACTTGAAGGCAAGATCCATGATTGGTCCTGGCAGGAAATAGATCAACCAGATGAAAGGATCATGTTGAGTGCCCCAAATAGGCAAGATCGACATACCGGCTGCGCCCAGGCTTGCCAGGGAGCCCGCGCCCTTAAAGCGCGAAAATGAGCGTCCCATGATCAGCAGCGCCATCCACTCGATACCGTGATATCCGGGCAGCCCGAGTGCTAAGCGGAAACTCTGGTGCAGAACAACTGCCAACGCACCGGTGCTTAGCAGTAGCAGAGCTTCCCACCATGTCAGCGTGCCTTCAATTGGAAAGGCTTTTGATATTTTCCTTTGATAGAATGTGCCATTCATTGTTTTGCTCCTCCACATATAGGATGGCCTGGCCACCATGCAAGATAGGACGGACCCACTCTCCCACGTCCACCAGGGTTTCAGAAGATAAATTCACGCCAGCCAAGGGCCGCACACCATCGATGCTGCCTCGAGCGCAAATTTCAGCGACGACCAGCCGCCCGGACAGATCACGCATGCCCGGCAGCCATAAAAACCTTCCATCATTGCCAGCACAGTGCAGGCCAACTCCAGCCAACGCACCAATAATTCCGCCGTGCGTCCCCGTCAACCCTTGCAAACGAATGCCGTTACTCAAGGCAATTTGCTCGGCTTCTGGCTGGGTCAAAACTACTTGTTTTGCGCGCATCCCAAATGCGCACACCTCAGCCGACACGGCTGCCCATTGGGCCACACACAGCCCGGCATCTGAACCTGGTGCGCTTTCAGCAAGCAAGAAACTACAGCACGCCTCCCAAATTTCGTTCTCTTTTTCCGGGCTGGCCTCCAAATGTAGGCAGGCAGAACTATTATGCGACGTGTAAGGAATTTCAGGCGAGACCAATAATTGGTGGCGCGTGATCCCGAGCGGTTGGGCAAGATTCTTTTGAAACAGAGTATCCGCCAGTTGGCGCGCACGGTGCCCGGTGCCACGGCTTTCGAGATTATCAGTATCGTCAATCCCAATTAAATAACGCATTATTTAACCCTGATCTCGCTGACATCCTTGGTCCAGTCCAGTTTTGGAATATAGGTACTGGCAAGCTTGACCGTCCCATGATTATTAAAATCAAGGATGGAGTTGTCGTCTACCTGGGCCCTGGTCAGGGTCGCCGGGCTTGCACTACCGTTCAGGCTAATTTCGCTAAAATCCGTCACCCCAGCGGCTTTTAATACATCGCTGAGTTTGGGACCTTCCTCAACCTTGCCATCAACAGTGATGTTTGCAAGGGGCAATTTTTTCAGATCATCCCAGCTAAAACCCTTACTGGATCCATCCGCTAAAATAATCTGGAACAGAGCCGTCGAAACCGGGGTGGGCTGAAGCGCCAGTGGCGTTTTGGGGGCAGCTGGCTGTGCTTCTGGCATACTTGTTTGATTACTGGCGCATGCGAAGAGCGCCAAGCAGATAAAAGATGTCAAAATGCTGCGCAATTTCATCGCTAATCTACACCGACCATAATGTTGGAAGCCTTGATGACCGCATACGCCTGGCCACCTTCCTTAAGCTCCAGGCTATCAACCGATGCGTTGGTGATAATGGAAACCAGGCAGGTTCCACCAGGTAATTCAAGGGTAACCTCAGAGTTGACAGCTCCCTTGACGATCTTGACGATTTTTCCTTTAAGGATATTGCGGGCACTCAGTTTCATTAGTATTGCTCCTAAATTGGGATTTGCTCCCCGCTGTGGGTAGTGTTGTAACCCGTCAGCGAGTTTAATTCTCTGCGGAAAGAGGCTGTTTGCAAATGGTCGATAAGAGGTCCAACCAGCTGGGTCTGTTCATTCTGGAAGACCAGATCATAACGTTCTTCGAAAAGGGGAATAAAATCGAGCTGGGCTTCCCAGGCTGCAGCTTGGATCCCTATCGCAGCATCAGCAACGCCGGATTGAACGGCTCGGGCTGAATCACTGTGAGTGCTGACAAATTTTTGGTAGCCAAGAATTAAATCAAATGGAAGATGAATAGTGGTAAGTTCTTTCTCCAACCAAAGACGTGTTCCAGACCCTGGATTACGGTTGATGAAACTAACATCCTGTCGAGCAAGATCCGCCAGGGATGTTATGCCTTTTGGGTTCCCAGCCTTAACAATCAGGCCTTGGGTACGATAAGCCAACGTTACCAGTTCAACCGGTCGATCGGGGAATAGGTGGCGAACAAAAGGCGTGTTGTATTCGCCGCCCTGGTCAAGCAGGTGTGACCCTGCGACATGGCAGAGCCCCTGCCGCAGATTGACAAGCCCATCCAGCGAACCTACCGGCAGAGTCAGAATGGAAACATGCTTGGTAAGCTGATTCGCAATATGTTCAATGGCAGTATCGTGACTTCCAGAAAAGATGATGATAGGCTTTCCGGTCTTGGGCAGGATGAGCTCCTGCAAAAGCAGGGCAGACGCCCGGGCCTTGTAATATTTTTCTGTTATGCCGGCTGTCACCCGTACTTCGATCATCTGGACCAGCCCGGCTGATTCCAGGATTTTGACATGATGCCGCACCCAGGCAGGTGATTCCCCCAAAACAGCGCCAAGCTGTGTAAGCGTGGCTTGCTCCGCCATTAACAGGCGAAGAATACTCATTCTATTCGCATCAGCCAACAGCTTGAGCTGTTCAAAACCGTGTAAGGGTTGGATTTTTTCCATAGGCTCGTCGATTAAGGAAAAACTTAATCGCATTATAGTTTAACACAGCCACGCAACCCGGTCAATAATTTAATGCCACCTGTTTATGCCACTATCTGGCTAAAAACCGGCTGCCTGATAATCCACTTTCTTGAATATAGTTGCGTTCTACCCCCTGATCACCGTGTCCCGGACGAGGCTCGTCTCCAGACTGAACAAGTTATTTCATCTGGCAGTCTGCCAAAAGGAATTTTAACAAGCGAACCCGTAACATCCGCCATTCCCTTTGCATCCCCACTGGCGGTAAAGGTTTTGTAGACACCGTTCTGGAAATCATAGCCTCCGATGAAAACCAATCACCGCTTCAGAACCAGGTATAGGGGAGCGTGGAGCCCATTGAAGCATCATTTCTAATGATACTGTGCCTGCGGCTGGCCGATGGTTGTGCTAATTCCCCGGTTTACTCAAACGCCAATCCAATGCCGTAAAACGCGGGGTAACATTATGGTTACGAACAGCAATACTAATGGCAGTGCGGCTGCCAGTCAAAACACAAAGTCGACGGGCGCGGGTGATGGCGGTATATAACAAATTACGCTGCAGCATCATGTAGTGCTGGGTCACAACCGGAATAACCACCACCGGGAATTCCGAGCCCTGAGCTTTGTGCACAGAGATAACGTAGGCCAGGGAAAGTTGGTCAGCTTCACTCCAATCGTAAAGTACTCTAAGCCCTTCGAAATCCACCTCGAGCGTGTGCTCAATCGGATCCAGTCCCTGGATAAAGCCAATATCGCCATTGTAAATATTCTTGTCGTAATTATTTTGAGTCTGCATAACCTTGTCACCCACACGGAAAGTGACCCCAAAGAGTCTGCGTTCCTGCTTACCGCTGGCGGGCGGGTTAAGTTTTTCCTGTAGACGTTCGTTTAGTGAAACAACACCGGCGGGTCCACGGTAGACAGGCGTCAGCACCTGGATGTCATGGACAGCATCAAAACCGAACTTCTGGGGGATCCTTTCAGATACCAGGTCAAGGACCCAGTCTGATGCCGCCGCAGCATCATCCGCCGAAAAGAGAAAAAAATCCCGATTATCTTTTGAAAATTCAGGCATTTTCCCCTGGTTGATCAAATGCGCATTTGTAATGATCTGTGAGTCTGCAGCCTGCCGAAAAATGGTGATCAAACGTGTAACCGGTACAATCCCACTCGTAATCATATTGCGCAGCACATCGCCCGCGCCAACGGATGGTAGCTGGTCAGTATCCCCTACAAACAAAACATGCGTGCCCGGGTGCAAAGCCTTGAGCAGATTATTCGTAAGCAGCAAATCAAGCATGGAGGCTTCATCCACAACCAGGAAATCCACAGCCAACGGGTTCTCGTCGTTGCGCTTAAAACCTTCGATTGGAGAAAACTCTAGTAGTCGATGTATGGTGCTGGCAGCATGGCCGGTTGCTTCGGCCAGGCGTTTGGCAGCTCGCCCTGTGGGAGATGCCAGGGCATAGCTTTTACCCTGGGCCTCCAATGCAGTGATCAACGCTTTCAAACAAGTGGTCTTGCCTGTACCTGGTCCACCCGTCAGGATGCTGACCTTAGACGAAAGAGCCACGTGCACCGCAGCCTGCTGCTCGATGGACAGACTCGCATCAGGAAACGCCAACTGAATGCCGCCCCCGGCAGGCTGCGGCGCACGAACCAACGCTTTCAAACGCTCCGCAACACCTTTCTCCCCAAGATACAAAGGAGTCAGATAAATAACAGCAGCACCATAACCAGCTTGCGGTTCTGCAACCGCTTTCGTTATGCGCGCACCATCCACACCCGGAAGTGGAACCACTTCCAAACGAATACGTTCATCCTGCGCCAGACGTTCGAATGCAAGAGGAATCAAATCCGACGCCACACCCAACAGCTCAATCGCCCGCCCGGTCAGCATTTCTCTGGGAGCATATACATGACCATCATTGATCAATTCATTCAAAGCAAAAACAATACCCGCCTCAATTCGAGATGGGTGATCAGGAGCCAACCCCAATGCCTGAGCAATGCGGTCAGCTGTCTTAAAACCAATCCCATAGATATCGCGTTCCAACTGGTATGGGTTTTTTTGAACGATTTCAAGCGCTGTATCGCCGTATTGCTTATAAATTTTGACCGCCAGGTTAGTGCTGACACCATGTGCATGCAAAAAGACCATGATCTCTTTGACATGTTTTTGCTCATCCCAGGCAGCCGTTATTTTCGCGGTCCGGTCCTGCCCAATCCCCGGAACCTCTAATAGACGCTGCGGAAAACGCTCAATAATATCGAAGGTTTCTTCTTTAAAGCTGGCCACAATACGCTCGGCCAGTCTGGGGCCGATACCCTTAATCATGCCCGAACCAAGGTAACTTTCGATTCCTGCCACGCTGGCGGGTAGTGTTTGTTCACAGATTTCAACCTTAAACTGCATACCGTGCTTGGGATGGGTATCCCAGGCACCTTGCAGACGCAAATGTTCCCCCGCAGAAAGTTCCGGCAGATTGCCGACTACCGTAGCAAGGCCATCGAAACCCACTCCAGGGGTACGCTGGTGTTGGGATACCTCCGGGCGCAGGCGCAGGACGGTATACCCATTTTCAGGGTTATAGTAGGTGATACGCTCAATCGTGCCGGAGATTTTATCCATCAAGATAAAGTATACACGGCTATGCCAGCCGGATGGTAATTCCTTTGGGCAGATCTACCGATCAGGACTTGACGTCCAGTGTACCGAATGGTACACTGGACGTATGGATGATAACCGTTCGCGTATACTGGCATGTGCACTCGATCTGTTCGCGGCGCGAGGCTATGACGCTGTAGGTGTGCAGGAAGTAGCCGATGCGGCCGGCTTGAAAAAACCGACCCTCTATCATTACTTCGGCAGCAAGCGTGGTCTATTAGAAACCCTGCTAAATGAAAACTTTGTCGAATTGTTTGACTCGCTTGAATCAGCAGCTGTCTATCATCGTGACGTAAAAACATCGCTAAGCGCAATGGCAATCGAATACTTCAGATTCGCAGAAAAACACCAGAAATTTTACCGTATGCAGCTCTCCATGTGGTTTGCACCTCCTGAAAGCACGGCTTTTGCTGCCATTAGTGCAGTTAACCAAAAACAGCAGCTGCTGCTCGAAACTTTCTTCATGAGGGCATCTGAAGATCATGGCAACATGAAGGAACGACAACGGGCGTACGCAGCTACCTTTCTGGGTATGCTGAATACATATATTTCGATCAGCCTGAATGGTTTTACTAATCTGGATGAAAACCTGGCGCAAAACGCCGTTCACCAGTTTATGCATGGCATTTTTTCATAACCAGGATCGTCTCGGCAATATTTTTTTGCCCCATTTATATACCAACCGGTAAGTACAATAAGGAGTAATTCTTTATGCAACCAGAGTGGGCCCAAGATGCCCTTTTTTATCATATTTACCCATTGGGGTTTTGCGGCGCACCGGAAATCAATGACCCACACTCCGCTCCGCAGTCACGTCTCGAAAAAATTCAAGACTGGATCCCGCATATGCAAGAAATCGGGATCAATGCACTTTACCTTGGCCCACTGTTTGAATCCAACACGCATGGCTATGATACAACTGATTACTATCACCTTGACCGGCGACTGGGAACCGATGAGACTCTCATCAAGCTTATCCGCGAGCTGCACGTCAATGGTATTCGTGTGATCCTGGATGGAGTCTTCAATCACGTAGGGCGAAATTTTTGGGCCTTTCGCGATGTTCTCCAATATGGTCAAAATTCACGCTACTGTGACTGGTTTGAAGGGCTGCATTTCAGTGGGCACAGCCCGCTTGGCGATCCATTCACATACGAAACCTGGCAGGGTCATCACGAACTGGTAAAACTCAACCTGAACAACCAGGAATCCCAACAACATCTACTCGGGGCAGTCCGCTATTGGATCGAGGAGTTTGGAATTGATGGTATTCGCCTGGATACAGCCGACTGTCTGAACCTGAATTTTCAAAAGGAACTCTCTGCCTTTACTTCCACCCTGCGCTCTGATTTTTGGCTGATGGGAGAGGTTGTCCATGGCGATTATCGCCACTGGGTTAATCCTGAAACGCTGCATTCCGTCACAAACTATGAGTGTTACAAAGGATTGTATTCCAGCTTTGTTGACAAAAATTTCTTTGAAATCGCGTATTCTGTGAACCGCCAATTCGGTGAACAAGGCATCTATCGTAACTTACCATTGTATAACTTCGTAGATAATCACGATGTCGATCGCGTTGCCAGCAGACTTCAAAACCAGGCCCACCTATACCCGATGTACTGCCTCTTGTTCACAATACCAGGGATTCCTTCCATATATTATGGCAGCGAATGGGGCCTGGCTGGCTTACGCACAAAGACCAGCGACCAGGCGCTCCGGCCGAGCCTCGAGCTGGACAACCTGCGCCAACACGCCCCACAACCTGATTTACCCAACACAATCCAAAAGCTGTCCCACATCCGCAGCAACTCAACGGCCCTGCGCAGAGGCAGCTATCAACAGCTGCTGGTCAAACCGGAACAGCTGGCTTTTATCCGCCAGACCGCAGATCAGACCGTAATCGTGCAGATCAACGCCAGCGATGAACCTGCCAAATTTGATCTTCCGACCTCAGTTTTGAACTGCAACCATGTGTCGGACCTGCTCAATGATGGAGAAAAAATCGAAATTGCCAATGACCGCCTGATAACCACAGTATTCCCACACTGGGCCCGGATACTAACTTTATAACAAGTCTTGATATTCGGCATGCCGGTCAATGTAACCTGCCACGAACCAACAAACTGGCACAACCTTAAACATTTTTTCACGCGCGTAATCCAAACCAGCACGGGCAAGTTGGCTGCCAATACCTCGGCCCTCCAATTCGGGAGGCACTTCGGTATGTATTATCAGCATGGTATCGCCTTTCAGCAGATATTCCAATACCGCTATTTTTCCATCCAGTGCCAGTTCGAAACGACAAATGGCAGACTTGTGGTGAACTTCCGATGATTGCGACTGATCTGTCATGTTAACCCTGTTTCAGAGATAATTTCATCCCCAAATGAGACCCAGTAAAGCCCAAACGCTCATAAAATCGATGGGCATCCTTCCTCGTATGGTGCGTGGTCAACTGAAGAATATGCGCCCCGTGCTGGCGAGCCCGCTCAATAGCCCATTCCATCATGCATTTCCCAATTCCCTGACCGCGCAGATGTTCATCCACGCGGACCGATTCAACCTGAGCACGCAGACCACCCTTGTAACTGAGTGATGGGATATAAATCAGTTGTAAAGACCCTACAATATGCCCAGATAATTCGGCAACAATCAATTCAAAAAATGAGCTGCCTTCTATCATCTCAAAAGCTTCAAAATAGCAATCTGGCAGGGGCAGTTTATAATCTTCTCGCTGACGGCCAAGCTCATCATCAGCGAGCATGCGAACAATCTCAGGTAGATCATCACGGATAGCCAGGCGAAAGATAATATCTGCGGTCATCATTTTTTACCTCGTTCAACAACGGCAATAAATTCCATAATGATCTTGAGCGCCGCAAAAACGGTAGCTTCGGATGGATCCAGCGGCGGGGCGACTTCGACCATATCCAGGCCTATAAGCGGCAGACCCTGCAAAGTCTTCAGCAGGGTTAATACTTCGCGCATGCACAACCCTCCAAAATCAGGAATACCGGTACCGGGCGCAGCCGATGGGTCAAGGGCATCGATATCGAAAGAGACGTGGACAGCGTCACAACCAGCCAATACACGCCGCACCTCGTCTGCAACGATTTTCATGCCGCGGTCAGCTACATCAGCCGCAGTAAAGACATGCAGCCCGCCGTTCTCGATCAGATCGATTTCCTGCGCTTCCCAGGAACGCAAACCGATCATACAGACGTCATTTGGATCAATCCCGAATTCCAGACCGCGACGTAAAACGCAGGCGTGCGAAAGACGCGATCCATCAAAATCGTCACATAAATCCGGGTGGGCATCCACCCAAAGCACACCTAGACGCTTACCTGCATTGCGCTGCCGCTGTCCAGCGAAAACCGGGATACTAACGGAATGATCTCCTCCCAATGTAATAAGCACATTTGGAATATTTGCAACGATTTCTGTTATGTGGGCAAAACCAGATTCAATGTCATCAATCTGGATATCGCCCAAATCGCAGATACTCAGGCCACTCAGGCGGGTACGGTCTTCACTAAAGGGAGTCAGGTGCCTGGACCAGAAACGGATACGTTCCGGGCCACGTGCCGCTCCCAACCGGGCACTGGCAAGACCATCAAATGGAATACCGATCACGCTGAAATCGGCTTCTGCGGGCAAAATACCAGGGCGATGCAAATCCGCCCATAATGAGTGCGTACCTTCCAAGGTCATGATTCTTCCCCAATAACCGGATAGAAACACAGGCCCGTGGTTCCTGGACCAGTATGGACCGCCAGTGCCGGCGATAGCTCTGCAATAAATGATTCAACCACATTCAATTTTGCTTCAGCGATTTCCTTAAGTTTTTGGGCCTCTTCCAGGGCGCCAGCATGCACGTAAGCGATCTTTACCTTGTGTTGCCCAATGGCTTCGCCAACATACTCGGCCATGTCGTTGTAAGCCTGATGCCGTGAATGCGCCATACCAAGGGCCACAATCATTCCGTCCTTCATACCGATCAGCGGTTTGATGTTGAGCAGCGAGCCCACGAGACGCTTTGCCATGCCAATCCGCCCACCCAAATACAGATATTTAAGCGTATCGGCAGTCTGGATCATGCGAGTAATCGGGATCAAACGCCGAACCTGCGCCAGGATTTGGTCCATGCTGGCACCCGCCAGAGCGGCGCGAGCAGATTCAATCGCAATCCAGCCCTGGCAAAGCGAAACGTTTTGGGTATCCACCACTTCCAAACGGACTTTGGGATATTGCTCGGTGATCATGGATTGGGCTACCCGCGCAGCCTGATAGGCGCCACTGCCGCGGGATGTCATATGAATACTTAATATTTCGTTGCTACCATTGGAAATCAGGTCCTGGTACGCATGAAGATAATCGCCGGGACCAGGGCTGGCGGTTGTGGGCAAAGTATCAGCGCCCGCCAACCAGCGCAGAAACTCATCACGTTGGATAGTAACAAGATCACGTAATACTTCCTCGCCACGATGGATGTAATAAGCCACAGTCCGAATTGCAATCTGATCAATCAGGTTTTCCGGAATACTGGCACAACTATCCGTTACCACTGCTACAGTAGACATAGATCACTCCTCTCGTTTTCATCCAATAATATTATACTGTTTATGGGTGTTGTAAATTAACAACCCGGCAAAAACAATGGTATTATGGCAAGGGAAAATTTCATGGACAAAACCAGGTATATTGAGCGAATTTTAGAAACAGAAAACTTGACAGATAATCTTGAAGACGATGACGCAAACGTCCTTCTGGATTGGGGGCTCAGCCGTCTGGATGTGGTCATCGGGGAAACAGGCGACGAAGAAGTGGCTGGAACCCAGATTTTAGCCTTGATGAACATCATGAGAACCATTAACCGGATCATTGGCAACTTCCCGAATTCATCCTCCGAAGGTGTTCAGGATTTCATTAAATGGTATGACGCCGCCTTCGCTACCACCCATGGGACAGATGCAATTGAGTACGAAACGATTGCCGCCCAATTGACGGACATGTCACCGGCAGGCGCCCTGCTTTTTTTGCTAACCTGGTTGCCATCTTCCAAATCGACTGATTTACCCGTAGAACAAGGAGAATAAGCATGGCCAACCGAAAAAATTCTAAAAAACCAACCATCGCAGGTGTGATCTTTATTTTGGTAATACTTGCAATCTTTTACCTGTATCCCGATCTGGGGAACAACAGCGCAAATACAGATCTGGCGACATCTTCTCCCATTTCTGAAAATACAACTCCAACGCCAGTTACATCAAACGGAAACCAAACCGGCAGCAGTTTGGACTGGTTAACAGTTTATTTCACCAATCCAAACCCACCAGATAATACAACGGATGGCATCGATCAGTATGTTATTCCGCTAATAAATCAGGCAAAAAAATCAATTGACGTGGCTTCCTTTGACTTGAACTTGCCCAGTTTTATCAATGCCCTCGCTGATGCAAGCAAACGCGGCGTACAAGTCCGGATTGTTTATGATGGAAAGAATGGTAATCAAAAGCTGGAAGCCAACCGCACAGAGGATGGAAAAGAATTTGATGCAATCGCCGTCTTAAATAACGCCGATATTGCGCCTGTGGATGGAGGCCGCTCCAGCGGTCTGATGCATGACAAAATGATCATTATCGACAGCGAAACCCTGTTTATGGGTTCATGGAATATGTCATATAACGATACATTCCGTAACAATAACAACCTGCTCAAAATTACCAACCCCCAGTTGATAGCCAACTACCAGGCCAAGTTCAACGAACTCTTTATAGATCAACGTTTCGGCACCCATGCTACGGTCGGCGCACTAAATTCACAGATGAACATTGACGGTGTTCAAGTCGAAAATTATTTTTCTCCATCTGACCAGGTTACAGCCAAACTGGTGGCTTATGTCAACAACGCCAAGAAGTCCATCCATTTCATGATCTTCACCTTTACCGATAAAGATATAGCCAGCGCTATGATTGAGCGCTATAACGCCGGCGTGGATGTATCAGGTACCATCGAAGATCGCGGCGCTTCTCAAGGTGCATTTGTACCCCTATTTTGTGC
Organism: Chloroflexota bacterium; assembly: GCA_026390035.1. Taxonomy (GTDB): domain Bacteria; phylum Chloroflexota; class Anaerolineae; order Anaerolineales; family Villigracilaceae; genus UBA5195. The sequence goes on from JAPLGT010000076.1 coordinate 49,910, forward strand.
CAAGGTACCCACAAAAGTTGATGGAAATAAATACACCATGCACCATAAAGTAATGGTGATCGATGAAAGTATTGTCATCACAGGTTCGTTCAACTTTACGAATGCCGCCGATAATGAAAACGACGACAACATTATCGTTATCCACGACCCTACCGTTGCCAGACTATATCTGGATGAATTAGAACGGGTGAGCGGCGTTTCCAAGGATCCTAAACCCGGCAGCATAACCTGCAAATAAGCTGTTGGTGTCTTGACAATAAGAGATGCGACCTGTTGGTCGCATCTCTTATTGTCCTGGTTTTCATCAACCGGCGATTCGTTATACTGGTTCCAGCCTGGGGCCCCCTGCTGATGAAAATCGATCAGCTACCTGTGAACCCTGCCAACCGGTGGAGCATAGAATCTGGTTTAGGAGTGCTATGAAAAACCCTTCTGTGGAGAGAACTTGAACTTTACAAACCGACAATAAAGACGGCTGCGGGTATGAAAGCTCAGGCAACTTGCCGCCAAGGCATCCTTCGCCCGGCAGGCACCTGCCTGTTTTGAGAATGCTATACCATCAAGGCGTTCATTTGCACCTCATGCACTGGAGTTGGGATGATAATCAGACAATTGTCTCGAATTTGAGACAGCTTGAAGATACGTTTTAGGTTTACGGCGGTTGCTAACCACAGCCGCTGTAAACGGCGTTTGGCTTTTCCGATGTAGCGGGTATCGCGTAATCCGTGAGAAACCAATTCAGCTTGCTTTCCTTCAATGCGCGGGCGCAAACGGTAGAGTTTTTTGAACTCGTCGGTTTCCTGGCGTTGACGCGCTTCTCGCAGGTAATTTTCAAAGAAAGATGTGCTGATGGTGCGTCCGGTTGTCTTGCTGCGAACACAACGAGAGAATAAAGGACATTTTTCGCAAATACTGCGGTCGAAAACGAAGTTGAAGGCTTTGCGTTGCTTGTCATCGATCTCAACGCTTTTGGCGGAAACGGTGTGGCCTTTTGGACAAGTAGCGGTTTGGGCTTGCTC
>JAPLGT010000147.1:0-5140 GCA_026390035.1 Chloroflexota bacterium
GTGCTGGTCAGGCGCATCTTGACCTGGTCAGGGCTGAGTTTGGGGCTTTGTGAAATTACCAGGGCTGCGATGCCGGAGACTGCTGCGGTGGCCTGGGAGGTGCCTGCCAGTTTGAAGTAGTTGCCATTCAGATTATTGCCAGGGTATTCAGTCGTCAGGTAAGAACCTGTCGGGACGACCGAGACCATGTGCGCGCCGGGGGCGACCAGGTCAGGTTTGGTAAAACCATCCAGAGTGGGGCCGGCGGCAGAGAACGGGGCGAGATAGTCATCGCTCCAATCGGAGGGGGTGTAGTTATCGGTGAAAGCGCCGACTGTGATAACGTAGGGGTTGTTGCCTGGCACGCTGATGCTCATTGCACCAGGTCCGCTGTTGCCGGCGGCAACGACGACTGTCACACCGCTGGCCCAGGTGGCTGTTACAGCCTGGTTGAGCGGGTCAGCCCAGTAGGGCGATTGTACTGGCGAGACCAGCGAGAGGTTGACAACCCGGATGTTGAAGCGTTCCTTGTTGTTGATGACCCACTGCAAACCAGAGATCACGGATTCGTAGGTGCCGGCGCCTTGGTCGTTCAATACGCGCACACCCACCAGATTTACATCTGGAGCGATACCGTTCCATTCGCCATCCTGGCCTTTTTGGCTGTTGCCGATAATACCGGCAACATGGGAACCATGACCATTCGGGTCTATCGGTTTCTTGCTGTTGTCGATAAAATCTTTCCAGGCCACGATCCGGCTGGATTTGTTTTTGTTTTTCTTGGCATCCTGGGTGCCCTGGGTGAGCTGAAGCAGATTGCCGCCCAGACCGGTATCCAAAATGGCTACCGCTACGCCTGAACCGGTGACGCCCTCTTCCCAGACTACATCAGCCCCGACCACGTTTCCAAAATCGGCGGATGGGGTTTCTGAGGTTTGGCCCTTGGTTTCATCTTCTTTCTGTTTGCCAGGTTTATTGTCATCGCTCGCCTTGACTTCCCCGTTGGGGGTGATGGCGATGATGTTTTTATCCAGGCGCAGCTGGGCAGCTTCATTTTCAGAGAGGTTGGCTGCCACGGCGTGGATGATATCCAGCCGGGAAGTGATCTCTCCGCCGTGAGCTTCGACAATCTGCACCGCTAATTCGGTATTTGCAGCCTGGACGATGAATGATGCCTGGCTGGCAGAGGCTGAGGTTGGTAAACCACCGACAGGACCCAAGAACATGATCAGGGCGGTGATGACCATCAACAAGCGTGTAAGTGTGAATTTCTTTTTTGTGTTCATGTTTGTCTCCAAACGCTCTTTAAGCAAAAACAGACCTGGTTAATTTGCCACCAGATCTGTCAGACATTCATAAGAGCTATGTCAGATTTCGGTGGCCTGGCTGTCCTGACCGTTTTATCGGTTTTAGACCCGCGGCTTTGCGTCGCTGACTTTGGTCAGCTTTGCCCTTTCGTATCTACTTACGATCACATATTATCACGAATCAAGACCCAGTGCACGCTACTTGCATATCTGAAAGGCAAGAGTAGTACCAATGTACTAGTCCTTTTGCGACTCTTCAGAGGTGTTACAGGTACGTTGGTTAGAATTCCGGGAATCAGGCTTGATATATTTTGCGCGATGACCGGGATGTGTTTACCGATAAATTTACCAGAAAACAAAGCCAGAATAGGTCACATGCACTCATTTCGACTCTATCAAAGGTGATATAGTTTACCATATTGCGCTAAAATAACCAGTAATCGATTGATTCTCCAGCAATTCCCATTCTGGTTTTGGGATATGCGCGCGGCCAAGCGCTTGCATCTATTCCGTCAGCGTGGGTCATTGCAGTTTAAAAAACATCCCGGAAAAGGGGTAGTTGTTTCGACCTGCCAGCAAATGGCTGAGTGCATATATTAAAAAAATGTGCCCCTTCCGCTTTGGATGGGGCACATTTGGCTGGCAGATGCTCAGCGCGGTCAGGCGGGTTTCTTGGCGGGAACCTTGGATTTCTGTTGGTCCTTTTTCTTCTCGCTCTGCTGCTGTTTCTGCTTGTCAGCTTTGTTTTTGTCTTTCTTGCCGCCTTTTTCTCCCATCGCGCGTCTCCTTTTTTTTGTGCGCTGCCTGGCCAGATAGGTGGAGGCCGCCAGGCGCTGCCTCACATCCATCCATTATAGCCTGACTTTTCCCTCAGCGGGTGCCTGAACGCAAAGTAGGTAGCCATTCTGTCTGTTCGCAACGATAAATAGACCCCTAACCTGAATTCATATTTAAATGTAGGACCATCCCCAAACACAGCTGGAAGCTTTTTTAAATCGAACGCGGCCTGGAAGAGTTTGCGTTTTTGCGGATTGGGTATTGCCCATCGACCAGCGCTTCTGCAGCGGGTATCTCGGTCAGATTAAATTGGTTGGTTCTCCCCAGACTGGTGGAAAAAATATTTAATCTGTGCTGCCTGTGGCTTGTGCTTAACAAGCGCAGGGTTTGCAGGGACTATTGTGGGTGTTTTATCACGAATAAGTGCCGAATGGACGAATGACACGCAGTTTCTTTGGAAAATAGCGCGCAAAAGCGCTCCCAAAAACTTGCGTGGTGCAGCATGCAGGGTTAAAGTTGATGCCCCGGGATAGCGCTGATTGATTGTCTCCCACTAATCTGATGAGAACCAAAATTATCTACCCAGAGGCAGCCGCAGGAGCTAAACCTGGGTAGAGTTGGGCTAATGCCCGTCTCGAAACGATATTGGTGATTTACGATGGAAAATAAATGGTTGAATATTGCTATAATGGATTGATGAATTATGCGATGGTGTTGGAAGTCTTCTGACCAAACCTTCCGCCTTGCTTCAATGCCAGGTGGTCAGGCTGTTGTAATCTCAACAGCAGCGATTTTTTTGCAGTGAATGGTTTTATCGCAGTGGAGCATAATTTGCTTTTTCAAATTCTTTTGGGCCGCGGACGAGCGCCGACAAGCGCGGAAAAAGCAAAAATCTTTTGGTTTTTCCGCGTCCATCCGCGAAAATCCGCGTCCAATTGGGGTTCTCTGTGGGCTTAGCGCTAAAAGCTTGGAAAAATCTTTTGGTTTTTCCGCGTACATCCGCGAAAATCCGCGTCCAATTGGGGTTCTCTGCGGGTTTAGCGGTAAAAGCTTGGAAACCACGTTGGTGATAAAGATATAAAAAAGCAACTTATGCGGTATTGCGTTTTATCGGTGTCAGGCATTCACGTTTTTAAACAATCCTTTTTTTTCTTCGGGTATTCTTTTTTGGGAAGCAGCTATGACGATTTTGGATCGGATTCCTTATACTTTATTGATGATTCTATCTGCGACGATCAGCGGGGTGATTGCACTGCGTGCCTATCAGTCGCGTCGCAAGGTGGCGCGCGCAGCCTCTTTTTCCATGATGGCAGCCTGTGGTTCGTTGTGGATGCTGCTTGTGACCCTGGATACTTTTTCTGCCAGTCTATTTTTGAAAGAGATCTTGTGGCGTTTGATGCCCTTTGCAATCTTAAATACCCTGACCGCCCTGTTCTTTTTTTCGCTGGAATTTAGCCTGCGATTGAAGAGTGTTCCCCGGGCGGTTTTGATTTCGGTGCTGCCGGTACAGGTCGCGGTCACATTGCTTTCGATTGGCAATCATCTTCATCACCAGATGTGGACGGTCGCGATGGTCAATGGTTACCCGGTTCAGGTGATGGGCCAGTTCTTTCCAATTCAGCTCGCCCTCACTTATTTATTGGCTTCAGGCAGCCTGGTTTTACTGGTGCGGGCTTTTTTGCGTTCAAAGGACGCGCTGCGTCGGCAAACAGGTCTTTTACTGGTAGGGATCTCGATCCCGCTGGTGGTGAGTATTTTATCGGATGTGTTTGGCTGGAATCCATTGCCTTATGTTGATGAGCCAGCCTTCAGTATTTTATTTGCGGTGATTTTCTTTGGCTGGGCTACACTGCGCTTCAACACATTTTATTTACTGCCGGTGGCCTCGGATCTGATCATCAAAAATATGTTGGATGGTGTGCTTGTAACAGACGTGGATGGGTTGGTCATCTTCAGTAATGCGGCAGCGCAGCAAGCCCTCGGGCGTACAGAAGCACAGCTGCAGGGCCATGCGGCGGGTATGGTGCTGAAAGAATGGCTGCCGGAGGCTTACCAGGCCTGGGCTGGAGGCAAGCAAGATGTTCAACTGATATTGGGAGGGCAGCCGGCCATGTATTTTCGGCTGACGATTTCGTTATTGGCGGGTAATTCAGGTGAGGCGATTGGCTCGCTTATAACGCTGTATAACATAACCCGCCAAAAAGTTGATGAAATTCGTCTGAATGAATTAGCGATCAGCGATCCTCTGACGGGCAGTTATAACCGGCGTTATTTTTACGAGATGGCGCATACCTACATCGAACAGGCCCAACGAACGGCCCGCTCGCTTTCAATCCTGATGCTGGATCTGGATCATTTCAAACAGATCAATGATACGTATGGACATGTCAAAGGTGATCTGGTGCTTCAAAAGGTGGTGGCGGCCTGTAAGAGCCTGGTGCGTCCTGCCGATATTTTTTCACGTTTTGGAGGTGAAGAATTTGTGCTGGCCATGCCAGAAACCTCGCTGCGTGACGCATTAGTGATTGCTGAGCGGCTGCGCAGGGTGATCGAGGCGCTCAAGGATGATCTCTCCGGGATGTCGATTACCGCCAGTTTGGGTGTGGCTGATTCGGGTGGTGATCCTGGCGTGAGCCTGGATGAACTGCTGCGCCGGGCTGACGAGGCCATGTATGCATCCAAACATGCCGGCCGCAACCGAGTGACAGCCTGGCAGGCGGACGATTGATGATTGTTATGTAAGTTGCTCAAATGTGGGGGCTGCTGCATCCATCTGCAGATCTATTGACTGGGTTGGCCAGACTCGACAGAATTGGCGTGCCGATTTCTGTTCGCAGCGCTGTAAAAATTAGGATGGTGATAAACACAACCGATGAACCAGTAAATAGTTATTTTCGCAATACCGCATAAGTTGCTTTTTTATATTTTTATCACCATCGTGGTTTCCAAGCTTTTAGCGCTAAGCCCGCAGAGAACCCCAATTGGACGCGGATTTTCGCGGATGTACGCGGAAAAACCAAAAGATTTTTGCTTTTTCCGCGCTTGTCGGCGCTCGTCCGCGTCCCAAAAGAATTTGA